>PMDX01000123.1 GCA_003154635.1 Actinomycetota bacterium | reverse complement strand
CCTGTAGGATAATAACGCCCCGACTCTAACCCTGAAAACCGACCTAAGAACACAGCATGAACGAAGAGGCCTCCCTCATGGGAGGCCTCTTCGCTTACTCTCAACATTCATGTATTTTGTTCTTAATAGTTCACACCTGATCTATTGCTTTTGCCGATTGACAAAATTTGACCTTCGGATTTACAATTATGTTGCTGAATAGAGTAACATAATTACTATTGTGAAACAGGTGGTCAGAATGTTAACCGACATGCAAGTCGAGCGCATCTACCTCGGCCTTATGCTTGACGACTATGTCGTCGAAACATGCTGTAAGGGTCCTAACGGCAATGGAAACGGCAACGGCCATAAGGGCGATAGCCACCATGCGTCCTCGGATATGTCCGAACTCGCACACGAGGACCTTGAGAGGATTATCCTTGGGTTCCCCCTTTGAGTTGAGGAACGGCTACATTGAGGTTCGAAGCATCGAAGGGCGACATGGATGCCGACGATTCCTACGACTCGGCCGGATACTCCCAGACAGGGACGCCGTAATGCTTCTCGTATGACTTGCACATCGGGCAGATCTTCGCTTCGATCCTCAGCCATTTATAGAGAAGGCCCTTGCCCTTCTTGCGGGGGTACTTGCACGTGGGACACTTGTTGAGACAGAACTCCGCGCCCCATGGTGCTTTTGCGTTTGTGTTACCTGGATCAGCCATATGTTCCTCCTCGCTCTAGACCGCCACTACTCTAACACAGGGCCGGATCAGCGCAAGCTTGTTCTCGTGAATACTGTCAGCTCACAGGAAGCGGGGTTCCGCCTGCGTGACCTCCATCATCTGCCGGTCGCATCGGCGTCGTTCGAGTATCCCCTGCTCTCCCAGTAACCTTCATAGGTGCCTTTGATCAGCTTAATACCCGTCACCCACTTGATCCATTTGTACCCGAGCTTGTTCGGAACGACGAGGCGAAGCGGGTAGCCCTGCTCGTCGGGGAGCCTGCCATCGTTGACGCCATAGGCGAGTAGAGGGTCGTTCTTCTTCACGTCAGAGAGCGTAAGAGATGTCGAATAACCGCCTGGCGAGGTAAACACGACCGTCCGGGCTCCCTTTTGAACGCCGGCTCGATCGAGAACCGTCTGGAGCCTGGGGCCTTTCCACACCCCGGCCTGCGTCCAACCCTCGACACAGGGCAACTTTACAAAGCGCTCCTCGGCCGCCAGGGATTTCACATCCTCGAACGATAGCACCAGCGGCTTGTCGACGAGCCCTTCGACCTTCAACCGGTAAGTCCTGAGGTCGATGTCCGGCTGTCCCTCGGCGGTCCGGACGTTCATCTTGTCGGTGGNNTGCGTCACTTCGACGATCTTGCCCCCCGGCAGCTTGACCCGCGCCTTTGGCGCACCTGTACCCAGCGAGAAATATATGACCGCCCCAACCACAAGAGCCGCGGCGATCACCAATACCAGGTAGTAACCTGCTCTTTTCATGTCTTAAGCGTACCCGAGGGTACGCTTAAAAACTAATGAGATGGGTCAACCGGCGAGCTATTCCGCGGCCGCGACCTCCCTGGGCTTATCCTGCGCGGGAATGAGATTGTCGACAAGCCTCTTGCCGAGTGCCACGAGCGTCAGCACCACTGGCGCGGCCAGTGAGGCCGGTATCACCGAGGCGTCGCACACATACAGATCGTCTATCTGCGTCTTGAGGTCGGTGTCGACCACCTCGCCTATCCGGCACGTGCCGCCCGGATGCGCGCCCCTGACCTTGTTCACCCATATTGAGTCAGGCGGGCAGCCCGCCTCCATAAGGACCCGCCTGGAGAGCGAGATGCCTTCGTCCAGAACGGAACGATCCTTGTGTGTGAGCACCTTTGAGAATGTCTCGTCGACGTTTATCCTGCCGGCCAGCTCGTCTTTCCCCTTGGTCATGATGCCCATCGCATGCTGGTATTTGGGCCAGTTGACGAGCTGCGTGGGCTTGGCCTTCATCATCTCGAGCCCGAATGAGATCCATGGGTCTAGCACCGGAGAGAGGAGGAAGCCATCGCTGTCCCAGAAGTCAAAAGTGCCAACCGTCATTGGCGGATCGAACCCGCCTTTCAGCTTCGGATGGTACCCGACGGTGAAAACAAGCGGGTCGCAGAAGAAACCTTGTCCCGCGTCGTAAACACCGGAGCGCTGCAGGATCACAGGCGTACCCATGCCGCCACCGGCAAGTATCACCTTGTCCGCCTCGACCGTTATGTCTCCAGTACCTTTCTTCCAGGCCTTTACACCTGCCGCCTTGCCTCCAGAAACGATCACCCGATCCACCTTTACCGAGCTCATGACTTCAGCCCCGTGGCTCTTCGCCTCGTCGAGGTACTCGCGAGAAGTCCACTTCGCACCTTTGGGACAACCCAGCATGCAGTTGCAGAACCTCGGCTCGCACTTTTCCGGATCTATGAACTTTTCGAGCTTCTGCCATTTCATGCCCAGACGGTTGCCGGCATCCATGAGGCTCAGCGTCGCCTCACCGATCGTATCGTCAGGCAATACGGTGACCCTCAGGTCCTTCTCACCCATCTCGAAGTACTTGTCCAGCTCGATGCCGAATGTTTCGAAGATGCCTTTCGGCGGCCGTGCGGATGTGCCACAGGTGATCACCGAAGAACCGCCGACGATCAGCGCCCTCGCGACCCCCATCCCCTCCTGCGACGTCAGGAAGCCGTGCCTGTCCAGCGCGAGGACACCGAAGATATGATTTCCCACCCAGGTCAGATCGGGTCCCCTCTCGAGGACCAGGACCTGCGCGCCCCTCTTGGCGAGCTCCGCGGCAACAGTGCCGCCACCCGCGCCAGAACCGACTACCACGTACTCGGACTTCTTTACCATTCGTCCCGCCTCCCGTTCAGCTAGCCAAGCTTTTCTCTTGCAATATCCAGATCGAGAGGGTCGCCCTTGGCCGGGTCGTGGTGCAAAGACCTGGCGCTGTTGGGACATTTCTCTACGCAAATCCCACAGCCCATGCAGGCGGTCTCGCTCTGGACAACGGCGCCGTCTTCAATGCTGATGGCCTCGAAGAAGCAGCTGGATGCACACTTGCCACAAGCATCGCACTTGTCGGCGTCGACCCTCGCGACGTAACTGGAGGGTACGATCATGTCGATCTTATGACCTCCCTTAAGCGCTTTTCCTATACGCTGCCCTTCTAGCGCGCCACAGCAGCACGTACAGCACGAACAGATAACTCCGGTCCTCCCACCAGTTGCGACCTTGAAAAACGACGTCGTGATATTGCCGCGCTCGCGGGCTTCACGAAGCCGCTGCAATGCCTCTTCCTGCGTTATCTTGCGCGCGTTGAACCTCGCGCCGTGCTCGAGCCAGAACTGGGCTGTCGTCTTTCCGACAGCCATGCACACATCGAGCGGACGGCAGCCGGCATCACCACGCGACTTCCTGCACGGACAATCCATCACCGCTATATATTGCGGCTCTTTTAGGATTATCTTGTTCGCATACTGGAATGGGATGATGCGCTCGGTCTTGTCAGGACCGAGTATCACATCTTCGTTGAGCGTGAGGATCTTTTCGGCATGCTCCATCGTTATCACCTTGGCGTGATACCTGTTGAATACCATGCCGAACATCTTCGTCGCGAGGCGCAAGCTCGAGAAGAAGCGCTGTAAGCTGCGTCCCAGTAACAGGAATATCACCACGTATACATCATAGAATGCGAAATAGATGTAGTTGTGGATCGCTCTGTCCACGCGCCAACCGTGCATCTTGAAGATATTTCTTGTGGATTCTTTCAAAGCCCCCCCTTTGCGCCTCTGATGCTGTCGGATCTCTCGCGGAACTACACATGACCCTGGTCAATAGTTGACTTGAGTCAGCTTACGCCACCCAGCTTAATACCGCAAGAAAATAATTGGTTGTCAGTGAACAAAGTATTAAGTAACGGAAGGTTGGCGTGTGCGCTGTCCGGGGGCGCAGGGAGGTTGGCAGGCCTCCCCCCTCGAGGGGCAGGAAAATCACTCCTCCTGTTTCCCTATTGCCCGAGCGAAAGGCGTTTATCTCCGCGCTACTCCGCAAGCGGTGATCGTTCTCAACCACTCTGAGCTCGGATATTCATTTCTACTGGACTCATGGGGTGAGGGGTGCATTTTTCCGAGTACTCCGCAGCGGATCTCGAATCGATTGTGAAAGGCATTACTTATCCGCGAGGACATCGAGGAAAAATCGTACCCGAACCCCTGAAGCAATCGCTCCGCAGAAATGAATATCCGAGCCAACGCCTACCACCGACCCGGCACCGCGAGGACATCAAGGAAGGGATCCCCCGAGCGACCCTTAGAACTCTTCGTGCTGTGGAAGAACGAAATACTTGACGTCCTTTGCGTACTGGCGGAGCTCACCGCGGAAGTCGGGGTGCGTTATGCTGATTAGCCCCCGGGCGCGCTCGCGCATGCTCTTGCCCTTCAGCAGGGCAACGCCGTATTCGGTCGCGACGTACATGACATCAGTGCGTGTAAGCGTCACCGGCGTCCCGGGCTGGAGGAAAGGCACTATCTTGGACTTCAGCTCGCCGGTCTTTTTGTCGGTGACGGTCGAGTGTGTAGCTATGAACGCTTTGCCGTTCTTAGCCATGTAGGCGCCCCGCGTGAAGTCAACCTGCCCGCCGGTCGCCGAGTACTGCATGGTCCCGATAGCCTCGGAGCAGCACTGGCCCATTATGTCGATTTCGATGGTGGAGTTAACGGCCACCATGTTGTCGTTCTTGGCGACGTTGTAGGGGTCGTTATTGATGCTTATTGGAGTGAAGTAGACCATCGGGTTGCCGTCGAGCCAGTCGTACAACTCCTGCGAGCCCGCGGTGAAGAAGGAGTTCATCTGGTAAGGGTGGAACGACTTCTTGCTGTTATCTAGAACTCCCGCCTCGAACAGCTTCATGATGGCATCGGGTATCATCTCTGTGTAGCACCCGAGGTTGACCTTGTTCGAATGTATAAGCGACTCCCCTATTGCGTTCGGAACAGCGCCAATTCCCAATTGTATCGTGGCCCCATCGTCAATATACTCGACAATCTGTTCCGCTATCGCCCTGTCCGTGTCAGTCACGGGCTCAGGCGGGAGGGTGAGGACAGGAGCGTTGCTTTCGACCACGTACTTAACCTTTGAGTCACCGATATGATAGTAGTTCATTCCTGTAATGCGTGGCTGCTTCTCGTTCACCACCAGGATCAGTTCGTCGATATAATCCAAAACGTCCAGGAAGTTGCCCGACAGGCCCGCGCTCATATAACCGTACTCGTCCATCGGGCTCACCTGGGTAATTATCTTCTTGTAGCCGCGTCCCTCCCCGGCTATCCTGGGCAGCTCGGAGAAGTGAAACGGGGTGTGGGTACATATGCCCTCGCAGAGGGCCGCACGGTCCAGCGGGGTCGCGAAAAAGTTATCGAACTCGATGTGCTCTATCTTGTCGGGAGTCAGTATCTTGTACATGGGCGCCAGCATTATCAGGCTGCCAACAACGACGTTGTTCAGCTCGTCCGCCCTGTCGAAGAGCACGTCGAGCACCGCCGCGGGCGAGCTTGAGCCACTGCCAAGAAATATGCGATCGCCGTCCTTGACCGTCTTAGCGGCCTCTTCGGCGGTCCTGAACTTTGACTTGTATAGTTCCTCCCACTTGTTCATCCAAAACCCCTTTCAAGAACACTGTCCCGGTCATGCTCCACCAACCCTATGATGACCGCCGCATGTTGCCGGCAAGCATCCGCCAACCTGAATTTGTAGCAATTTTCAAAGGCCCAGTCAAATGACTTGGCTCGAGAACACCTCGCTGAGGAACGAATCCAGCTCGGCGTTGAAATCGAGCCACTGCTCCATGAGGGCGCAGTGGCCGGCTCCCTCGAAGACCGTGACCCGCGCGTCCGGGAGAAGCGCCGCTGTTCCTTCGTTGGCTTTCACATTGGTGAGCTTGTCCCTGTCGCCGACCAGCAGCAACACGGGCAGGTCGATGTTCGGCAGGTGATGGTCGACGTGGTACTCGAGCATCGACTTCACCGCCAGGCAGGAGGACACAAACTTGGTACTGAAGGACATCTCCCTCTGGTGCTCGACATAACAGCCGCTCGGCTTCTTGCCGAACGCGAGCGCGCGCACCACAAGGTAGGCGAAAGACGTGTCCTTGAGGAGTTCCATGATGCGGTCGAGAAACCGGCTCGGGCGCCCGAGCATCGTGATTATCGGCGAGAGGGGGAAAGGGTAGAACAGTCGCATGATGTTCCCCAGCACGATGCCCTCGAGCAGGTCCAATCCGCTCGAGTCTATCAGGGCAATTCCCTTCATGCGGTCGGCGTACCCAACACCGAACCTCTCATGGAATTTCAACGTGGTGAATCCCCCCATGCTGAACCCTCCGACGGCGAACGAACTCGGGTCCACGTAGTCTATTACTGCTTTCAGGTCTTCGGCCAGGCGGTCGTGATGGTAGTCGAGGCTCGCCGGCACCTCCGAGCCGCCGTGTCCGCGAAGCTCGAGGCTCACGACCCTGTACCTGTCAGCGAAGTGCCTCTGCTGCAGGCGGAACACCGTCTCATTGCACGTCCAGCCCGGGATCAGAAACAACGTTCGGTCCCCCTCGCCGGTCATCGTGACGTGTAAAGGGGTACCGTCGAGCGACTCGACAAAGACGTGCTCGAGCTCCAGGTCAGAATCCTCCAGCAACCCGGCGTCGACGTCCCGTCTATGGTCTGCCTTGCGGATGATAGTGGGAACAGTTGCCAGCATCAGGGTGAGAGCGCCGGCGGCAAGGATTCCTTTGGTGCGGCGGCTGGGCATGACGACCTCCCCATCTCGACCTGCGTGAGTCAGTCAACTATATCAGATGCATAATGCAAGCGCCCCGCAAGCTGGACTGCTGCAACTGACGGGTATTGGGAGTCCGGCGGCTTGCGACGCGGGGAGGTTTGCTCGATTGACCGTTGAATTGCTCCAGTATGGAACAAGTATTCAACGAGCACGTATGGAAGCCCCTTGGCATCCCGGTCGTAAATATTGGTGATGGGTTCCGGGTGGGAATCATTGCGGCCGGCGATAGCGCGCTGGGCATTATAGCGGCCGGCCGGGTGGCGGTCGGGCTGTTCAGCTCGGGAGCGCTGGCGATCGGACTGCTCGCAAACGGCGCCGTTTCACTGGGTTACTTCAGCTATGGAGCGCTATCGGTGGGGTTGCGCTCGAGCGCGGGCGCGATCGCGATCGCGTCGAGGAGTTCGCACGGGGCTATTGCGGTAGCCAGACGAGCAACAGGCGCAATCGCCATCGGCAACAAGACCAGCGGGGCTCTAACATTCGATGTAGGAGGTCGAAAGCCTTCGGTCGGATGACGCGAGAGCGACCGCCGAAAGACGCTCCACGGAACATGCCGTAGTCTGCTGTTATCCCGTTATCTCGGCACGGGCCTCTGCATCGAACGGGTTCAGGCGCATCGCGAGAGAGAACAGGTACGGGTAATTGGCGCGAAGGTGCAGCATGTAGTCGAGCCACTGGATTGCCAGTAGCTCATATGCCCTGCTCATGTCCCCCGCCAGGTGGTCCATATCCGCTTCCGCAAGCCCCTCGAGGCTCGCCCTGCTCTCCAGCTCCTCGCTCAGGTGAGAGACGGCCCACAACAAGTCGGTGAACGTGACGTGTTCGAGGAGCATGGGGTTCTCGAGCAGCCTGATGAAGAAATCGCGATTCGATACCAGCAACTCCTTTAGAGCGGCCAGGTCCGAGGCGCGGCTATCGCACTTGAATTGCTCGGCGGTGAACGTCTGTTTCATCGCGCGGTACTCCTTCTCGGTCCATCCGGCGTCCACCATGAGATCTCTTCTCTTTGAATCCGAAGAGGGGTCGATGTCAACCAGGCGGCGCAGAAGTTCCGTTCCCACAGCACTGAAGAACGCGCCGATCACCATGTTTAGCTTCTCGAGCGTCATCCGCTTGTCGCGCTCGCTCAGCAGCCTGTCCACGATGACCGTCACGACCAGCACCTCGAGAGGCAGAAAGGCGAGGTCGCCCACCAGATAAATATAGAGATGGTGAGCGTCACCGAAAATGGCATAGTCGATCCCGTACAACACCGCTGACGCCGCAAGAAGCGCCAGGCCGACTGCAAGGTACCAGTTCCGTTTCTTCACAATAGCCCTTCCGGATTGTGCCGCCCCGACTGGAGCTAATCTACCAGAACCGAGCCGGAGCGTAAATTCGGGACCACCCGGCGGCTTGCACGCACACCGATCCTGGCCTTTACTGTATGTGTAGCGCGTACCTGCGGAATTCGGGAGGTGGACGGTTTGGAGACCAAATGGGTCGAGCAGTCAAAGAAGCTCGTTGAGGTTTTCGGACTCGAGAACAAACCGGTTGCGGTGACGTTTACCAACGAGGAACTAGAGGCAGTCGAGCCCCGCAAAGCGTGGATCTGCAGAGCGATGAAGATGGCAGCCGCGGGTGAGTCGTTCGTCATCGACAAAGAGACCTCGGCGTGCCCCGGGGGGGCCTGGCATTGCGGGCTAAGCGATCCGCCCGCCGCCCAGTCGCGGCGCGCCCTTCAGAAGTTCCTCACCACGGGCGAAAAACTTACACACTCCATAGTGAGCTTCCAGCGCATGCAGGGCCTGACCTCACCTCCTCCCACCAACATGAGCGAGCGGATACTCATGGCGCCAATGGACGTCTCCCCCATGCGGCCCGATCTCGTGCTTTTTATCTGCACGGCCGAGCAGGCATGCAGGCTGATCACTCTGGACCACTTCTGGGACGGCATCCCTCCGCATGTGGAGGTTGCGGGTTCGTTATGTCACTCCGCCATTGGATACCCCGTGATGACCGGGCACACGAACCTGACCCTTGGCGATTGGACTGCTCGCAGGCAGCAGAGATTCGGACGGGACGACGTGTTCGTGACGGTTCCTTACGAGAGGCTGGCCAACCTCATAGCGGCCATCCCAAAGTGCTCAGCGGGGACCGCAAAGCTGGAGATCCCACCCGAGTTCAGCGGGGTAGTCGAAGAGGGCGAGGGCTAAGCGTTGGCCATCGCCGCGCACTCTGGCGATTGCTACGACGCCATCGTCGTAGGTGCCGGGCCGGGCGGGCTCACGGCGGCGTTGTTCCTTTCCCAGGAAGGCGCCAAAACGCTGGTGCTGGACATGAAAGATGCACCCGGGGGCACATCACGGGGATTCATGCGCGAAGGCTTTACATTCCCCATCGGGGCGCTGGGGTTTACCGGCATAGCTGAAGTGACCGGCGCGTTCGCGGGCATCGAGCACTTGAATAAGCCCGATTTCAGACGCGCTGACTACGTTGTCGATGCGTTCGGAACACGGGTCAAAATCTCGCGCGAGCTTAAGAGGCTTACAAACGATCTGGCGACCTTGTTCCCGGATGAAGCCGCCGGGGTTCGCGATTTCTTCGAATATGTTGACGCCGTAAGCCGCCGGCTGTCGAAAACACCGATGGGTGAGGCGCCGCCGATCGAGCCTCGATTCACGGGACCGGCAGCCGACATCGTATCCGCGCTTGTCACCGATGCGGGCTTACGGCGGCTCCTGGGAAGTATCGGCACGTGCGAGCCATATGGCGGTTTCCCGCTGCTTGCAGCTATGTGGGACGTAATGTGCGAACGTGGTATATGGTACCCGGAGGGCGGGTTCAACAACTTTGCGGACCGCCTCGCCGCGGCCGTGATGTCGAGCGGCGGCACGTTGAGGACAGGAGCCTACGTTTTGCGCATAAACGTGTCCGGAGGCAAAGTCAACGGCGTGTTATTGAGTGACGGCAATCGCATCGAAGCGCCCGTCGTCGTGTCGAACGCCGATTTTAAGAGCACGTTCCTCATGCTCGTGGACGCGGATTCCCAGCCGCCGGAGTGGCGCGGGGCCGTGGAAAAGGCCCCTATAGCCCATTCGATCTTCCAGGTGGCGCTGGGAATCGAGGACCGAAAGGCGGACCTCTCGGCCTTCTTGGATGGCTCACATATCATCCACAGGCGCGGCGAAGCTCCCGGAAACGATCCGGGGCCGGTCTGGAAAGAACCCGAGATCGAGCCTGAAGACCTGGCGGGTCAGGAACTCGAGGTCTGCCTTTGGAGCCGCGACGACCCCGGTCTCGCGCCTCAAGGCCGGTCAGTCATGGTAATCAGGACTGCGGCGGACCACGAGCATTTCTCCAGGTACCGACCCACTCCGGGAACGAGGCTTCCCGTGTATTCCGCCTACAAGGATCTCCTTGCTGGCGCCCTTGTCCGCGAGGTTTCGCGAAGCCTTGTGCCGGGGCTGGAGGAAGCTATCCGGGTGGTGGACATCGCCACCCCACTCACCTTCGAGGAGGCAGGTGGCAGGTTCGCGGGGAGCGTCGTGGGGTGGTCGCAGAAGCAGCCGCTCGCAAGCGACTACACGGTCCGGTCACTTGTCCTGACACCGGTCGAAGGGCTGTACATGGCCGGTTTCCAGGCGTTCTCCTGGTTATACCTCGGTGGAGTGCCCACGGCCGTCCTCAGCGGCGTGGAAGCCGCGCGCTACGCAGCCGCCGGCAAAGGCCCCGTCTCGCGAGTCATGATTCCCGGAGCAGACAGGTAGACTACCTAGAGGCCTTTACGCCCCAGCCATTCCTCGATCGCTCGCGTAGTCGGGCCTGGCATCGAGTGTGGGCAGCAGTGACCTCCACCATCGATAAGCGCGACCTCGGCACCCGGTATACGGCCTGCCAACTCCAGCGCCGCGTCCGGCCTCACGAGCCTGTCTTCGGTGCCGCGCAGCACCAGGGCGGGAATGGAGATCTCGTGTAGCCTATCCGTGAACCAGGCACTCCCACCGGCGATCACGCGGTCGACGTATGCAGCACCGCCACATTCCAGACCATGCTCCATAAGGTAATCCGTGAGGTCCGCGTTCCCTGGCGACGGGTCCATGACGAATCCACGGTGCCTGCCTACCCACATCAACAGGCTCCTCCTCTGAGAGTCCGAGAGAAACGGCAGGAAAGCCAGTTGGTGCACCATCGTCGCGAGCGTGAACATGTTGGGGCCGAAACCCCAGCGTCGCGGGTTGTCCATGGTATTACAGAGGACGATAGCCCTGACGCGCTCGGGGTGCTCGAGGGATAGATACTGGGTGACCATGCCTCCTATCGATTCACCGAAGATAATGGCGCTCTCTATATCGAGGGAATCCATCATTCTAAGGACTTCTCGGGCGTAATCTCCTATCTTTGTGGAGAAAGCCGGCTTTCGGACGGCAAGGTCAAGTGAGACAGCGCGATATCGTTCAAAGAAAGCCTCCACCTGGAATCGCCAGAACCATTTCGAGCCCTCCATCCCGGGGAGCATCACGATCGCTGGCCCGGCCCCTGATTCTATATACCCCCTACCGGACGTCATCCGCACCTTTTCCACTTCGCCTCCCTGGCAGGAAACATCGAATTATGGAACCACACCATAGTAGAACAGCGGCGTGACAACCACAAAACCGATGTCGCGAGGACATGTCCCGGCGTCCTGGAGCTTTGTTTACTGCGGAGGGGCCTTGGCTTATAATAAGTGGCCCTCCCGCAGGACAGGTGTCCCCGAGGGAGAATTCGCGTAGTGACACTACTTGCCAGGGATTCATATGAAAAATACGCGACCAGAAATACCGCCGTCGCCGCGCGCGGCCGGAGCGGCTGTTGATACATATTTCAATGCCGCCGGAGAGTTACAGTGCCGGGCCCGCTGAAGCCCGCGGCCAACGGTCTGACGGCGCCGCCATTTATTGCCCGGAGCAATAACGGGAACGGACGAGGCGGATGGTGGTCCAGTCTCGACAGGCGGGGCAAGCTGACGACTTACGCCGCTCTTGTGTTGGCCATCGCCATGGTAGTAGTCCTGGTGATCTCCGCCGGCGCGGGAAACGGCGCCACGCGGGTCGAGCGCCAAACTCGGCACAAGGCGGAAGTCGGGGCCCTCGGAACGGTCGCACGCGGGATCACGAAGAACCTCGAAGCCCTCAGGCTGTCAATCGTCTCATACCGTCTCAAATTGATTCTCGGCAAGGTCACCGCTACGGCACCGGAACTCGAGAAGAAGCTCTCGGAGCTCTCGCGGGTAGTCCAGGGAGGACGGTCGAGCGTCCTCATAGCCCGGGCCGATCAGCTCTCCGACGTCCCTTTGGAAACGTCTGACAGCGATATACCGGAGACCCCCGAGGGCGTTTGGAGATACGCGAACAACCTTGCGGACTCTTACCTCCCCCGCTTCGGCGCCTTCATCCAGGAGATAAAGTCCGCGCGGCAAGAGCTTGTCGTTATCGGAGCCTCGCCCGAGCTGCAAAAATCCAACGATCTGCTCCTGAGGTCGTGCGACCTCCAGCTCAAGGCGTCAGCGCAGTGTACCCGCGGGCTCGAGTTCATCAAGGATTGCAACGAGATGACCGTCGGTGAAGCGTCAGAGCTCATCTCCAGCGCGGTCAGCATGGTCAAAGAGGGCGGCACCTGCCTGCAAAAAGCAATCAGCGCGCTCGCCCATTCGAGATAACCTGACGGAGGCCCTGCATGAAAAAGATAATCCTCCTGTGCGCAAGCCCCCGCAAGAAAGGCAACACCGCCAGGCTGCTGTCCGAATGCGCGGACGTCATCGAGACCGCCGGGGTGGAGACCGAGACACTGTCACTTGCCGGTTGGGAGGTCAAATCCTGCATCGCGTGCGGCCGCTGCGAAAAGCTCGGAGAATGCTCCCTTGACGACGGCGTCAACGAGCTGATAGGCAAACTCAGGGAAGCCCGCGGGTTCATCGTCGGAACGCCGGTATACTTCGGTACCGCTCGGGGCGACCTGATGTCGGCGTTGCAGCGTATCGGCATGGTGTCGAAGAGCGGTGACAGGTTCCTGTCGAGGATGGTGGGCGGGCCGATCGCCGTCGCCCGCAGGGGCGGCCACACGGCTACCATACAGGAACTCCTGATGTTCTACCTAATTAACGACATGATAGTAGCAGGCTCTACATACTGGAACATGGTGTTCGGCAGGATGCCCGGCGAAGCCATGGACGACGAGGAGGGCCTCGAGACGATCAGGAGGTTCGCCCTGAACGTCGCCTGGCTCGTCGATAAACTCGAATAGAATCCGACCTTTCTTTCTGGCGCTCTATCATGTCCGAGGCTCCGGCCATTCCCTCCGGAGCGATCCACATCTCGTGCATCGGCTCGCCCTCGGCGGTGACGGTCTCGAGGACTCTTCCCGTTCGTAGCCGCGAATTCCCAGGTTATTCTATTCTGAGCGCGCCCGCTGAGAAAGACGCTCATTACGCGCTCCCGTCGTATTTGTGTAGACTTACAGGCGGACTACTATCCTGCAAAGGGGTGGACATGGATCTTGTCGCAGAGCTCAAAGCCAGGGCACGGGCCACGGTCTTCGGTATAGCGGACGCTGGATCTTACGAGCGTAAGGCGCCAGAAGGGCACCGGCCATCCGACGTGATGAGCAACGCCCGATCGATCGTCCTCCTGGGAGAACGAATGCTGGACACACCCCTCGACGGCCTCCCGGGAACCAGGGTCGAGTATACCGCGAACTTCCATATCACCAACGACAGGTTGAACCACTCGCTTTTCGAGCTTTGTGGCTTGCTACAGGAGTCGGGGCACAAGGCGTTCCCCATCCCGTACAAGGAAATGCCTGGCTGGAACCTTGAGAAACGCTCGGCCGGTTCACTCAAGTTGCTTGGGAAGGTCGTAACTTTCCCACGGATCCGCGACTTCGCCGATTCAGCGCTCCGTGAGAACCTTTCCTACCGCCACATGGCCCGCGAAGCGGGACTGGGCGAGATAGGCGTCAACAACCTGCTGCTCACGCCGGAGTGCGGACCCAGGGTCAGGTTCGTGGCGCTGCTGACCGATGCCGAGTTGGAGCCCGGCCGTCCTTCGGAACAGCGGCTTTGCGTTCCGGAGCGTTGCGGATACGCGTGCGTAAGGGCCTGCCCAGCCGGCGCGCTGAGCCGTGACGGCAGTCCCACGGACAAGGCGGCCTGCCTCAAGTACTACATCAAGCTCGGCATACCCGGGATGAGCGGAGTCCGTTGCGGCCTTTGTGTCGCCAGGTGCCCGGCAGAGCTTAAGTGACCTTGGCCAAGACCTCGTCAGCGAAAGCAGCCGCACGCGCGAGCCTCGCAGCATCCGGCTGTCCCCTGGTAAAGTTCCCCTGCTCGCCGAACATCCGCATCTCCGGGTGCTTGCTCTCCAAGAGCCGGTCCATGACGTCCCGAGCCAGCTCTCCCTGACAGTTGAAGACCCCCAGCAACTGTGCGCCGGCGGCGGCGTTGACGCACCGCTGTATCATGTGGGACACGTCAGGCGCGCTTTCAGGACTGGCGTGGGTGATGAACAGCGCCATAGCCCGACCCTCGGCTTGCTTTTCGAGGAACTCTTTCGCCTTCGGAGCGGGCCCGTGCGAGTGAATCGGAAAACCTGCAAAGATAAGGTCATAGTCGTCGAGGCTCGTGACGTCTTCGAGTTTCATGATCTCTTTATCACGTGGCAGCGCCGCGAAAATGGCATCGGCCACCTTCTTGGTGTTTCCGGTCTGCGAGTAATACACGACCAGAGTCCTCATGGGCTCCTCCCCTCCCGAATAACCGTTCTCAGTTGGAATCATTCTGCCCGCAGCGGATCACGTGCCTCGCCGCATAACCTTCGGCTTTCAGCGCGGTATCCAGGTATTCCATCTGTATCGGGTATACTTTTATAGCGTACATGCCTTCAGGCAGTTCGACGTCTTCGAGCCCCTTTCGGAGTTCGTACGCCTCACGGGCTTCTTCGAATATGTCGGACCCGTACAGGCCTATCCTCGCGAGTCCAGTGACCTGCAGGCCTCTGGCCGAATCCCAGCCCGTGAACCGACCGTTGATAGCAACAGAAACCGCCGGGTTCTCCTGGAGATTGGATATCTTCGTTCCACCCTCCGTGAGAACATATAGAAAGTACCCTCGCGGAAAGAACTCAACTGCGGATGCTCTGGGCTTCCCCTGCGAGCAAGTGGCCACCACGCACATCTCCTGCTCGTCGAGAAATTCGAAGACCTTTTTCTCGAGCAGCTCAAACGGGAGCTCTTTCATTTCGATCACCGACCTGTTCCAGATATGACCCGTACGCAGCGATCTTGGATGCCGCGCGAACGGCCCTCTCCGGTGTCGGCGCGGAGAATATCCCACGACTCTGAAGACTCGCGGCCGCCGTCATCTCGCGCGCATCCAACGCTACGGTTATTATCGGCTTTTGCTTCTCCCGCACAAGCTTCTCTAGCATATTTATCATGGCCGCATCGGTCCATTGCCACGCTTCGCCCGGGTTAATGCCGGCAGAACCCTGCGGGTTGTATCCCTTCCTCTTCGTAAAGGATTCCTTGAAACCCTTCAACTGCGAAGCGAGGAACGCGGGCAGATGATCGAGATGATTCCGCATTACCCCGAGGAACGGCTTTACAGTGCCCATCAAGACGGCGTCCAGGAAGATGTCTTTTCCGAGAAGCGCACCCATAACGATAAGAATGTCTATGTCGTTACACGAGGCCAGCGTATCTATGACCTTGAAGTGGCTTGACCTTCTCAGGTTGCCGACCAGGTCAACCGGGTTGCCCCTGCTCCAGAACGCCGGAAGGACAGGGTCGAGCTCATCTATCAATGACTGGGGCAGCTTGGCAAGTTCGAGTCCTTCGCGGTCGCACGCATCCGAAGCCACAACCCCCCAGCCTCCGCCCATGGTCATGATGGCGACTTTCTTTCCCAGGGCACGCGGCAATGCGTCGAACGCCGCGACGATGTCGATGAACTCCTCGGTGTTTTCAGCCTGGACGATGCCCGCCTGGTCGAGCATCGCATCGAAGAGTTCGGTGTTGGAGGCAAGGGCACCCGAATGCGAACGCGCAGCGCGACCGCCCTGCGCCCCTTTTCCACCCTTGAGGACGACTACCGGCTTATGCGGGGTGATGCTCCGCGCAACCTCGAGAAAACGCCTGCCGTCGCGAAGCCCCTCGATGTAGAGGGCGATAACTTTCGTCATCGGGTCCTCGCCGAGGTATGTCAGGTAGTCATGCATGTCGGTATTTGCCGCGTTGCCGCTTCCTACGAAGCGGCTGAAGCCGAGGCCCCTGCTGCGACCCCATCCGAGCAACTGCATCCCGAGATTTCCGCTCTGGGAAATGAAGCCTACAGCGCCGGGAAGCGGGCTGGCCGGACCGCCGACCGCAAGCAGGGATGAAGACGCGCTGTAGACGCCCATCGTATTCGGTCCGATTATGGTTATTCCGGCTTCACTGGCGAAATCCGCGAGCTCGCGCTCGAGGGCCGCGCCTTTCTCACCGACCTCGCTGAAGTTCGAGGACACCACCAGGGCGTTCTTGATACCTTTTTCCGCGGCCTCCTTGATGACGCCGAGCACCCCGGCGGCCGGGATCGCGACGATAACCAGGTCGACCGGCTTGTCGACGTCACTGAGATTAGGGTACGAGGGGAACCCGAGTACTGTCTTCTCCTTGGGATTCACCATGTAGAAATCACCTTTATACCCTCCTCCGAGGGCGTTGACCGGCATGATAAACCCCCACTTGCCGACCACGTTTGATGCACCGACGACCGCAATTGATTTTGGGTCGAAGATGCCGGAGAAATGCCTTTCGAAAGTTGCTGTCACCAAACTACCTCCAAATCCAAATCCAACATCGTTATTGCAAGACAGTAGATACATTTCGCGCGGCGTTACCGTACCGCGCCATCTGCCACGGACGGGCCGGCTCCCTTAGAACTCGTACGGGTGGAGCCTCCTGTCGATGGCCCGCCAGACACTGAGCAACCTTGGGCTTGAGTACACCTTGGTCAGAAAGACCATCCAGGATATCTCGCGCCACGGTCTGTGCCCGGCGTAAAACAAGAAATGGGACCAGGTAAACCTTCTGCTTATCTGCCTCTTGGTGAAACCCGGCTGGTCCAACACAGGTTTGCGCCTCTCGAGCCCCGGGTCGGGAGGCTCGTCGAGCAGGCCCATCTCGGTACAGGTCTCATGCAGGGCGGTTCCCGGATACGGGAAGAACACGCTGAGCAGGAACCAGTCGGGCTGGCACCTGCGGTTCATTCGTATCGTCTCGCGAAAATCGGCGGGCGTCTCTCCGGGCAGACCTATGAGGTTGTAGAACCCGACTTGGAGCCCGTGCTTCCTCGCGGTCTCGACGGCCCTTATGATGTCCTCGTTCGAATAGTTCCTCTTGAGGACCTCGCGGCGCACCCTCTCGCTACCTGATTCCAGGCCGATATTGACGAATCGGAATTTCGCGCGCGCCAGCGCCGCGAAAAGCTCGTCGTACGTGGTATTCGGTGTCACCCTCAGGTTTGCCCCGAAGACCAGAGGCTGCTCGAACCCGGAGTTCATTTCCTCCAGGTGTGCGCACAGTTCGAGCGCCCACTCCTGGTTGAACCCGAGCGTCTCGACCTCTAGGTATACTTCCGGCAGCAGCGGATACGTCGCCTTAAGGTCGACCAGCTCAGCAACGATGTTTTCGGGCGACCGCAGCCTCACGTACTTGCCATCACTCACTCGCCTCAATGCGTGATTGCAGCAGTAAGTGCACTGGAACGGGCAGCCACGCCCGACTATGAGCGAGGGCCTCGAAAGTGGGTTTGCGTACCAGTCGTACCACATGTTCCGGTCCGGAAAAGGCAGCCCGTCGAGGTCCTCGATGAACGGTCGAGGCTCGTTCCTTTCGACCCCGCTTCCGTTCTTGATGTACAGGTTCGGTATTCCTCGGGGCGACCTGCCATCCTCGAGTTGCTCTACGAGCTCGAGCGTCGGAAACTCGCCTTCTCCCACGCACACGGCGTCGAAAGCGCACGCCAGGCACTCGTCCGGCCTGAGAGTGGCGTGAGGGCCTCCAACGAGGAGGAACAGGTCCGGATGGGAGCGCTTAACCTTTGAAGCAAGACGGGACATGAACTCGAACTCGGCGAAAACGGAAGTGAAGCAGACCACGCCAGGGTCGAAATCCCTGATCGCCTCCTCAACCACGTGCTCGGTCAGGCGGGAAGGGACCACCAATCTGGTCTGGTGCCCGTTCTCTTTCAGAATTGCCGAAATATACGAGATACCGAACTGCATGCGTTCCGGTCCCTCGAGAGGCTTCTCAGGAGAGTAATGGTCTTCTTCTGAATGAATGAAAAGTACTTTCATGGTTACAGCATATTATAGCCAAGTAGCGCTTAAAGCGCCCCGGCGTACAATCGGTTTTCCCGGATGATCACCGTCAACCGGTCGGGTCGGGTCGGCCTTTGGTCGTCCTGGAGGACGTGGAGATGCCAAGCACGCGGTTCATGAGATCCAGTACCGAAGGCGGGAGGATCGCCTTGGTTAGTGGGACTANNGGTTCTTCTTGATCCCAGCAACTATCTTTTCGGTCACCTGCTCTGCCGTAAGAAGCTTTGTCCCCTTCACCATGGTGGCGCCATCAAAAAGACCCGTTCCGACTGTATTAGGGCACACGCACATGAACTTTATGCCCTTCAATCCCTCGATCTTGAACTCCTGGCGCAGGGCTTCCGTCAGGCCGACCACCGCGAACTTGCTGGCGCTGTAATCGGAGATGTAAGGAACCGCCAGGAGGCCGCCCGCGGATGACATGTTGACCACGTAGCCCTCACGCTTTGCGACCATCCCGGGTAGGAACGCCTTCATGGTCCAGACGTGAGCCATGAGATTTACCGCGATCATCTGCTCGATGGCATCGTCAGGCTTCTCAAGGAANNCTTGACTTGACGATCCCTGCGTTGTTCACGAGGATATCTACGGTCCCGAACTCGCTTGAGACGGTCTTTGCGAGCTCATAGACCTTTTCTCTATCGGAGATATCGCACATGTAAGAGACCACTTCCCCAAGACGACCCAGCTCCTCGACCGCACTATCAAGGTCATCTTTCCTGATGTCCACCAGCGCGACCCTGGACCCCTCCAGGAGGAACAGGCGAGCGAGAGACCTCCCCATTCCAAGCGCTCCACCTGTAATCAAAACGGTTTTTCCAGCCAAGTTCTTCATAAGAGACGCCTCCGGTCACATAGTTGCTACGATCAAGCATACTTTGCTCGTCTTTCGACGGCGCAACGTTCTCAGGTTATTCTCCCCTGTTCCTCATGTCAAAACTCATCCGACGCGGAAGCATCGCATGGATACCGAACCGTTCTGGAATCCTTCGTAGACAAAGGATACGGACTCCCCACTCTCCTGCATGGCGATTGCGTAAATCATGGGCAGGTAATGGTCTAGCGTGGGAACGGCAAGCTCGGCGGCCTTTCCCATGCCTTCAAAATCGATAAGCCCGGCATTATCGCCCGAAACAAGGCAAGCTTTCATCTTCCCGTCCGCCTCGACAGCCCACTCGAATGGCTCGGCGTCCGTATTAAAATCCACCAGGCCCAGGTTGTGTACCATGTTTCCGCTTCCGATGACGAGGATCCCGTTCCGCCGTAGCGGCCCGAGTTGTCTGCCCAGGTCGTAGTGATATTCGACGGGCAACGGATGCCGGTCGTTGAACGTATAATCGAGGCTCATCTCGAAAACCGGGATGTCGGCTTCGGGATACATGTGGAGGAGTACAGACCAGGAAGCATGGTCGAGGCCCCAGCCATCACTGCATCTCACCAGCCCATCCGGGACGGCTTCCCGCACGAGCTTCGCAAGATCGGGAGAGCCGGGGGCGGGGTACTCGATCTCGTACAAGTCCCGCGGGAAGCCGTAGAAGTCGTGGATCGTCTCCGG
>PMDX01000213.1 GCA_003154635.1 Actinomycetota bacterium | reverse complement strand
TCGGCATAATGAACATCATGCTCGTTTCCGTGACAGAGCGAACCCGCGAGGTCGGTATACGCAAGGCTGTCGGTGCCAAGACCCGCGATATACTTCTTCAGTTCCTGGTCGAGGCGGTTGTGCTGAGCCTTGTCGGTGGCACCATCGGCGTCATGATAGCAATCGGCGGAGCCTGGCTCTACCAATCCCTCGTCCACCTCAAAGCCCAGGTAACCATATGGATAGTACTGCTCGCCTTCCTCTTCTCCATGCTCGTTGGCGTCTTCTTCGGCGTCTACCCCGCCCGCCAGGCCTCCAAGTTAGACCCCATCGAATCCCTCCGCTACGAATAACCAGGGGGTTGGAGGTTAGAGTTCGGTGCGACCGTCGAGGGCGCGGCTGAGGGTGATCTCGTCGGCGTATTCGAGGTCGCCGCCGACGGGAAGGCCGCGCGCGATTCGTGTTACCTTGATACCGAGTGGTCGAACCAACTGGGCAAGGTACAAGGCAGTCGCTTCGCCTTCAGCGTTTGGATTGGTCGCGGCGATTATCTCCTTTGCGGAGCCATCGCGCAGCCTCGATATCAATTCTGTGAAACGTAGCTCGTCGGGGCCTATGCCGTCTATTGGAGAGATCGCCCCGCCGAGGACGTGGTAACGGCCCCTGAACGAGCCGCTGCGCTCGATTGCGATAATATCCTTGGGTTCTTCCACTACGCAGATGATGGAATTGTCCCGTCGCTCATCGGAGCAGACGCCGCATATCTCACCCTCAGAGATGTTGTAGCAGATGTTGCAGAACCTCACCCTGTCTTTGACATCAACGATGGCTTTCGCGAGTTCAATCGCGTCGTCTCTTGGAATCGAGAGAAGATGGAGCGCGATCCTCTGGGCTGATTTGGGGCCAATGCCTGGAAGCCCGCACAGATGTTCTATGAGGTTCTCGAGCGAAACCGAGAAGTACGCCATGCCTACTCTCTCAAAGGCCCGGGATGCCGAGGCCGCCCGGACCGAGGCCGGTAAGCCCGCCCATGCGCTCCGCTGCAAGCTCCTGTGACATCCCGAGTGCGCCGTTCACGGCTACGAGGATCATGTCTTCGAGCATTGATACGTCATCCGGGTCCACTGCCTGTGGGTCGATTGCTATCGACTTAATGTTCTGTTGACCGTCCGCCACGACCTTAACCATGCCGCCACCGGCGGAGTACTCGACCGTTTCGCCGACCAGTGCCTCCTGCGCTTCTTCCATCTGGCGCTGTACCTGCTGCAGCTGTTTCATCATATCCTGAGGGCCGCCGCCCTTGGGGCCCTTGGGAGCCTTGGGATAGTACTTGCCCTTGGACATGCTAATCCTTCCCTTCCTTCTTTTCTTCGATTATCTCACCGTCGAAGCTCTCTTTGAGCTTTCGGGCAATGTCCTTTGAGTTGGCCTTCTTGCTCTTCTTCGCCATGGCTTTGTCGCGGCTATCCAGTGGACTTCCGCCTGCCTCGGGAGCATCAGTAGCGAGAGACCCGCCCGTGCTGTTCACGTCAGCCAACTGCTCTGGAGAGCGCGCCTCGGCGTTGTCGGAAGCGAGCGGCGCTCTGTCGTCGGCGCTCGAGTCAGCCTTCGTGTCCTCAGTGTCCCTCGCACGGCTCTCGGGCTGCGCCGGCGTGGGCTTTCTCGCGCCCGCAGAGGCGGTCACGAGCTTGACTTTCACCGGCTCTCCCGCAAAACGTTGCCAAGTTTCTTCGATGGTGGCGATGTCCGCCGAGGAGTCGGCCAGCACGTCCATCTGGAAAAGCGCGTCCTCTGGAAAACCGAGCACCAGGCTGCCGCCTTTCGCGCCCTGAACTCTTGCCTTGGTAAGCAGCGCATAGAGTTTCATCTGGCCTGTCTTCTTGAGGTCGGCCATTAACGCCATCCATGTTCTGCGTACCTTCTCTCGCTCGGAGCTTCCTTTGCCGCCTTCTCGCGCATCGGAAGCCCCATCGCTTTCCGGTCGAGCTCCCTCAACGACCGGGGCTGGGCCCCCAGCGGACGTCGTGGTGCTCTGCCCGCCAGTATCAGTGGCAGTCTCTTTTGTCGGCGCAGCCTTTTCGGAGGTCCGGTCGGGTGTACTCTCGGCGACGCGAGGCGCGGAAGCCTGAACAGTCTCTCCGCCCGCACCGCCGGCACTTCTCGTTGCGGCAGGCGTAGCCGGTTTCGCGGCCATGGCGCTCTCGTTCATGCCTGAATCGCCACCTGTATCATCCTTTTGCCCTGTGCCGTCCGCCGGCACCTCGTTTGATTGCGCCACCAGCTTGCGCTCGAGCTCTTCGATGCGAAAAGCGAGCCCCTCGATCGAGATGTCGGCGTCAAGGCTGGTGTTTTTTACGATCGCGCATTCCAGGATGAGCCTCGGGTTCTCGCTCCACCGCATCTCGCGGAAAGTATCTCCCAGGCGCTCGATGAGCTTTATGACCTCGTGCCTCGAGATCACGTTCGACTGCTCGCTCAGACGCTGGAAATGATCGACCGTCGCCTCGACTATCGTCTCGGGATTTGCGGCGTTCTGTATCAGGAAGAGGTTGCGCAGGTGAGAGATGAGAGACTCGAGGAATCTCCGCGGGTCTTTGCCCCCTTCGAATACGCCTCCCACTAGAGCGAGCGCACCTGGAGTATCCCTCTCGGTCATGAGGTCGACCATTCTGAAGACCAGCTCGGTCTCGACCTCGCCGAGGAGCTCCGCCAGCTGGGTCCTCGTCACCTGCTCGCCTGACAGATTGGAGATCTGGTCCATAACGCCGATCGCGTCACGAACCGAACCGTGGGCATGCTCGGCTATCATCTCGATAGCCTCGGTGTCGACATCTATGCCCTCGTGCGTAGCTATATGTTCGAGCAACTGGGCTATGTCCTGCGCCGACACCATGCTGAAATCGAACTTCTGGCAGCGAGAAACGATCGTCGGCAGGAGCTTGTGCGGCTCGGTTGTAGCCAGCACGAATATGATGTGGCCTGGAGGCTCCTCGAGCGTCTTCAGCAAGGCACTCGACGCCTCTGGGGTGAGCTGATGGACCTCGTCTATGATATAGACCTTGGAGCGTAGCGAGGTCGGCGTGTACGGTATCTTGTCGAGGAGGTCGCGTATCTCGTCGATCTTGCGGTTGCTCGCNNCGGCCCGGAGAAGAGATAGGCGTGCACCAGCCTGCCCGAGGACAGCGCGTTTGCGAGTGTGTTGGTGACCGGCTTCTGGCCGACCACCTCGCTAAACGTCTGCGGCCTCCATTTTCGATAAAGGGAGATATGTTCCATGGATTCTCACCTGAAGCTCCGGCCCGAGCCGCAGCTTTTTCAACATTAAAGTGACTGTGCACCCACC
>PMDX01000007.1 GCA_003154635.1 Actinomycetota bacterium | reverse complement strand
CGAACTTGACCATCTCATTGGCGAGGGATCCCATATCTATCTCGACGAGGCCGCCGAGGAGCACGTCCCAGAACGGGACCTGAAGAAACAGCAGGAACATGGCCCTGCTTACCAGCGCCGTGTCGACGACCCTGAAAGCCCCACTGTCTATGCCGTTATCCAATACCTCCGCAAAGAGCCTGAGCGTGCGGCGCTCGAAATCGTCCCATATGGCGTAGAGCCCGGGGTCCAACCTGAACGCTTCGCTCAGGTACACCTGGATGACGCCGCGGTTGTCTAGAAATATCCCGTAAGAAAGCTCCAGGCTGTCTCGCAACCTGCCTCCGAGCGTCTCCGTGTCGCCGTCGCGCAACATATCGCCTATTGAATCGTAGAGCGACCTGAAGATGCTCGCTACGATATCGTGAAATACCTGGCGTTTGTTTGGAAAATACTTATAGAAAGTGGCGCGGGCTATTCCGGCTTCGTCGAGAATGTGAGAAACGTGGGTGTCATGGTACCCATATCGCGAGAATGCGGCCTTTGCTCCCGACATTATCCTCATCCTGACGTCCGCTTCCGACATCTCTTTCTCTCCACAAGGTCACTCCAAGACTTCGAGGCTGGGGCGCATTCTAACATCCAGCCGTTTCATTCGCTATCAGGGGCATTGGTGGAAAAAAGTCGCAACGGGCATTGAAACCACACCATATAAGGTGTTTTAATCTTTGCGCCTATGGCAAAGGAGGAGCGATGGCACCAAAGAACACGGAAGCGACCATCTACGGAGCCGGGATGTCCGGACTGATTGCGGCAATTAACCTTGCACGCGAAGGATATTCCGTCACGGTCCACGACCGGGAGCCCGGATACGGCGGCTCGCAACTTTACAACCCCTCTACCCACGTGACGCCACTTGACGTCAAGAAGACATCTGACTACATCGGCATCGATCTGTCACCAGTGTTTCACCAGGTGCTGGCATGCCCCTTCTACTTCCATAACACAAAGATCCTCGCGCCCGTTCACGACATGATGGCCGTTGAGCGCGGCAACCGCGAGACCAGCCTCGATACGTTGCTCTACAACGAGTGCAAGGGCCTCGATATCAAGTTCGAGTGGAACTCGCCACTTAACAAAGAGACTCTCTCGAACCTGCCGCCCAACACGATCATCGCATGCGGGCTCATCCCCGCGGCTTACGAGATGGTCGATATTCCGTATCTGCGCTGGTACGGCTGGATCTCTCGTGGCGAGATCGGTATCGGCAGCTACGCGTGGATCTGGTGGGACGAATGCATTACCGAGTACGGATACCTCTCCGCGGTGAACAACTACTACTTCAACCTTCTCTTCAGCATCAGGGAAGTCACCGAGAAGTGCCTCACAAAGTACAAGAGGTTCATGGTCCACGAAGAGGGCATCGAGCACGACGACTGGCAGTACGTCTCGGGCGCGGTTCCCATTGGTTCCCCCGACAACCCGAGGCTGTTCTGGAAAGACGCCGTGATGTGCGGGACGATGTCCGGAGCAATGGACCCCATGATGTGGTTCGGGATCTCGGGAGCCCTCATCACCGGCAAGGTCGCGGCCCTCGCCGTTATGGACCGGGAGCGCGGTCTTGCCGAGTTCCAGCGTTTCACCAGCCTCTTCAAGATTTCATACGCAATCAAGAACAAGGTCTGGTACCCGTTCGTGCGTCCCAACGTCAAGGCGATGGAGTTCGGCGTAAAGCTCATGGGCGAACACAACGTTACGAAGCTCGCCGGCCTGCTGCCCAAGATGCCAGTCATCCCCAAGATGGCAATCCCTGGCTTCAGTTACATGAGCAAGAGCTAGGCTTTAACTGGAGATAAAAAAACGGCAGGGGCTCAAAACCCCTGCCGTTCTCTTCTCATTGGTGGTTCCTACTTCTTTTTCATGAGACCTTTGAGCACCAGCCTGGCGACGCCAAGTCCGGCTGCGGCTATTCCCGCGAATGCCATCGGTTTCATTATCTTCATGAGCGGCTCGTTAACCTTGAACTCCTTGTTCAAGGATATGACCTTGCCGAGCTTGTCGGCAGCAATGAGTTCCGATGTCTTGTTGGAGTTCCAGATAGCGGCCTCCATGCCGCCGGAACTCACGTGTGTCTTGGTGTAGTCGCCGGTGACATAGAAGTTCTCGTACGGAGAGCGCTGGAACGGCCTGTGGCTCTCCATGTCCGGTGCTGCCCTGTAGACACCCTGTCGCTCGCGCACTACCTTCCACTTGAGGACCTTGGCGTCTTTTGCCAGCGGGAACCTGTCCTTGATCTGCTCTATCGCGATATCGAAAATCACCTCGTCCGGCAGCCCCTGCACGTGGTCGGCCGGCGATAGCACCATCTCGAACATAGTCCCGCCCTTGAAGATGTGTGGGAGCACGTTTGACAGATCGGCGTAGGTGTTGAAGATGCAGTCGCTCGAGAAGAACGTCACATCGACGTCGGTGAGCTTCTTGTCGAACCATACCTGCAATGAAAGCGAAGGCGCATACTGGAAGTACCATAGATCGCGGAAGTACTCGAGTTTGTACGCTTCGTCGGGGAGCACCCTTCGAAGCGAGTACGGGCTTATAGCCGAGACGTACAGATCGGCTTCCATCGTTTCCGAATCGTTGACTGTGATGTTCTTGATCTTGCCTTTCTCGACGTTGACGGTAGTTACGGCCTTGCCGAGCTCGAAGGTTCCCCCCTTCTTCTTTATGTAATCGAGGCAGTTGTCGACCCATATCTCACCGAGGCCGCCGTTGGCGAATCCTACCCTTGCGTTTTCGGCGGAGCCCATCACTTTCATTCCCCAGTTCATCATGACCTTGGCGGAGATGCCCCATGACGGTGTGAACGTGAGGCCGTTGATACCCGGCTCCATGACCGCCTTAAGTCCCTCGAGGGAGCCGTACCTGTAGACCATTGTCGCCATGCTGATCTTGTCCAGCTCGTTCAGCCTCTTCTCCCCGAAGAAGAGTCCCAGTACCATGGGCATGCCAGCAGCCATGACCTTCCACTTGGCAATGCCCTTGTAGTCCTTCAAGAGATGGCCGAACGCGTAAGCCGCGTGGAACGGCGCCGGGAGCTTCTTGAACTTCAGTACTGCCTGGTTGCCGCCTTCCTGGGCGTAGTAGAACTCGGAGTTCTTCCAGGCTATGTTGTCGTAGATGCCCATCTTCTTAAAGAACTCGAGCAGGTTAACGTAGTAAGGGAAGAAGACGTGCAGCGCGTTATCGATCATGTCTCCGTCTTCGTCGAGCCACGAGCTGGCGCGGCCACCGAATATTTCGTCGGCCTCGATCAGAGAGACCTCCATGCCAAGATCGAGCAGGTTTATGGCGGTCGCGAGGCCGCCCATCCCTCCTCCCATGACTATTGCCTTCATCAATTTCCTCCTGTCTTTAGAAATACCGTGTTTTGCAGCACGCAAAGCCCCGTAATTATATGTGAAAACGCTGGAGTCAAGGAAGACTATGAAGCAATCCTCTCAGGCGCCGGCGGCGGCCTCGGATGGCTGGTGCCATGATTTGCCTAGCGGCAGGTAGATCTCTTCGCAAAGCGTCAGGCGAACAACCTCGTCGGGCTCGGAGCATATCTGTATGACCCTCTCCCTGAGAAGCGCCTTCTCGTCGGGCGGCATCTCCGGTTGACGTAACAGCAAGGCCATCGGCAACCGCCACGGGGATTTTTTGAACACAAAAAGAAAGCCGGTTGCAATCAGTCCTGACAGCGCTATGCTTCCAGCGAACATCACCAAATTGTAAAGTATCATCTCAATAATGCCTCCAATTAGATTAAACCTCGAATGATGCCCGATGTCCGTAGCCCGGCTGGAGTAATTCTGGGACTTCCCAAGAGGGATTTGCCCGTCGTACGTATGATGGACGCGTAGTAGAATAAGCCTGAAGCCGGGTCGTCGGTTCATAAGGAGCAATACAATGCAAGAAACCACCACCTGGAACCACGAGTTCGTAGAGGCAAACGGCCTTAGATTCCACTGTGTGACACAGGGAGAGGGTGACCTGGTGCTCCTGCTGCACGGTTTTCCCGAATCCTGGTACTCCTGGCGGCACCAGATACCTTATCTAGCCAGGCGTTTCAAGGTCGTAGCCCCCGATCTCAGAGGCTATGGTGAGAGCGACAAGCCCGAGGGCGTAGGCGAGTACAAGGCGGATAAGCTGGTAAATGACGTGAGGTGCCTGATAGAAGCGTTCGGAGCTTCCAGAGCTCACGTGGTCTCGCACGACTGGGGCGGGGTGGTGGCCTGGATGTTCGCGGTAGCGTTCCCCAGCCATCTCGACAAGCTGGTCGTTATGAACGCTCCGCATCCGGCCGTTTTCGCAAAGAACCTCATGAGCAACCCGCGACAGATGATGCGCTCCTGGTACACGTTCTTCTTCCAGCTCCCGCGCATTCCGGAGTTGCTCTTCAGCGCCCACGATTTCTACCTTCTCAAGTACTTCTTCAGCGAATGGGCGATCGACAAGGAAGCTTTCAGTAAGGAAGACCTGAAAGAGCTTGCACGTGCGGCGGGCCGGCCCGGAGCACTTACCGGTGGCATCAACTACTACCGTGCATCGATGCGGAACCTTGGCTTCTTCAAGATGGCAAGGTCTTTTCCGCGGATATTGAGCCCGACCCTCCTCATCTGGGCCGAAAGCGACCGCGCGCTGGGGAAAGAGCTGACGTACGGCCTCGATCCTTACTTTGCCGACGGCCTTCGGATCAGGTACATACCGAGGTGCAGTCACTGGGTACAGCAGGAGGCCCCGAACATCGTCAACCAGTACCTTGACGAGTTCCTCTAGGAGTCCCGGGTGAAGCTGAGACGATTTTCGATAGTGTTATCTCTTATCGCGGTGTGTACACTCGCACTATTCGCTGCCGGTGGATGCGACGCCGGCCCGGTGGAATCCCACCCCCCGCCGGGTGTGGGAGGCGCTACCGGCGCGCTCAAGGTACATGGTTTTGAAGAGATCTTGCGCTCGAATCCTTCCTCGGCAAATGCCACGAACACGTTCTCACTGACCCTCAACGTGAGAAACCTCTCGGGCAAGGCGCGCTCCTTCACTCTGCCGACCGCGCAGGCCTACGAATTTTCCTCTTTCTCTCCCGGAGGCCGGGAANNTCATCGCGTTCAGCAGAGGCGGTGGCGAGGTGTGGCGCTGGTCGAAGGGCATGTTCTTTACGCAGGCGGTCAACGAGATGAAGTTCGAGCCGGGTGACAGCAAGGTGTTCAAGGTCGCCTGGACAGCGCCGGGGGTTACGCAGGGCCGGTACGAGGTGGAAGGTTATTTCATTGGTCTCCCTGACGTTCGCCCTCGTATCGCGGTCAAAGTGACACCCTGACCGGCACGTAGAGGTATGAACGTGCGCGGGCTAGGGGACGAAACGCTTTCGGCCTTCCTTGACCAGCTGCTTCTCCCCCACCATCACCAGTTTCATGTCGTTGAGCATAAGCTCAAGCGGTGACCCGGAGGCCAGGCCGTGACTCGATGCGACCTCCTGTATCCAGCCCGCCCATTTGGCATACGA
>PMDX01000142.1 GCA_003154635.1 Actinomycetota bacterium | reverse complement strand
TAGCTCAGTTGGGAGAGCGCTGGCTTTGCAAGCCAGAGGTCGGCGGTTCGAGCCCGCCTACCTCCACCAACTTACCCAACGTGGATTCTCTCTGCTTGGCTCCTCTGAACAATCGGCAATCGGGCCCGCACCACTCGCACTCTAGAATCCCTGTTTTCCTGCTGGAGTGAGCCGTCGGCGTCTGTTACCTTGTTGCACCGTCAGCGGGTGCCGGCAGCCTGGCGGGGGAAACCGCATCCTTCAGTATCGAGGGGACGAAGATCAGCACGAGGGCCAGGGTTAATACGACCAGGCCTCCGATCAGCAGCGCGAACGAAGTAGATCTTGCGTCCGCGATATACCCAAACAGGAGTCCTCCTATCGGGGCGGTTCCCTGGAACAGGAGGATGTAGAAGCTCATTATCCGACCCCTCATCAGCCGGTCCACCCTCGCCTGAAGGACGGTGTTGATAGACGCGCTCGCTGTCAGGAAGCTCAACCCCATGCCGAATGTCGCTACAAGCGACAGCCAGTACGCCCGCGACGCGGCGAGCAGCAGGACCATCACCGAGAAGATCAGCAGCCCGTACTTGATGAGCTCTCTTTCCTTGAACCTCCTGTTGAGGAGGGTCACGATCGGAGCGCCGACCGCCGCGCCCAGGCCTACAGCGCCGAGAAGAAAGCCGTATGCCCATGAGCCCTGGTGGAGAACGTTTTTGGCAACCGAGGGAAGCAGCACGATATATGAGAGGCCGAAGAACGCCGAGATTCCCAGCACGAAAATAAGGTTTCTGGTCCAACTGTTGCGCCACATGTACCTCGCGCCTTCCCGCATCTGGGTCCAGGCGCTCTCCTCCGGCGGGGCCGATTCGGGGGGCCGGTACCTGATCACAAGCAGCGCGGCGATAACAGCGAGGAAGCTTACGGCGTTGATGTAGAACGCTCCGGCAACATTCCAGACGTTCAGTATCAGCGCACCCAGCGCCGGCCCTATGAACCGGGCCATGTTGTAGCCCGCGGCGTCCAGGGCAACCGCGTTGAGAAGGAGGTCATGAGGTACGAGGTCGGGCACCATCGCCCGCCACGCGGGGAAGTTGAACACGAAAGCGACGCCCATAAAGACCGTGATGGCNNGCACGAGCTGCCCCGCGGTCGCCGAGGTCGCGGTGCTCGGAGGTATCCATCCGAGGGAGACCGACAGGCCCAGCAGGAGGGCTACCAACATCATGAGTGCCTGGGTCCAGAGGATCAGCTTCCTGCGGTCGAGCCGGTCGGCGAGCGATCCCGCGTACAGCACGAAGAGGATTATCGGCAGGAAGTTAGCGAAGTTTACCGCGCCCACCCAGGCGCTCGAGTTGGTCAGCTGGTTTATGTACCAGAGGAGCGCCGTCGTGTGTATCAAGGTTCCGACGTTTGAAAGGAATGCCCCGGACCAGAGAAGGCTGAAGTCCCTGTAGCCGAAAGCCGAGAGCGCTCCACCGCGGATCAGAGACTTGTCGATAAGGTCTGTCGTCGGCGCAGTAACATTCGCCTGAAGCACCTCCACGGGCGTGCGTTCCGGCTGAGGTCTTTCGCTGTCGTCCATGCCGCTCGCTTTCGATCAAGGCATCGTCCGGCCGGTCTTGTTCCAATGGAAGTGTATCGCACCCGGCGCCGAAGGTAAGGTCCGTTCAGGAGCGGAGCGATTTATGATATATTCTTTTGCGCCGCCTCGTTGGAAGAGGCGGCGCTTCGTTGTCTTTAGGGGGGTTTGGTTAATGGCGGATAAAGAGCATCTCAAGATATTGAAGAAGGGCGTCAAGAACTGGAACGAATGGCGCAGGACGGCCATGGGCGTGCGGCCCGACCTGTCCGGGGTGGACTTGAGCGGTATGGACCTTCCGTACGCCAATTTTATGGTAACCGACCTTTCGGGGTCCAACCTGTCCGGGTCCAACCTGAAGCAGGCGTACATGACGCACGCCAACCTGTCCGAGGCTGATTTTCGCAAGGCAAACCTTACGCGCGCCGACATGCGGAACACGAATCTGGTCAATACAAAGATGAGCGAGGCGGACCTCTTCGAAGGGTTGTTCGTCAGGGCGACCATGTACCGGACGGACCTGAGGGACTGCGACCTCCGGGAGTCCATATTCATCGGCGCGTTCCTGCAGGAGGTCGATTTCTCGGGCTCCGACCTGACAGGCGCGGATTTCACCAGGGCCAAGATAAACGAGGTAAAGGCCGAAGGCACCACCGGATTCAAGCAGAAGTAGCGGCCCAGGGTGGAAAGTCCGCCGGATATAACTGGTCGCGCGGCTTTTGGCTTAACATATAGAGTAGCTCGATGGAGTCTTTTCCAAGAGGTTCAACAGCATGTGGTTGAGGTACTCGATTCTCAGGCCCATAGCGCTGATACTGGCACACAGCAGCAACTACCGGCTGCGGTACACCGGTGAGGACAGTGCTCCGACTCACGGTCCTTTTATCGTGGTGGCGAACCACCAGACAGGCGTTGATCCCATCGCCGTGGCCCTTGCGCTCCACAAGACCCTGAAGCGGACCGCCATGGTACCCTGGGGAAAAGTAGAGATAAGCCGTGGTCTCGAGGGCAAGCTGGGCTGGTTTCTGTGGACGGTCTTCAAGGTGATCCCGATCGACCGTGATGCCGAGGGGCAGGATTTCCAGGCCATAAAGACGAGCCTGGACTACCTCAGAAACGGCAAGATAATACTCGTCTTCCCCGAGGGCTCCAGGTATCCCCACGGGCAGCTGGGCTCGTTCCAGTTCGGGCTTGCGAATCTCGCCCGCAGCGCACCCGCGCCGATATTGCCTGTGGCATGCTGGCGGCGGAAGGACGGGGACAACGGTATCCAGCTCAACGTCGGAAAGCCGTTCTTCATGCCCAACATGAGAAAGCCGCTCAAGGTACTCACCGAGCTGGAGGAGACCGCGGAGGGAGCGATAGGCAACCGCATTGACGTCCTCAAGCAGTGGAGCGAGGGGGTCACCCGCAACCGCAAGGGCATGAAGATGATAGCCAACATGATAGACGTCATCCTGCAGAACGTGGAAAAACAGGATCTCAAGTTCGATACCTTCTTCAGGATGGCGGAGTCGGAGGACAACAAGTATCTCCAGGACAAGATTCTGGAGCTGCTGCCCCAGGGCTGGAAAAAGGTCAGCGAGAAGGACGGCATCTACGAGACGCAGCGCTACCAAAACAAACACAATGCTTCTAGCCCGGTTCGGGAGGAGCCTTCCGAGATAACAGAGCCGCCCTCCGAATAGTTGAACTACGACGGCGTGGCGGGTGGCCGCGTTGTATGCTATACAGGATATTACCCAGAGTTACATACGGAGGCCGAATATGAAAGCGCTTATTGTCTTCCAGAGTAAAACGGGTCACACAGAGCAGGCCGCGAGGGATATAGCGCGCGGCCTGGAGCAGGAGGGCTCCGAATGCGTTCTGGCGGATGCCGGGTCCGGCCGCGGCGTCCCCGATCCCAGCGATTTTGAAGTCCTTGTTATCGGTACGCCGACCTACGGCAACAAGAGGTACAGGTTGCCCGGGGGACACGTTAAGACCTTTCTCGATTCGATACCCGATGGCGGGCTCGCCGGTAAGCCTTGCGGGGCGTTCACGGTCAACGCGGCCATGGGCGGGAAGACGCTGGTCCCAAACCTGGAGCAGGCACTGGCACGCAAGGGCGGCTTGGTGGTAGCCGGCGGCCCCGTCGTGCGCGCCGGAGCCCCCCTGAGTTTGTGGAAAGGTCCCGATGCATCCGAGGAGGACGTCAAGGCATGCGAGGAGTTCGGTCGCAGGATCGCGCGCTCGGCCTGAAGCAGTGGAGAAGCCCGCGTAGGTTGTTCGATCGCAAGGAGGTTGCATGAAGGGGAAAGTTTTCATCCTTGATTTTGATGTCGTCGCCGTGGCAGCGCACGAGCAGTACCTCTACGAGGACGGCTGGGAGGTCTATTCCGAATCGGTTGACAACCGCCTGGCGTTCGACAAGATAAAAGCGGACCGGCCGGACGTGGTCGTGATCTACCTGTCGGCCATGCCCGCTTACGGTAGGGCCCTTGCCGATAACTTGCGTGCCAGCAAAGAGACGGCCGGTATCCCTATCGTCTTCGTGGACGGCAAGGATAAGGCTGTAAAGAAAGCTCAGGAAGAGATCGCGAACGCCATATTTACCACTCAGGAGGAGATCCTCGGCGAGCTCCTCAGGTTCGTCAGGCGCGAGCCCGGAGAAAAGGCGGACATCCAGGAGCTCGAACTCTGAGAGCGCTGGGCCTGGACTGATGATGGGGCCCGACACCGAAACCCCGTTAGTCGAGATTCGGGAATGCCGACTCGAGGACTTCGACGGCGTGTTCCCACTTCTTCGCCAGCTCTGGCCGGAGAGTAACATCGACCCGGAGAAGATGCGCGATATCTATCTACGGTTGCTCGAGGCCGCGACCAGCCACGTATTCTGCGCGCTTTCGGGCGGCCGCATCACCGGGTTCTGCGACTTCTACGTGAGGGACAGCCTTTGGCAGCAGGGCAAGCTAGCATACGTCGACGAGCTTGTCGTGGATGAGTCGATGCGCGGTCGTGGAACAGGAGCCGCGCTGCTCGAGTACGCCGCAGGCACAGCTCGAGACCTGGGTTGCTCCCGCATCGAGCTGGACAGCGCGTTCCACAGGACGGACGCGCACGGGTTCTACGATAACCAGGGCTGGCAGAGACGTGCTTTTCTGTTCGGAAAAGACCTCACTTGAGCCGGCCCGTGCCGCAATCCGGCGCACTTTCCCTGTGCGCCCGCTCACCCGTTCGTTGAATTGACACCACAATCAGGCGGTCATAGCATGAGATGAACGGCGCTTGAAGTGAGGAAGAGCGCCGGGAGGGCAGATGCCGTCTCGGGCGGGGCGGCAGGCATCAGGGGGTGAGTCTCATGTCTCGACATTTCGGCTATCACTCCTTTGCGTGGCGGAGGCCGGCTTTGAGGGCTGCCGGTCTGACGCTGGCGGCGGCGCTTGTGATTGCGCTCGTGGCGGTTCCGGGGATACCCGCGCACGGACAGGAGTTCAGCGTTACCGGTTCGCTGCCGGAGGTGGCGAAGAAAGTCAATCAGCTCGTCTATCCAACGTTCGGGAACCCGGCGATCATCGTGCGAGGCGGCAGGCTCACGATAGAGTGGGACTGGCGTCTCGGCAACGGCGGTATCTCAACTGGAGCCTTACCGACCGGAGGAGCAAACGCGTGGAGCGTCTACCTGACGACATCGGTCGCGGCGAACATCCAGCACTATAACGGGTCCACCAACGATCCCAACCAGTGGTACAACTATCGCAACACATCGGACCCGTACGGCTATGGAACATACGACAGGCCCGAGAATACCGTCGTGAACACGAGGAAGCTCAAGGTAGAAGCGGTGGGTAGGTCGGCGAGCGACAGGTGGCCCGAGGTGTTCGGGCAGGAAGGTTTCGTGGTAGACAAGATCACGGCGATGGTGCCCGCGAACGTTCCGCTCGACCTGTACGATGTGCACGTGGAATTCAAGGGCGCGATTCCCGCGGGGTACGCGGGAGCGCTCCCGGCAGGCCACGAGAACAGCCTTCGTTCCGACGTTCAGCCGCACGCTGTCAGCGTGGTCAACGAGTTCAAGAAAGACGTCAAGATAATCCAGATCACGGACACGCACGTCTACGGCCAGGAGATCCAGAACGCGTTCGGTATCAACTATCTGTCTTTCGAGCTGAGGGAACCTCGCCCCGGGACTCCCAACCGCACGCTGGACCCTATAAGCAAGACGTGGCTGAAATACGATGATTTCCCGCTTGACAAAGACAAGGACGGCAAGGCCAACGAGGGGGCTGTCTACCTTCAAGAAGAGCTGCAGGCCATAAGCCTGCTGAACCCCGACTTCGTCGTATTCACCGGTGACTCGACGTATGCCCAAAAGAATTGGAACACGTACCCAAAGGACGCATGGCCTTTTGTCGGTACGACGGGTGACGTCGGGTCGGAGTACCGGTTCGAGTACCCCTGGTGGTACGATGAGCTACTGGCGCTCAACGTGCCCGTCTACTGCATTGACGGCAATCACGACGCCTACAACTGGGACGGACATGAGGCCGAGGGAGGACTCGCGCACGACGACGGTCTGGAGATATGGCAGGACCTCTTCGGCCCCCTGTACCGCTCGTGGGATTACGGGAACTACCATTTCCTCGGCATCAACACCATGGACTGGCCTAAAGTCGACACGACCGGGCCGCACCCGACATCCTCCATCTTTCCTGACTTCAATGACCGCAACGGCGTCAACTTTTTCGGCTACGTGACCAATCCGCACAAGTGGCTGGGGCAGGTGCTCGGCAACGGCGACAAGTGGGGAGTCGGCACGGCTCCACCCGGTTCCGGGCTTCGCTGGGACCCTGGCAACCCGTCCGCCTACACGGGGCAGCTCGGCTGGATAAAGCGCGACCTCGAGGCTAACCGGGGCAAGCAACTGCGCGGGGTTTTCATGCATCACGACCCCCTCGATCCAATAGGCGGCAATCCGAAGATGTTCGACAACGAGGGGCAGTTTGGCCTTAGCATGCCTTCGGGGCAGGGCGAAGGATCCCAGTCACTTGTCTACTTGATGCGGAGCTACGACGTCGCGTTCGAGGCCTCCGGGCACGCCCACAGCGACTGGGTGGGCAAGGTGCCCTGGTATGACGGGACGGGCGGCCTGATGGCGCTCAATACAACGTCCAGTCAGATACCGGTGGGGGAGGAGTCGCTGACCGACAAGACGTCTTCGGGGTACGCGGGCTTCCGCATGATAACCATCAACGACGGCAAGCTCACAAACTGGGGCCTTCCCGGCGCCGACAATGATCCGATGACGAAGTGGTCCATACCGGGCTGGCAGGGAATCGGTGTAGGGACCGCGACTGCAGCTAACCCGAACCCGAACGGTTTCGATATCTACCGTAAGAACAGGCCCTCGATACAGTGGATGGAGCAAGACCAGTATGCAGGTGGCCTGCGTCCTGCGATTGTCAACGGTGAGGGCACGTTCAGCACCCCGTCGTTGCCGGGCGCGTTGCCGCTGCCCCTGAACGACCGGAGCATCGGCGGGCCTTTCGACGACGTGACCTGCAAGGTCAAGAACACACTCGACGGCTCGACCGGCGCGAGCATGACGCTCCAGGGATGCAGGATCGAGTTCCCCATGAAAAAGCTGGCCCGTGGCTACTACTACGCCGTAGACAACGGCAGGATACTCGAGCAATACAACACCGACTCCGGTGAACACATGGTCGTAGTACTCACCGATGTCGCCCCCGGCATCCTCGCCGTCCACGTCCACGCCGTGCGGCGGTAACCAGGAAAGGCAGATAGAAGAAGCAATTTCCTCCCCCTCGAGGGGGAGGAAAGGTGGCCTAGGCGGTACGGCGGGAGCGCCAGGCGTTGATAGCTTTGATGCGATCGATGATGAGGATCGGCAAGAGCGAGCAGAGCAGTATGACGAGCCAGGAGGCGGCAGTCGGGCCGTGAGTCTTGAAAGCTTTCTGCATGAATGGAACGTAGAGAACGAACATCTGCAGCCCTATTGACAGAAGGAACGACCCGAGCAGGTAGCGGTTCTCCCATGGCTTCGAGGACAGGAAAGAGCGCGTCTCTGAGCGCATGTTGTACGAGTGGAAGATCTGCGAGAGGACCATCGTGGTAAAGAGGATGGTTCGCGCCGCGTTGAGCCCACCCGAGGGGTCGTGCCAGGAGTAGCCCAGCACGTAGTGCGCAACGATGAACGACGCGAGCGCGCCGGCGGTTATCAGGAGCCCTTGCCACGCCAGCCAGAGTTGCTTTCGAGGTGCCAGGATATTCTCTCCGAGAAGACGAGGCGGGTGGTCCATGACGTCTCTCTCGGGCGGGTCGACCCCCAGCGCCAGCGCCGGTAGACCGTCCGTCACAAGGTTTATCCAGAGGATCTGGGCGGGTACGAGTGGCAGCGGCATGCCGGCGATCATCGAGATGAAGACGACCAGGACCTCGCTGATGTTGCAGGAGAGCAGGAAGTAGATGAACTTCTTCAGGTTGGAGAAGATGATCCTGCCCTGGCGGACCGCCGATACGATCGTGGCGAAGTTATCGTCCGCGAGTATCATGTCCGATGCTTCTTTTGAGACATCGGTCCCGGTTATTCCCATTGCGATACCGATGTCGGCGCGTTTCAACGCGGGAGCGTCGTTGACGCCGTCACCCGTCATCGCCACCACGTGACCGCGGTCCTTGAGCGCTTCGACGATCTTCACCTTGTGTTTCGGTGAGACCCGGGCGTAAACGCGGATATCCTCCACCCGGGCGGCGAGCTCCTCCTCGCTCATCTTTTCGAGCTCGGTCCCCTCGATAAGCCTCTGGCCGGGTACGAGGATTCCAAGCTCGCGAGCTACGGCATCGGCGGTCGCACGCATATCGCCGGTGATCATCGCGACGTCGATCCTGGCCCGCCTGCACATGTCGAGCGCCGGGATCACCTCGGGTCGCGGTGGGTCTTTCATCGCGAAAACGCCCATGAAGGTCAGCCCCGCCTCCAGCCCCTCCAGCTCGTCGTGCGCCGGGAGCCCTTCGATGCGCCTCGATGCCAGCCCGATCGTCCTCAGCGCCTGCGAGCCCAGCCCGGCGGTCTCTCTCGAGATGACGGCGCGGTCTTCGGCGCCGAGCGGGCGCTCGCCGGCCGGCGTCAACATCGTATCGCAGCGTCCAATCAGAACCTCAACGGCTCCCTTCACGTAGACCACGAACCGGCCGTTGTCGCGGTGCACCGTGGTCATCATCTTCCTGTCGGAGTCGAACGGTATCTCGGCGACCCTGACCCGCGCCTCCTCGAGCACGGCTTTCTCAAGACCGATGCTTTCCGCCGCTTCCATGAGAGCGACCTCGGTGGGGTCACCCAGGCTTGCGCCTTCAGTGTTGCGCCTTGCGTCGTTGCAGAGCGCCGCCGCGAGGGCCATCCGAGCGAACACTTCCGGTTCGCGACCGTCCCCGGACATGGCGTCCTCGGCCAGGAAGTGCCGCCCGTCGGCGAAAAGCACGTCGGTCACCTTCATGCGGTTCTGGGTGAGCGTACCGGTCTTGTCGGAGCAGATATAGTTGGCGCAGCCCAGCGTCTCGACGGCCGGCAGGTTGCGGACTATGGCATGTTCTTTCGCCATAGCCTGGGTGCCCTGGGCGAGCGATATCGTTACTATTGCGGGCAGCCCTTCGGGGATGGCCGCCACCGCGAGGCTGACCGCGAACAAGAGCATTTCGGCGGCGCCCTTGCCTCTTATCAAACCGACAGCGAAGACGACCGCGACGATCAGAAGGCAGAGGTACACGATGCGCCTGCCGACGTCCCGCAGCTCGACCTGTAGCGGTGTGGGCTCCGGTTTGGCTTCTTCCAGCATAGTGGCGATGTGCCCCAGCTCCGTGTCTTGCGCGGTTGCCACGACCAGGGCGGTCCCGCGGCCGTACTCTACGTGCGTGCCAGCGAAAACCATGTTGAGGCGATCGCCGAGGGCCGTGTCCTCGTCAAAGACAGGTCCGGATTCCTTGTCGACGGCGCTGGACTCTCCCGTCAGGCTGGACTCGTTCACCATGAGGTTCACGGCCGAGGCGAGGCGTGCGTCCGCGGCGATGAGGTCGCCGGCCTCCAGGGTCAGCAGATCGCCGGGGACGACGTCGTGAGATGGGATCTCTGACTCGAGGCCGCCCCTCACCACCCTGACGGTGGGCGCAGCAAGCTCCTTGAGCTTCGCGAGCGCGGACTCGGCGCGGGTCTCCTGGACAAAACCGAGTATGGCGTTGAGGATTACGATGACCAGGATGACTATTGCGTCTATGTACTCTCTGAGAAGAACCCCGCTGATGAGCACGGCGGCGAGCAGCACCCATATCATGAAGTCGTTGAACTGCAGGAGGAACCTCACGAGCGGCGACTTTCTCTTTTCTTCTCTCAGGACGTTCGGCCCGAAGCTGTGAAGTCTGTGCCCGGCCTCGTGTGCCCTCAGGCCTGTGTCGGCGTCGGTACCGAGCTCCCGCACCGCTTCATCGAGTGAGAGTGTGTGCCAGTTCTTCGGCGGGACGACCGGCTTGTTTTCCAATCAACAGTCCTTCCATCGATTTGCTGACTCACACTCGAGGGGAATTCCTCCGCCGGTTTTCGATCCTGTGCCGGCGCAGGGGATGAGAGACCCGGCTCGAGATAGTTTCTTATTCGACGACCGGGCTGGAAATACCCGGTTCGAGGCGTTCCTCGAGCAGCGATGCCAGATTGACGAACTCGTCCGGGGAAAGGTCCTCGGCGCGGATTTCGCTGTTTTTTCCAAGTGTGCGGAGCGCTTCGCGGACGGCGTCGGCGCTGACCCCCGGCCCGACATCCGAGGAAAGGGCGTTGGAGAGCTTCTTGCGCCTCTGTCCGAACGCGGCGGAAACCACCCTGTCAAAGAACGCTTCCGTCCCCGAATCCGAACCGCGCCAGGTGCTGCGCTCGGACCGGACGATGTGCAGTAACGCCGAGTCCACCTTCGGCCTGGGGTAGAAGCTGTTTCTCGAGACCCGTATCACCTTCGAGACAGAAGCGCGCACCTGCACGCGGACGCTCGCGGCGGAGTATTCCCTGCTCCCGGGCCCGCTGGCGAGCCGGTTGGCTACCTCCCGCTGGACCATCACGGTGTACTCCCTTATCCATGGATACCTCTTGAGGCAGTCGACAACAAGCGTAGCGGCGATCTGGTACGGCAGATTGGAGACCATCTTCACGTCGTCGGGAGGTTCGCCGTCCCACAGTGTCGCGTAGTCGAATCGAGCCGCGTCAGCCTCGACGAGGATGAGGTTCGTAGCCCACCCGAGCTCGTGCTCCAGGATCCTTACCAACCTGCTGTCGGCCTCCAGGGCGTACACGCGCCCGACTGTATTGACCAGCGCCTGCGTAAGGGCACCGAGACCCGAGCCGACCTCGATGACCGTATCGAATGGCAAGAGCTCCGCGGCCTGGGAGATGATGCGGAGGATGTTTGCGTCGACAAGGAAGTTTTGCCCCATCGAACGGTTTGGGCGTGCTCCCGCAGCGTCCAGTAGCGCGGCGGCCACAGCCGGTGAAGCGAGTGTCCTGGAAGCGGGTGGCGCATCCAAGCTCATCCCTCCGTCAGGTCTATGCCGAAAGCCGTACCTGCGTTTTCCGTGAGTATATATTCCATTTCTTCGAGCGGAAGCGCGCAAACCCCTGCAAGAGTTTCCGCCACCAGGCGGACACGCTCGGGGAGGTTGGGCTTTCCCCGGTACGGCTCCGGCGAGAGGAACGGTGAATCGGTCTCGACGAGCAGGCGCTCCAGCGGGACCATGGCGGCCAGCCTGCGCGCGTAGTCGTTCTTCTTGAAGGTAAGGGGACCCGCCCACGATATGTAATAGCCGCGCCGCAGGCACTCGGAAAGTACGCTCTCGTCTCCAGAGAAACAGTGGAGGATAACCGGGGTATCGGTGGGGCCGGATTCGGCCAGCAGGTCGAGCACGTCGGCGTGTGCTTCGCGGTCGTGGACTATCAGTGCCTTGCCCAGTTTCTTCGCCAGTTGCGCATGCTGGGCGAAAGCCCATTTTTGCCTGTCGGCCGGGGTCCTGTCACAGTAATAATCCAGTCCTGTTTCGCCGATAGCCACTACCCTGTCGCTCGAGCGCGCGATCTCCTCGAGGCGCTCGAACTCCTCAGGTGTGGTCGCGGCGGTGTCGTTCGGGTGTATTCCGACGGCGGCGAAAACCCCTTCACAGGTGGATGAGTGCCGGACGGCCTCGATGCTCGATTCGATGGTTATGCCGACGGTGATTATTGGTGACACGCCGACCGACCTCGCCCTGTCGACGACCTCGGCCGTATCGCCCTCGATCATGTCGAGGTGCGCGTGGGAGTCGGGAATCAACTCCCCTCCGCCGCTTCCATCTTCCTGGGGAACAGCGCTTCTCCCCGCGTGGTCAAGCCACCCGTGGGAAGTCCTCCCCACTCGGCCGAGCCCGGTAACCGGGCGCTCCAGACCTCGGGCAGCCCGAGACGCTCCCACATCTTTTCCGCGGTCTGCGGCATGAATGGGGCGATACAAAGCGCTATCTGCCGTAGCCCCTCCAGGCTGTTGTAGAGCACGCGGTCGAGGTCCGCGGCTTTTGATTCATCTTTCGCCAGCGCCCATGGAGCACAGACATCGACGTACCTGTTGACCGCGTGGATGAATTCCCATATATCGGCGAGCGCTTCGTTGAAGGCCGGGGCGGCAAGCCTGGTTTCGATGGATTGGGTGAGCCGGGATGCCTTCTCTTCGAGGACGTTCTCTTCCTCGCCGGGCGCGCCGGGTTCAGGCACGATCCCTTCGCGGTACTTGTGGACCATCGTCAGGACTCGGCTCTCGAGGTTCCCCAGGTCGTTAGCGAGCTCGGCGTTGTAACGCTGAAGTATCGTCCTGCGGGAGAAGTTCCCGTCTATACCGAACGAGAACTCACGCATGAAGTAGTAACGATAGGCGTCGACGCCGTACTCATCGACGATCTCACTGGGCCGCACGACGTTGCCACGCGATTTCGACATCTTCTGGCCTTCGACGGTCAGCCAGCCGTGCGCGAAGACGTGTTTCGGGAGGGGGAGGCCGGCGGCCATGAGCATCGCGGGCCAGATCACGGCGTGGAATCGCAGTATCTCTTTTCCCATCAGGTGCCAGTCAGCGGGCCAGGTGCTCTCGAACCGCGCCGATTCCCCGTCGAAGTCGATGGCGCTCACATAGTTGAGCAACGCATCGAACCACACGTACATTACGTGGCGCGGGTCGAACGGAAGGGGAATGCCCCAGGTGAAGCTGGTGCGCGAGATGCTCTGGTCTGTGACCCCGGACTTGAGGAAGCTCATGACCTCGTTACGCCGCGACTCAGGCTGGACGAACTCGGGGTTGTCCTCGATATGCTTGAGCACCGCGTCCGCGTACTTTGACATGCGGAAGAAGTAATTCTCCTCTTTGACCCATTCAACCGGGCGCCTGCATTCGGGGCACGCTCCCTCGATGAGCTGGCTGGAGAGGAGGAACGACTCGTCGTGCACACAGTACCAGCCTTCGTACGAGCCGAGGTAGACGTCGCCCGACTCCTTCAGCTTCTCGATGAAGCGCTGAGCGACCATCGTGTGGCGGTTCTGCGTAGTGCGGATGAAGTCGTCGTTGGAGATGTTCAGCAGTTTCCAGTTGTCGATGAAGTGAGAAACCATCTCGTCGGCCCAGGCCTGCGGACTCTCGTTCTTCTCCGCCGCGGCCTGAGCGACCTTCTGGCCGTGCTCATCGGTGCCGGTCAGGAAGAAGACCTCGCGCCCGCGCAGCCGTTGATAGCGTGCCATGACATCAGCCGCAAGCGTTGTATATGCGGTGCCGATGTGCGGAACGTCGTTGACGTAATAGATCGGCGTCGTNNATACGTCTTGAGCAGGTCTCTGGAGGCCCGGTTCGCAGGCCTGGCTCAAACGGTATCGCCATCGCGGGAGGGAGCGCATGTCCGGCAACGAATCTGACGGTATGGACAGTCGGGATCGCACGATTTTTGGTCAGCCCCTCTTTCTGTGCGGGGGCTGTTTTGATAGGTTATACGCATGCAACCTGATTTCGAACCACTTGACATGGCCGTAGAAAAGGCAGGCGCACGGGGTGCGACTGAAGCTGAAGTGTACCTCGAACGCGAACTGGGTCTTACGGTGAAGGTTTTCGGCGGCAACGTGGAACGCTTCGCTTACGCTGAGACCCGGGGTATCGGGCTACGACTGTACCTGGGAGACCGGCAGGGGAGGGCTTACACAAGCGACCTTTCGCCCGAAGCGATCGACGAAGCGGTTTCCTCGGCTCTGGCAAGCGCCGGGGTATCCGAACCGGAGCCCGCCAGGGGGCTTCCCGACCCTTCGTTGTATGCGCCTGGGACTTCCGATGGCACGTATCTGGGTGAAGACCTCGAGATAATGGTGGGCGACCTTGCCGACGTGAGCGCCGGCGAAAAGATCGACTTCGCGGTGGATATGGAGCGCAGGTCTCGTGATTACGACGAACGGGTGACAGGCGTCGAGACCTCCACCTACAGCGAGTCGACGGCCGAAGTCCTCCTCGTCAATTCTCTTGGATTCCGTTCAGGCTACAGGGCAGCTATCTGCTACGGGTACGTGATGGCGATAGCGGAGCAGGATGGCGAGTCTCAGACCGGCTTCGGCTTTACCGCGGGGCGCTCGTTCGGCTCCCTCGAAGCCGAGGCGGCGTCCGACGAAGCGGCCTCCATGGCCGTCGACCTCCTTGGGGCCCGCCAGGTCGATACGGCACGCGTGCCCGTGTTAATAGACAATCTCTCCACGGCAGAGATGCTCGCGGTGCTCGGTGCCGCCGTCTCTGGCGAGTCGGTCTCGAAAGGAAGGTCTTACCTGGCCTCTCGGCTCGGTGACCAGGTAGCTTCGGAGCTCGTCAACATCGTCGATGACGGCCTGATGAAAGGCGGCTATGGCACAACCCCGTTCGACGGAGAGGGAGTGGCGGCGACGCGCAAGAAGATCGTAGACTCGGGCACCCTATCAAACTTCCTCCACAACTGCTACACGGCGACCAGGATGGGCACCTCGACCACCGGCAACGCCAGTAGGTCGAGCTTTCGCACTCAGGTCGGGGTATCTCCGACGAACATCTTTCTCGAGGGCGGCACACAGACTCCCGAGGAGTTGATGTCCGGGATGGGCACGGGATTCCAGGTCATGGAGCTCCAGGGAGTGCACGTGGGCCTTAATCCCGTCACGGGAGAGGTCTCCGTGGGAGCAAAGGGGCGATGGGTCGAGAACGGCCGCCCCACCCATGCCGTTCGCGAGGTCACTATTGCGGGAATGCTTGATGACATACTCAAGGGAATCGTCGGAATAGGAAACGACATCAGGTTCACGCCGTTGCTCGGAGGCATCGGCACACCTTCCATCCTTATCGAAGGGCTTGCCGTCAGCGGCAAGTAACAGACCAGGTTGGATCTGTCCAGTAATCATTCACCAGTGCGCTCTGCACTGGTCGCCTGAGAAATGTGATTAGTGATACGGACGTTCAGAGACGGAGGAGGGTATCGATGTTGATCCACCAGTTACTCGAAGGCCACGTTGCGAGCAATCCCGACAAAGAGGCGATCGTATTCCACGATCAGCGATTCACCTACGGTGAGTACCTCGAGGCGGTAAACCGCGTCGCGGCCAACATGGTGAAGCTGGGCGTAAAGCGTGGAGACAAGGTGGCGCTCTATATCGGCAACCGGCCCGAATACGTCTTCTGCTATCTGGCTACCACCTCGCTCGGGGCAGCGGCGGTCCCGGTATCGACGCGTTTCTCCGAAGCTGAAGCCGCCTTTGTCATTGGAGACTCGGACTCATCGTTCCTCGCGCTGGTCCCGGGCTTCGCGGGCATCGATTTCCTCGACATCGCCAATAAGATCCTTCCCTCACTGCCGCGGGTCAGGAACGTCGTCGTGCTGGGAACGGCGGACGAAGTCGCGCGGGTCCCGGGGGCGCTGCCGCGGGACGTGCTCTTCGGCGCGGTCGGCGAGTCCGACCTGGAAACTCTCGCAAAGGCCAGGGCGGAGGTCGATAAAGACGACACCGCGTTCCTCTGCTATACGTCCGGCAGCACCGGCATTCCCAAGGCCGCGGAGCTCTCGAACAAGAACATCGTGGCTTACGCGAAAGGGCAACAGTACGCCTCGGAGCTGACGGTCGACGACCGCCTCCTGCTGGACATACCGGTAAACCACGTGGGCGGCAATGTCATGGCGATCATCGCCATGCTGAACGCCGGGGGCACGCTCGTGGTACTCGACCAGTTCATCCCGCAGCAGGTCCTTCAGACGATTCAGGACGAGAAGGTTACGGTATTGGGCCAGGTAGGCGCCCAGTACATCATGCTCATGATGCAGCCCGATTTTGA
>PMDX01000138.1 GCA_003154635.1 Actinomycetota bacterium | reverse complement strand
TGGAGCCGGGGGGAATCGAACCCCCATCTCGTCCGCGCGAAGGACGCATCTTCCCATTGGACCACGGCCCCATGGGGGTTAATTCTAGCGTAAGGTCATCGGCACTTCAAAGTGCGGGGTGTGAAAAGCATTCAGTTGTATAATCTTCGTCACGAGTGAACAGAATGGAGTTTGGTAGTGGTGGACGCCCCATATATCGAGGCCGAGCAGGCAGAGGACAAGCGAGGCGGGCGAAGGACCGTCCTTTACATAGCGATAGGCATAGTCGCGATACTCCTTATCGCTGTATTCGGTTGGTACCAGTTCGAGCACAGAACGAAGGCGCCGATCGACACTGTCAAGACGCATGCTATGTACGGCACCGACATTACGATCGGGGAAGGAATCCTCGATTTTCTCGGCGAGTCAGGGATCAAGGTCGTAAACGAAGGGTTCAAGCCCATGTGGGGCGCGGAAGAAAAAGATAGCGGAGTATGGGTCGTCTCCTACGTGTTCGAAGTCGGCAGGCAATCGAATCGACTCTCCTGGAAGGTCGATACGCGAACCGGGCGGGTTACACCACTCGACAATCTCGCCCAGGTATTATGGGAGGAAAAGTAGCCGGTGCGTCGGTTCACATCGGGGTGATCGGTATGCCGAACGTTCATGCCAAACGCGGCGGGCATACGGTATAATTAATTTTCCAGGTAGGAAAAACTTACCGGGTCTAGAAAAAGGCAACGCGGATAATCACAACGGAGGTGTTGGCTGGTGGTAAGGGGACCACACGGACATGAGAGAACTGGCGAGGAGATTCTCAGGGTGCTGTGCCACAACTGTGGTAACCGCGTCACGATTGAAGCTGGTGAGGAGCAGATCAAATGCCCTCACTGCGGCACGACCGTAAAGAGGCCCAAGAAACAGGCCTGAAATTGAGAAAACCTGAAATAAACCTGTTGCCCCCCGGGGTGGGGTGCGAGTCAGGGAGGGGAATTTGGAATTAGAAGTTTCTACCCGGGATGTTGGCGATCATACTGTCGTCAAACTGAAGGGAGAGGTGGACATATATACTGCACCCTCCCTGCGCGAGACGATAGTGGATGCGGTCGAGAAAGGCCGATACAAGATCGCGGTGGATCTTGATGAAGTCGACTTCCTGGATAGCACCGGACTTGGGGTTCTGGTTGGCGGACTCAAGCGGGTAAAACAGCACGACGGCGAACTCGGCATCATCTGCAACCAGGAAAAGATACTGCGCATCTTCAAGATCACCGGCCTTACCAAGATATTCAAGATGTACGCGAGTGCCGACGAGTTCTGATGGGGAGGTTCTCCTGAAGGGCTTGTGTGTCATACAATATTTTAGGTGAGTCATCGAGGCGGATTCTGGGTCCGCCTCGTATTGCATCAGGAGACTTCAAACCGAGATGACCGAAAACAGAACGGAAGGCACTGATTACTACCAGAGCCTTCGCGACGAAATGGTAGAACACCAGATCGAAGCTCGAGGGGTCCACGACCCACGGGTGCTGGAAGCGATGAGGCGCATCCCAAGGCACCTGTTCGTGCCCGAGCCCAACAGGCCGAGGGCCTACGAGGATATGCCCCTCCCGGCCGGTGAGGGGCAGACGATATCTCAACCGTACATCGTCGCCTGGATGACCGATTTGCTGCGGCTCGATGGTCACGAGACCGTCCTCGAGATCGGAACGGGAACCGGCTATCAAACTGCGGTCCTCGGCATGCTCGCGCGAAAGGTCTACACGATGGAAAGGCTCGAGCCCCTGGCGAAATCAGCGCGCAGGCGGCTCGAGAAACTGGGGTTCAAGAATATCGAAGTCACTGTTGGCGACGGCAGTAAGGGCTTTCCGGAGCATGCTCCATATCACGGTCTGATCGTGACGGCGGGTTCGCCCCAGGTTCCCCAGGTCCTTGTCGAACAGCTTGCGGAGGGTGGCAGGCTGGTGATCCCGGTCGGAACTTCTTCGATGCAGATGCTCACTATTGTCGAAAAACACGGTGATATCATTTCGAGCACCGAAAAGGGCTCATGCGTGTTCGTTCCCCTCGTCGGGAAATACGGCTGGCGGCCGTAACGCGAGGCCCTCGAAGCCGAACACAATATCCAGGATCCTTAGACGATGCCAGTAGACGCGAAAGGTGATAGATGAAACCCATAATCGTGATTCCGACTTACAACGAAAAAGAGAACCTCGAGAAAATAGTAAAAGAGATTCTCGCTCTCGACTGCGGTGTGACAATACTCGTTGTCGACGACAACTCGCCCGACGGCACCGGCGAAATCGCCGACCGTCTCGGGTCCGAGCTCGACGGCCAGGTCGCCGTTGTTCACAGGCAAAAGAAAGAAGGCCTTGGGCCCGCGTATATGAACGGGTTTGAAGTCGCGCTCGAGATGGGCGCGGATTATATCTTCGAGATGGATGCCGATTTTTCGCACAACCCCAAGTACATCCCCGATATGCTCGACGCGATCAAGCAGCATGATGTAGTCATCGGGTCGCGTTACGTTCCCGGCGGAGGGACCGAGAACTGGGGCCTCGCCCGAAAGTTGATCAGCAGGGGAGGAAGTGCCTATGCCCGGTTACTCACGGGGATGAAAACAAGGGATTGTACGGCAGGGTTCAGGTGCTTCCGCCGCGACGTAATCGAGTCGATAGATTTCTCGCGGGTGTCTGCCTCGGGATATGGTTTCCAGGTCGAGNNCGAGCTGGCGTACATATGCGAGAAGATGGGTTGCGACATCTTTGAGGTTCCCATCATCTTCGTCGACAGGACCGAAGGTACATCCAAGATGAGCAAATCAATAATCTTCGAAGCCATGATCCTCGTTACAGGTCTAAAAAAGAGGTACCGGGACCTGGATGACAAAAAGCACAGGTGAGGGTGGTGGGCTTGGAGGCGGGAGAGGGGCGATGCCGTTCAGGCTTACAGCAAAAAGGAAGTACGGGAATGAGTACTGAAACCTCAGAACAGCTCAAGTATATGTTCGAGCCCCGAAGCGTCGCTGTCATCGGTGCGAGCAACACGATGGGAAAGTGGGGCTACATAGTCCCCGCGAACATAATTGCCGGTGGCTATACCGGGAAGTTCTACCCGGTGAACCCTAAGGCGAACGACGTGTTCGAGCGACCGGCCTTCAAATCTGTGAAAGACATCCCGGACGAGGTCGACCTGGCAATCATCTGTATTCCTGCGGCCGCGGCTCCGGCCGCTCTCGGGGAGTGTGCCGAAAAGGGAGTCAAGACCGCGATCGTCATCTCCGGAGGTTTCGGTGAGGTCGACGCCAAAGGTGCACAGCTCGAAAAAGATATGCTCGACGCTATCAAGGGCTCGCATCTCAGGCTTTGCGGACCCAACACGATGGGCATATATTCCGGTCCGATCTCGCTGCACGCCCTGATGCCACCGGTCAGGCCGATACAGGGAAAGATAGCCTTTGCGGCCCAGAGTGGAAACCTGGGCACGCAGCTCATGAGCCTCGGCCGCGCGCTTGGCGTCGGGTTCTCGAGGTTCGTATGCATCGGCAACGAGACGGACCTCAAGGCGGTTGACTACATTGAGTACTTCGCGGACGACCCCGCCACGGATGTCATCCTTTTGTATATCGAGGGCCTCAAAGACGCGAGGCGCTTCATCGAGGTTGCGGGAAGGACGTCGAGCCGGAAACCGATCGTAGTCCTGAAAGCAGGCAAGACCGAGGCAGGCGCCAAAGCAGCTGCCTCTCACAGTGCCGCGCTGGCGGCCGACCAGACGATATTCAAGGGAGTCCTGAAACAGACCGGCATGATTGAAGCCGATACAACCGAAGAGATGCTCGATATAACCAAGGCCTTTGCCGCCGTACCGCTCCCGAAGGGCAGGAGGGTGGGCGTCGTGACCTGGGGCGGCGGTTGGGGAGTCGTCACCGCTGATGCCCTGGCGAGGTACGGGCTCGAGCTGGTGGAACTGCCGCAAGGGACCCTGGACGAGCTCGCCAGGGTGCTCCCCGAATACTGGAGTCCGGGGAACCCGGTCGACCTGGTTGCCGCTCTCGACATGTCCATACATTTCAAGTGCCTCGAGATAGTGGCGCGCTGCCCGGTGGTCGACTCCGTCATCAGCCTTGGGACCATGGGCGCCACATCGTCGTTCCAGGCGTTCGCGCTCGACAGACAGGTCATGGACGATGTAATGAGAGAGCACATCAAGCCGAAAGTCATTAACAGCGATTTCCTCAAGCAGTTGCAGCGGACGGACGAAGCGTACCGGGACGAGGTCTTCGACCTGATGCAGGAGACCCAGAAACCTATCATGGCGGTCTCCCTCCCGACGGCCGGAGCGACAAGCCCGATGCTCGCGCGCCAGCACGAGGTAGTGATATATCCTTCTCCGGAGCGTGGCGCCAAGACGCTTGCGGCGCTTTACGAATACAGGGAATTCCTTGAACAGAAGGTCTCGCTGGTATAGGAAGAGCCTGGCAGGAGAGCTGGCGTCCTTGACTATCGGTTTTTCCGCCCCGGAACGCTGATCCTGATGTTCAGGCGACAACAGAGAGGAAGACATGCACGAGATGTCCGTTACCGAGTCCATGCTGGGGGTAGTCCTACGGCACGCCGAGTCCAACAAGGCGACCAGCGTAACACGGATAAACATTGTGCTCGGCGAGTTCAGTACGGTCATGCCCGAGTCGGTGCAGTTCTACTTTGACATCATAGGCAAGGACACCATAGCGGAGGGAGCGGAGCTCAACTTCCGCAGGACCAAGCTGGCGTCGCGTTGCAAGGACTGCGGCAAGGAGTTCGAGGTCGTCGAGTACGACTTCACGTGCACGAAGTGCAAGGGAGAAAACACCGAGATAATCTCCGGCAGGGAGTTCCAGGTGGAATCCATCGAGATAGACTAGCCTAACACGAAACGGCTACAGGAGCGGGAGGCCCAGAACATGGAGATCGAGGTACTGGAAGGCGTATTCGACGCCAACGAGATCATCGCAAAAGAGAACCGTACGCTGCTCGACGGGCGGGGCGCTTTCATGGTGAACCTCATGGCGAGCCCGGGCGCGGGCAAGACTTCGTTTATCATGCGGACGCTCGAGGGCATCTCCGGTGAGATAAAACCCGCGGTCATCGAGGGCGATATCGCAGGCAAGGTCGACTCCGAGCGAATCGCCGAGATCGGCGTCGCCGCCATACAGATAAACACCGGTGGCTCGTGCCACCTGGAGGCAAGGCAGGTAAACACCGCTCTCAACCACCTCGACCTCGACGGCGTTCAGCTCGTCATCATAGAGAACGTCGGCAACCTGGTCTGTCCCGCCGAGTTCAAGCTGGGCGAGGATCTCAAAGTCATGATCCTGTCCGTTGCCGAAGGTCACGACAAGCCTCTCAAGTACCCACTCATGTTCTCCGAGAGCGACGTACTGATCGTCAACAAGATTGACCTGATCCCTCACACTGATTTCGACATGGCGTTTCTCGAGGACACCGTCCGTAAGATGAACCCATCCGTCGAGATATTCAAGATCTCCTGCCGCACGGGTGTTGGCGTCGACGCCTGGATAGACTGGCTCAAGAACAGGGTAAAAGCCTCGTGAGCCATCCTGGTAAACCCTTGCTTCAGATTGACACGGGGCAGAGATAGTTCTGCTTCCTGGAGGGAACGACGGCGATTCATGGAATGTATCAAACCATCAGATAGATAGAGTCGTGTAGCTGTAAACCGTCATGGTAACGGCGGCAGGATGATTGGAAAATCCTTGAATTAACAATAAGAGTGTGCTAATTTCCCTTCTACACTTTGCTGGAAGGCAACAAGACGGCAACCGACTAGAAGATATCTGAACGCGGCAGTAGTCAGCTCGGTAGGGGAAGGGCGAAACCGATGCTACACATGACCGCCTTCGAGTCTATCTCCCTTTGGGTCGTTCTGGGGATTGCGTTACTTGGTCTTGCCTACGCATTGTTCCTGCGGCGACAGGTTATGGCCGAGGACACGGGCACACCCGAGATGCGCAGGGTCTGGTCGGGCATCAAGACAGGCGCCGATACCACAAGACCGCCGTCGTCGGGGACACCGTGGGCGACCCGTTGAAAGACACGGCCGGGCCCGCGCTCAACCCGATGATCAAGGTCATCAACCTCGTCGCCTTGCTCTCAGCTCCAATAATCATCAGGTATACAGCTCTAAGCGCCGGGGTCGCGGCGGTCGTCGTGGGGCTTACTGCCGCTGTCGGCGTCTCGATATGGTACTCGCTCCGGACCGGCGAGAAGGAGTTCCAGCAGGTAGGTGCGGTGGCCGAGTGGATGGAAGAGAAGAAGAGAGCCTCGGTGGGAAGCACGCCTGTCGAGGAGCCCGAGATCGGCTGGCTGAGTCCCGAGACGTCTTTCTCGTGGTCAACTGAGAGCGACTATCACATAGAAGGGGATTCTTATGCGTTGAAGGGCAGCGACCCCACCGATTACTGACCGGCTGGCGAAGCCGCCTTACTTACTGTTGTTCTGAAGGCTCTGACCCCACCACATGATGCACGAGTCGGGATTCGCCACGAACTTTTCCGGGTTCATCACCCAGAACTCGGTGCGGGAAAGCATCTTTGAATTGCCTCCGCGGGGCGGGCCGGAGAGCCCGACGATAATGACATTCTGCCCGCCGAAGAGAGCTCTTTCCGCATAGCACGGTAGCAATACGGGCTCAGACTGTTGTATGTAGGAGATCATTGCTTCAAGCGTGGGGCCGTCTCCGCCGAGCGCCACGAACTGGTCGGCGAGCTTCTGGCTGAAAAGAACGCGGAGGTTGACCGCGTCGGAGAGGGTATACCGCTGGGCGAACTGCTTCCTGACATCGAGGCCTTCCGCCATCGTCTTCATCGAGCCATTGTCGTAGTTGTTGGACGTGGCGCGCGCGACGGGCATGACCAGTGAGCCGACAGGGGGCGCGGGGGTCTGGCCGGCCACGCTGGTCTTGGTGAGCTCCGCGGCGCCACCAGAGGAAGACACCGGCGTGGTCGTGCTGCCCTTCTGCGAGACCTTCGGGTTTGGAACCTTGCCACCTGTGAACATGCCGACTACTATCGCGAAGCCCACGAGGACCGCGGTCAAGATACCGGCCGTCGCTATCACTCGGGGGGAACGAAAGAAGCCCCCTGCCGATGCCGAAGCGCTCTGCGACTTCAGTGTTGATAGCGTCCGCCGGGAAGCGTCCCCCGGCATGGACACCCGTTCGAGCTTATCCAGCGCTTTTCTGGACACCTCCAGCATGCCGAGCAGCGCGCGGCAATCCGCGCACGACTCCAGGTGAAGCCCTGTCTCATCTCGACGTGCCCGCGAAAGGCCGCCATCCGCGTATTCGACTAGTGTTTTTTTTGCCCGGCGGCAATCCATTCCCTTACCTCCAACAACCGGTTAGACGGGCCGCCTACCTCCATTGTTCCTTGTGTGTTTCAAGTATTTCAGCGAGTTTTACCCTTCCTCTGAAAATCCTGGACTTGACCGTGCCCACCGGGAGTCGCAACATGTGCGCGACCACGTGGTATTCGAGTCCCTCCAGCTCGTGGAGCACCAGGGGGGCTCTCAGGTTCATGGGCAGGTCCATCAAGGCCTGCTGGACCAGCCTCTGCGCTTCAGAAGCGATGGCGCTGCTCTCCGGCTGAGGGCCGTTGGAAGTGGCGTAGAGCATCTCGTGTGGCTCGGCACCGTCGCCGTCCTGGCTCAGAAGTTCCGGGTTGCGTTTCTTTGTGCGCATATAATCGCGCGCACGGTTGACTGTGACCCTGTACAGCCATGTGGAGAAAGAGGAGCGTCCCTGGAACGAACCGATCTTGCGCATCACCTGGAGAAAGACCTCCTGGGTGAGGTCTTCCGCGTCGGTGGCGTTGCCGGTCATCCTGTAAGCCAGTGAGAAAACCTGGTTCCGGTACGTGTTGAATATGGTCTCGAGGGCGTCCTGGTCGCCGGCCTGGGCGCGGCTCAGCAGTTGTTCCTCCGCCCGGAGGCCCTCTTCGTCGGGGTTGCTCATGGCAGCGATTATACCATTGCGGGCCTTTGAATTACGCGCAGGCATGCAGCGACGGCGCGCTGACCCAGGCGAGGTGGCACTGTTTGCTTGCCCGCGAACCGTTGGGCTAATATTTGTAAGACCCGCCAACGGGTCTTTGTTTGTGTTTCGGAGGTTTTATGGCAGAGAAGAGATTGATGACCGGGAACGAGGCCGTGGCGCTCGGCGCCTACCACGCAGGGGTCACGTTCGCCTCGGCGTATCCAGGGACGCCTTCGACGGAGATACTCGAATCGTTCTCGAAGCTTGAAGGGGTCTACGCAGAGTGGGCGCCGAACGAAAAAGTGGCGCTTGAGGCCGCGATCGGGGCGTGCCTCGGCGGCGTGAGGTCTCTCGCGGCGATGAAGCACGTAGGGCTGAACGTGGCGGCCGACCCATGGTTCACTGCCCCGTACATCGGGGTATCCGGGGGCCTGGTGCTGGTGGACGCGGATGACCCGGAGATGCATTCGAGCCAGAACGAGCAAGACAACAGGTACTACGCCAAGGCCGCCAAGGTGCCGATGCTCGAGCCGGCTGACAGCCAGGAGGCGTACGACCTCATCCGGGAAGCTTACGAGATGAGCGAGCGTTTCGACACCATAGTGATGTTCCGCATGACCACCAGGGTGTGTCACTCCCGAGGCCTCGTGGAAGCGCGCGAGCCGGGGATGCATGTGCCTGTCCCGTACGAAAAAGACGAGGTGAAGCGCGTGATGATTCCCGGGCACGCGCGACTGCGGCACCCGGTGATGGTCGACCGCCTGGCGGAGATGGAGGAGTTCGCAAACGAGTTCCCGTACCAGCGCCGCGAGATGGGTGAGGGCGATGCGGTTGTCGTGACGAGCGGCGTCGCCTACCAGTACGCCAGGGAAGCGTTTCCCGGGGTCAGCATCCTGAAGCTCGCGATGACCAACCCGCTGCCTCGCAAGCTCATAAGCGAGTTCTGCGAGCAGTTCAAGCAGGTCTACGTGGTGGAAGAGCTCGAGCCGTACCTCGAGGAGTCCGTCGCGGCCCTCGGGCTCTGGCCGCGGGGAAAGGAGTCCATCCCGAGGACCGGCGAGCTCAACGTAGACAATGTACGGGACGCTTTTCCGGAGCTTGCGAAGGGGAACCCCTCCAGGGGACACGGGGCGCACGTCGAGGGCCTGCCGGCTCGCCCGCCGATCCTGTGCGCGGGCTGCCCCCACAGGGGCATCATGTACTCGCTTGCCAGGCAGAAGGCGATAATAGCCGGCGACATCGGATGCTATACATTGAGCGTTCTCCCGCCGCTCTCCGCGCACGACTGCCAGGTCTGCATGGGGGCGAGCATCACGATGGGGCATGGCATCGAGAAAGCCCTTGAGATCGCTTCGGGCGAGTCCGAGGAAGAGGGCTTTTCGAGCCACCGCGTCGTATCTGTGCTGGGAGACTCTACGTTCTTCCACTCCGGGGTCACGGGGCTTATGGAGATGGCGTACAACAGGGGCAGGTTCACGGTCGTGATTCTCGACAACAGGACGACCGCTATGACCGGCTTCCAGGACCACCCGGGCACTGGCACGACGCTGCAGAAAGAGCCTACCATCACGGTCGACATCGAGATGCTGGCACGCTCGCTCGGCATCGAGAACGTCAGGGTCGTTGACCCGTACGACCTCGAAGAGTGCCTGGCGGCGCTCCAGGAAGAGATGAACAGGGATGCCCCCTCGGTCGTGATCTCGAGGCGCGCGTGCGTACTCAGGGACAAGACTCTCGAGAGGATCCCATATGAGGTTATCGGCGAGGAGTGCAACGAGTGCGGGCTCTGCATGAGGATTGCATGTCCGGCCCTGGTGAAGCGCGGCGATGAGATAAAGATACTGGCCGACACCTGCACTGGATGCTCTGTCTGCGCGCAGGTATGCAAGCGCGAAGCCATCATGAAGAGCCGTTCTGAAAGCTGATAGGAAGGCGATTTTAAAGTGTCGGCAGACGCAGATAGGAATATGTATGGTGAGGCTACGCGATCCGTGGTGCTGGCCGGCGTGGGTGGGCAGGGCACAATAACGGCCGCGAACCTCCTGGCGAACGCCCTCGTTGCGCACGGCTACGACGTGAAGACGAGCGAGGTCCATGGCATGGCTCAACGTGGTGGAAGCGTCATCAGCATGGTGCGCTTCGGGGAGTCGGTGGCGAGCCCGCTCGTTCCGCTCGGTGAAGCCGAGGCGCTGATTGCGACAGAGCTACTCGAGACGCTCAGGAATCTGGAATACCTTGTGCCTGGCGGAAAGGTGATCGGCTCACGGACGAGAGTCGACCCGCTTCCCGTCCTCCAGGGTGCAGTAGAGTACCCTGCCGATGCCGAGCAGCGGATCACCGAACTCGCGCCCGACAGCATCATCGTTGACGCCGCGGGAATAGCCGCCGAATGCGGAGACGCCCGTGCCGCGAACACGGTGTTGCTTGGCATATTGAGCCCGCTGCTCCCCGTGCCAGAGGACGAATGGCTGGCCGTGATCGACAAGTTGGTCCCAAAGAAGGCGCTTGAAGCCAATAGACAGGCTTTCCTCGCCGGTCGCGAGCTCGGCGGCGAGTAATGACGGGCCTGCGAAAACCGCGTGCTCCTTCCCGATACAACAGGCACGGTTTGAGCGCGAACGCGCGGCCCGACCACGAAGAGGTAACAATTTGAATATCTGGAACCGGGAGATGGAGACTCTCGAGGGCGCCGCTCTCGAGGCCATTCAGTTCGAAAGGCTCAAGGAGACACTCGCGCGCATCTGGAAAGCCGGGACGCCGTATCGAGCACGTATGGAGGACGCGGGCGTATCACCGGAGAGCATACGATCACTCGACGACCTGGAAAAGCTCCCGATGTCCCGCAAGATGGATTTTCGCGAGAACTACCCGCTCGGTATGCTGGCGGTACCGCTGGATGCGGTAGTCCGCCTGCACGCCTCTTCGGGCACAACCGGCAGCCGTACCATCGTCGGGTATACCGCCGGCGACCTCCGCAACTGGGCCGAGCTCGTCGCAAGGTTCGCAACGGCTGCTGGTGTCGTCGCGAGTGACGTCGCACAGATCTCCTTCACGTACGGGTTGTTCACGGGCGGCTTCGGACTTCACTACGGCCTCGAAAACGTGGGCGCCACGGTCATCCCCGCTTCCGGCGGCAATACCGAGCTCCAGTTCGCGCTGATGCGAGACCTGGGCACGACCGTGCTCGTTTGCACTCCGACCTACGCCCTCCACATGGCCGGCGCGGGCCGCGGGCTGGGATTCGATTTCCACGAGAGCAGGCTCCGGGTGGGGTTGTTCGGCGCCGAGCCGTGGAGCGAGGGGATAAGGGAGCGCATAGAGCGGGACATGGGCATCTCGGCCACCGACAACTACGGCCTCTCTGAGGTCCTGGGCCCGGGCGTTGCCGGCGAGTGCGAGCTCAAGGACGGGATGCACATCTCCGAGGACCATTTCATCGCCGAGGTAGTCGACCCGGAGACGGGAAAGCGCCTCCGGGATGGGCAGCAGGGAGAGCTCGTGCTGACCACCCTTGCCAGGGAGGCGATGCCGGTCGTGCGGTTCCGCACCGGAGACCTCACCGAGATGTGGCGCGAACCGTGCGGTTGCGGCCGGCGCAACGCGCGAATGCGCAAGGTGCTAGGGCGCACCGATGACATGCTGATAATCCGCGGGGTAAACGTCTATCCCTCGCAAGTCGAAAAGGCTTTGCTCCAGGTCGATGGTATCGAGCCTCATTTCCTGATAATGGTTGACCGCCGCGGCGAGCTCGATTCGCTGGAGGTGCTGGTGGAGGTTTCGGAGGGGCTCTTTTCCGACGATACGAGGCGGATGAGGGAGTTCACGAAGCGCGTCGAGACACATCTCAAGAGCGTGCTAAACGTGCGGGTGCAGGTCACCCTCAAGGAACCCAACTCGATCGAGAGGAGCCCCGGCAAGGCAAAGCGAATAGTGGACCGACGCGAGGCGTAGGGCCCCGGCCCTTCTAATTGGAACTGGAGCGCGATATGGATCGCAGGACATGGTTCGAGAAAAGGACTTACCACCACGGGCAGTTTGCCGACATAGACGCCCTTGTCGCGATGAAGAAAAGCCAGGGTCTCAAGGTCAGCGTATGCCTGCCGACCCTGAACACCGCCTCCACCGTCGGTGAGACCATCCGGGTTTTCAGGACCGAGCTCGTCGAGCGACACGATCTCATCGACCAGCTCTGCATCATCGACTCCCGGAGCACCGACGGCACCATCGATATCGCGGAGGCCGAAGGCGCCCAGATCTTCTTCGACGACGAGATCCTGCCCGGGTTCGAGCCGGGAACCGGGAAAGGGGAGGCGTTATGGAAGAGCCTCTTCGTCCTCGACGGAGATATCATCGCGTGGGTCGATTCCGACATAGAGAATATCCACCCGAGATTCGTATACGGCATCGTCGGGCCGCTGCTCGCCGACCTGGATATCGGTTACGTGAAGGCGTTCTACGAACGGCCCCTCAAGGACGGCGACGTGTTGAAACCGACTGGTGGGGGGCGGGTGACCGAGCTCACGGTCCGCCCGGCGTTCAACCTCTTCTATCCCGACCTCGCCGGGCTCATCCAGCCGCTCTCGGGCGAATATGCGGGCAGGCGGTCCGTGCTCGAGAGCGTACCGTTCTTTACCGGCTATGGGGTAGAGACGGGGCTCCTTCTCGACATATACCGCGAGTTCGGCCTTGGTTGTATCGCCCAGACGGACGTCGAGATCCGGGTCCATCACAACCAGACCATTGAATCGCTTTCAAAGATGTCGTTCGGGATAATGCAGACTCTCCTGCGTCGCCTCGAGCGCGATGGCAAGCTCGAGATTAAGACCGAACCCCAAACCGTTTACAATACTATCAAGCGCGATGACGGCGACTACGTCATGCGGCAATCTGACATCAAGGTGATCGAGCGGCCACCGATGCGGAGCGTCCCGGAGTACCGGGAGCGCTGAACGCGCCGCGGCCCGGTGACATCAAAGCGAGGGACCACGATGGATGAATCGGAAGCCTCAGGCAAGCGTAATCCCATAGTCAAATTCTTTGCATCGCCACTAGATGGCGTCTACCCGGCGCCGATGAGAGAGCTGGCGGACTGGTCATCCCTGGCAGGCATCGTGCTGTTCATCATCGCGGTGTTTGCCCTGCCATGGCTCACCATCGGGGTCAAGAATCTGCTCGGCATCAGCAAGGCTCTGGGGCTGTCCAAGAGCTTCGGGCTTTTCGTGAGCCCCTGGGCGTGGCTGATGGTGGCGGCGCTCGTGGCGATGGTGGCGGGGTTGTGGTTCGTGCAGACCCGGGGCGCCATACTGCTTGCCGCCGGCATCTACTGCATCCTGTTCGATATCGTCTTCTATGTCGGCGTCTGGAAAAAGGTAAACGGCATCATCGGCGACGTCGTGTCTCTTGCCAAGAGCATACCTTTCGTCGGGGAATTGCTCCGGCAGGCGATACTCCAACTGGTAAAGAGTGTTCTCATCATCCATGTCGCGGCGGGATTCTGGCTCTTCATGCCCGCGGGCTTGTTGCTGATAATCGGTGGTTTGTTCAGGCTCGCGCGAAAGCAGGCACGGCCAATGGAGGTGACTGAGCCTTGACGGCAGGCTCCGGAGAAGGGGCAGCGCGGACGTCCCGCGACGACGAGCTCCGCTACGTCGAGGAGGTCGCTCAGCGAAAGAGCGTAAAATCCAACCTCGAATGGCTGAGGAACAACCTGGAGCCGATGAGGGTCATATACACGGACCTCGACGGCACGATGATGGGTCCCCTCGGATGCTTCTTCCGCGACAGCGAATGGAACCTGACGTTGCGTCCGGCGCGGGCGCTGCTCGCAGCTCATGCCCGGAACGTCGATGTGATGCTCGTCTCGGGCAGGCATAAATCCCAGCTCCGCGAGACCGGGCGGTTGCTCGGATGCGTAAACTACGTGGCTGAGCTAGGTACCGAGATAGTCTACGATCTCGGTACCGACGTCGTCATGAACCTCGGCGGGCTCGAGCTGACGCGTGACTCGGTCTATGAGACGATCCTCGACACCGGAGTCGTAGACCTGCTCCTCGAGAGCTACCCACGCAGGCTCGAGATGCACACGCCGTGGTCCGACGAGCGGGATTGCACGCCTCTGATGCGGGGGAACATCGACCTCGACGAGGTGCACAAGCTTCTCGAGGCAAACGGACACTCGCAGTTCGAGCTGGTGGACAACGGTGTTATCCCGAGAAAGAGCCCAACGCTCGATGTTCCAGTGACGCGCGCCTACCACCTCGTACCCCGGGGTGTCAGCAAGGACCAGGCCGTGCGCAAGGACCAGGAGGTCCGGGGTGTACCGCGCGGCGCAACCGTCGCCG
>PMDX01000037.1 GCA_003154635.1 Actinomycetota bacterium | reverse complement strand
TAATCGTCCGCGCCCAGTTCCAGCCCCATCACTTTTTCGGCCTCGGTGGCCTTGGCCGTCAGCATCAGTATGGGGATATTGCTCGTCTGGGGGTTATCCCTCATTAGACGGCAGATCTCGAGCCCGTCGAGGCCCGGCATCATTACATCAAGGAGTACGAGGTCCGGGCGCAGGCTGCGTACTATGTCCCATGCCTCGTTCCCGTCCGCGGCCTGGTACACCTCGAACTTATGCTTTGGTAACGCCTCAGTGAGGAGCTGGCGAAGGTTATGGTCATCATCAGCGATCAGGACTTTTGGCCTGGGCTGCAGCATTCATTACCGCCTTTCGTCTTCTAAAGAATAGTATAACCGTCAGGCGATGACCAACGATCACGCCCATCAGGTGGATAAAGCCCTTGCGTTGGACATATATCGGCGCTTTCGCTATAATTTCTTAAAACTTGATAAGAAGGAGCGAAATGCCGCTCCTCACCTTGCGGTGCCAATCGAAATCGAAGAGGCAAAGGTTGCCAGTAAGGTTATCCATACGGATAGTAAAGAGTGGCATTTTGCCACTCTATTTTTTAAGGGGTCGCGCGGCGTAAGGAGGGGTTGCCATAACCGGAAAGCTCAGGGTCAACGAGACGATACGGTGCCCGCAGGTGAGGCTCATTGACGCGACGGGTGAGCAGCTGGGCATAAAACAGATTGAGGAAGCTCAGCGGATCGCTCTCGAACAGGACCTCGACCTGGTTGAAGTCGCGCCTCAGGCCAGCCCGCCTGTGTGCAAAATAATGGACTACAGCAAGTTCTGTTACGAGCAGGAGCAAAAGCAGAAAGCAGCTCGAAAGAAGCAGAGCATAATCGTGGTCAAAGAGATGAAGATGCGCCCCAAGATCGACATCCATGACTACGACACCAAGAAGAAACACGTGGTGAGGTTTCTGCAGCAGGGGAACAAGGTCAAAGTGACCATCATGTTCCGGGGCCGTGAGATGACACATACGGAGCTCGGCTTGAACCTTCTAAACAAGCTGGCTGGAGAGCTCGCGGAGATCGCGACGGTTGAGGCCAGGCCCAGGCTGGATGGGCGCAACATGACCATGGTCCTTTCACCCATAGTGGTCGTGGAACCCAAAGCCGAGTCTACAAAGGAGCCGTGATCGAATGCCTAAGATGAAGACCCACCGGGGCGCCGCAAAGCGCTTCCGTGTTACGGGCAAAGGAAAGATAATCCGGAAAAAAGCCTATAACAGCCATCTTTTCTCATCGAAAAACGCAAAGCGCCTCCGCAGCCTCGAGAAGGAAGTGCAGGTAGCTCCCTCGGACGACGCTAACGTCCGCAAGATGCTCGGGATCAAAAATAGCAAGTAAGAGCGGCACGCCCCGGGAGGGCATTCGCTTTTTCGTTTCAGATAGAGGGGTTGGTAACAATGCCAAGGGCCAAGAATAGTGTTGCAACCAGGCAGCGCAGAAAAAAAGTGCTCAAGATGGCCAAAGGTTATCGTGGGCCCAAGAGCGATTGCTACAGGCCGGCGAACGAGCAGGTACTTCATTCGCTTCAATATTCATACAGGGACAGGCGCGCGAGGAAGTCCGATTTCCGCAGGCTGTGGATAAGTCGGATAAACGCTGCCGCGCGTGAGCACGGGATGTCTTACAGCAGGTTTATCAACGGGCTCAAGAACGCCGGTGTCGAGGTTGACCGTAAGATACTTGCCGAGCTCGCGGTGTACGATCCAGAGGCGTTTGCGCAGCTGGTCGAGGTTGCCTCGGCGAACAGCGAAGAGAAGTCGCAGGCCGCAGAAAAGGACGTTTCGGCCAAAGGGTCGACAGACAAAGCAGCGTCCGGGAAACTCGATGCAGGGGACGCCGAGACCGTTGTAACGAAGGCGGACGAAGCTACGGGATGACGCTGACCAACCACGGACGCCAAGAAATATGCTCGCTCCCATAACAAGCCGTAATCACGATGTAGTCAAGCGTTTGCGTAAGCTTGGGCGAAGGGTCTACCGCGATCGCGGGCGTGTTTTCGTTGTTGAAGGTCTCAACCTGCTTCAGGAGGCAATCGATTCTGGCGCGCGGCTTCGCGAACTTGCCTATGTGGATTCCAAGGCCGAGGAGGTACAGTACCTCAGGAGCCATCTGTCCGAATCGGTGCTCGCTCACGAGATAAGCTCCGAGTTGATGGCATGGGTGTCAGATGTCGTCACGTCGCAGGGCGTCATCGGAGTTGTAGACCAGGTGGACGCCGAATACTCTGAGTTGCCCCTCGATGACGCTTCCCTTCTTATGGTGGCAGACCAGGTCCGCGACCCGGGAAATCTGGGTTCTCTGTTGAGGTTGGCGGATGCCGCGGGCGTCGACGCGTTTCTCATGACCGAGGGCTGCGTCGACCCGTACAACCCCAAGGTTGTGAGGTCCGCGGCGGGCGCCCATTTCCACGTGGTGATGACGAGGGACATCGAGATGGCAAGGTTGAAGGCCGATGCTGTCGACAGGTTCCGCCTGATGGGGCTTGATCCCCGCGGGGCGGAGAGCTACCTGGGTGTCGATATGATAACGCCAGTTGTCCTGGTGGTGGGCAACGAGGCTTTCGGCATAGTCGAGGAGGACAGAGAACTTTTGGACAGTACCATTTATATAGAGATGCCGGGAAAGGCCGAGTCGCTGAACGTCGCCTCCGCGGCGGCCGTCGTGTTATTTGAGGCGCTTCGCCAGCGTCAGGCCGCCGGTGCGGGGGCGAGTTAGTTGAGCGACCGGGCAAGGCTCGATGAGCTCACCGCCGAACGCCCCCAGATGACAGACTTGGTGGATGAGGCTTTGGCCGAGGTAGAGGCATGCCTGACCGTCTCGGACATCGAAGTGGCTCGTGTGAGATTGCTTGGCAAGAAAGGGACCGTGACGAGCATCTTCAAAGGCCTGGCTATCCTGCCGCCCGAGGAGAAACGGGTTGTCGGCCAGATCGGAAATCTGCTGCGCGGCCTTGTCGAGGAAAGGTTGGACGCCAAGTCGAAAGCGCTGGCCAAGATCGAGTCCGAGACGCTGTTACA
>PMDX01000044.1 GCA_003154635.1 Actinomycetota bacterium | reverse complement strand
GCACCCAGTCGCTGCACACCAACTCTATGGACGAGGTGATGGCCCTTCCGACCGAAAAGGCTGTGGAAATCGCACTGCGGACCCAGCAGATAATCGCGCACGAGACCGGCGTGGTAAACACCATAGACCCGCTCGCGGGCTCGTACTACGTAGAGTATCTGACTGACCGCATGGAGGCCGAGACCCTGCAGTATTTCGACGAGATCGAGGCCGAGGGCGGCGAGGCGGAGGCGATCGACAAGGGGTACTTCCAACGTCGCATAGCCGACGCCGCCTACAAGTATCAGATGGAGATCGAGAAGGGCGAGCGCGTTATTGTCGGGGTCAACAGATATACTCACGAGGGCGAGTCCCAGGACATCGAGCTTCTCAAGATAGACCCGGGCGTGGAGCGCCAGCAGGTGGAGTCACTGCGGAAGGTCAGGCGCGAGCGAGACCAGGCCAAGGCCGACAGAGCACGCGAGGAGCTCAAGCGCCGCGCAGAGGGAACCGATAACCTGATGCCCGCCATCATCGACTGCGCGCGTGCGCATGTCACGCAGGGCGAGATAGTCGAAGTCCTCAAGGGAGTCTTCGGCGAGTACAAAGAGCGGCCCATTTACTAAGCCTGCAGCCCCCCTCTAGCCGGGTAATGAGAGGACCGGATCCGATACGAGCGAGGCGCCAATGACGGAAAAAGACAAAAAACACAGAGTACTGATAGCAAAGCCGGGTCTCGACGGGCACGACCGCGGCGCGAAAATAGTAGCCAGGGCTCTTCGTGACGCCGGTATGGAGGTTATCTACCTGGGCCTGCATCAGACTCCCGCGCAGATCGTACAGGCCGCAATCGATGAGGACGTGGACGTCGTTGGCCTCTCGGTGTTGTCAGGGGCGCACATGACGATATTCCCGAAGGTCACAAAGATGCTGCGCGAGCGCGGAGCATCAGATATCAAGGTGATCGGTGGCGGCATACTCCCCTCTGAAGATGTCGAAGCGCTCGAGCGAGAGGGAATTACGCGCCTCTTTACCCCCGGCACCCCAACCTCCGAAATAGTCGACTTCGTAAGATCCCTCTAACCATCACCTCCTCTTCCCTCCCCCTAGAGGAGGAGGGCCAGGCTGGTGGTGTACGGTTTTGGATTCGGCTTGAGTTGTATTAGAATTATTGAGGTTTTGGCTGGACATGTAGAAGGAGGCCCGTCTTCCAGGCAGGCCGACGCTATCCCGCAGGTGACATAAGACCGGAGGTACATGGAGATGGCATACGACTTTGAGTTTGTAAAAGTGGAGATCGAAGATTTTGTTGCGACCATGCGGCTGGATCGCCCCAAGGTCAACGCGCTCAACGCGCAGGTGTTCAAGGAGATCGGCATGTGCGCCGACGAGCTCGCCCTGGACGATAATGTACGTGCGATCGTGGTCACGGGCGGCGAAAAGGTTTTCGCTGCCGGCGCTGACATAAAAGAGATGGCTGAGGCGACTCCCGTCCTGGTATCCAAGATCATCGGTAATGCCCAGAACGCCCTCAACAGGCTCGAGGGCGTCCTCAAGCCGGTCATCGCTGCGATCAACGGCTTCGCGCTCGGCGGNNCATCCCCGGCGCGGGCGGCACGCAGAGGCTCCCTCGCCTCATAGGCCCCGCGAAGGCCAAGGAGATGATCTTCTCCGGCAGGTTCTACGATGCCAAGACCTCGCACGAGTACGGGCTTGTCGACAAGGTCGTCGAGGGAGACGGGTCGGCCGTTATCGCCGAGGCTACCAAGGTAGCCAAGCGTTACGCGACCAAGTACCCGCCGTTCGCAATCGGCATGGCCAAGCGTGCGATCAACAACGGGCTCAACTGCTCCCAGTTTGACGGTCTCGCTATCGAGGCGCAGGCGATCGCGCTTTGCTTCTCCACCGAGGACCAGAAGATTGGCATGAGGACGTTCATCGAGAAGGGCCCGGGCCAGGCTGAGTTCATTGGAAAATAGGAAACAGGAGCTTCACGATAAAATAATTTCTTATTACTGGCATCAACGGGAGGTGACTGCTAGGATAATCTAATACTTTACCTATTAGGTGACTTGAGTTATTCGGCATGAAGGGAGGAAATACCAGTGATAGATTTTGAATTGACTGATGAGCAACAGGCGGCAGTAGACATGGCGCACGATTTCTCACTCAACGAGCTGCGACCGATCGCGGAGGAGTGGGACAAGAAAGGCGAATTCCCGGCTGACCTGATTCTGCCCAAGGCTTGCCAGGCGGGTCTTACCAGCTCGGGTATTCCGGAGGAGTACGGCGGCGGCGNNTCGACCCGCTGACCAGCGCGATGGTATTCGAGGAGATGGCCTGGGGTTGCGCTGGCCTCGCGACGAGCATAGGCGCCAACAACCTGGCAACCGCTCCTATTCTGATCTCGGGCACAGAGGAGCAAAAGAAAAAGTGGCTCCCCATGCTTTGTGACCCCAAGGGACAAAAGCTCGCGGGCTTCTGCCTGACAGAGCCTGAGGCCGGTAGTGACGTTTCCGCCATCAAGACGGTCGCCAAGGAAGACAGCGACGGCTACCTCATCACCGGCCAGAAGTGCTTTATCACCAACGGTGGCATCTGCGATNNNCACACCGCCGAGGTGTTCTTCGAGAACGTAAGGGTTCCCAAGGAAGATATGCTCGGTGCACCCGGCAGCGCTTTCGTGACAGTCATGCTCACCCTCGATCAGACCCGCGCCGGTGTCGCGGCTCTAGCGGTCGGTGTCGCAAGGGCTGCTTTCGAAGAGGCCAACGCCTATGCCAAAGAGCGCGTACAGTTCGGCAAGCCGATCATCGCCA
>PMDX01000126.1 GCA_003154635.1 Actinomycetota bacterium | reverse complement strand
GCCTCGGCGCCGGAGTTGGCGAAAAAGCACCTTCCAGCGAAACAGTTCTCCACGAGCAGCTTCGCAAGCTCGGCCTGCGGCTCGACGTAGTATAGGTTTGTCGTGTGTATGAGCCTGGACGCCTGCGAGCATATCGCATCGGTGACAGCCGGATGGCTATGTCCGAGCACTGTCACCCCTAGCCCACCGAGGAGGTCCAGGTACTCGCGGCCGGAGGAGTCCCAGAGCATCGTGCCCTCACCGCGAACGAACGCGACAGGAAGCCTCTTGTACGTCTGCATCACGTACCGTGAATCGAGCTCCCTCATACGCGCCAGCCGTTCGTCCATCTCATTCTCCTTCCAGCAACTTGTCCATGCTCTCAACTATCATCGTTCCCACCCCACCGCTCGTGAACACCTCGAGGAGCAGCGCGTGTTCCACGGTACCGTCTATGATATGCGCGCGGTCGACACCGCTTCCGACGGCCGTGAGGCAGCCTGCGACCTTGGGGATCATTCCTCTCGAGACCTCTCCGCTCTCCAGCATCCTCCTGCACCCCGAGGCGTCCAGCCGGCTGATGAGCTGACCCTCTTCGTCGAGGATGCCCTTCACGTTGGTCATGTATATGACCTTGTCAGCCTTGAGCGCTACCGCGACCTCCCCGGCGACTGTGTCTGCGTTGATGTTATAGCTGTTTCCTTCCATGTCGGTACCGACGGAAGCTATTACCGGAATGAGTTCGTGGCTCGCAAGCTCTTCGATTATTTCCGCGTTGATCGACTCGACATCGCCTACCCATCCCAGGTCCGCACCGTTCTCGGCCAGGCGCTTGTGAGCGGTGATGAGGTTGCCGTCCTCACCGGAGAGGCCCATTGACAGGGTGCCGTGCCTGTTAATCAGGGAGACGATATTCTTGTTGACCTTGCCCACGAGAACCATCTTCGCGATCTCCATGGTCTCGGTGTCGGTCACCCTGTGGCCGTCGATGAAAGTCGGCTCCTTGGACATCCGCCTCATGTATTCGGTGATCTGCGGCCCGCCGCCATGTATGATCACCGGGTTTATGCCGACGTAGCGCATCAGCACGACGTCAGAAGCAAACATCTTTCGGATCTCAGCACTTTCCATGGCGTTGCCGCCGAACTTGATCACAACGGTCTTGCCACGGTGGTGTTTTATATATGGAAGTACCTCGGTCAGGACTTTTGCCTTGTTATGCAGTTCGCCGTTCACGCCGACCCCCGCTAGCTCTTCTCGCCCGCGTTGAACTCTACGTATTCTGCCGAGAGGTCGCAGGTAAGGTAGTACGCCGAACCCTCACCGAGGCCCAGGTGGACCGTTATCTCGATCTCATCGCGCTTGAGTATCTCGCGCAGCTCGCCCTCGTCGAACGCGACCGGAACGCCGTTCTCAGCGACCGTATGCTCGCCGAGTGCGATCTTGACCAGGCTCTGGTCCAGTGGTACGCCCGCGCTGCCCGCCGCTGCCGCTATACGCCCCCAGTTGGGCTGCGAGCCGTAGAACGAGCACTTAACTAGAGTGGAGTTGGCTATGGCGTGGGCTACCCTTATGGCGTCTAAGTTCTCGCGCGCGCCGTTGACCACTACGCGCATTAGCTTCGAGGCGCCCTCACCGTCTTTGACCAGCGCCATCGCGAGGTGTCCGGTGAGCCAGCAAAGCGCCTCGAAGAACAGCTCGGCCTCGTCCCTGGTCATCTCGTAACCCTCCGGCAGGGCCGCACCGTTGGCGAGCATCACGACCGTATCGTTTGTAGACTGATCGCCGTCGATGGAGGTCCTGTTGAACGACCACTCCACGGCCTGCTCCAGCCAGTGCTGCATGACCTCATTTGTAAGATTGGCATCTGTCGTGATTACCGAGATCATCGTCGCCATGTTCGGATGGATCATCCCGGCGCCCTTGGCCATAGCGCCGAGTCGGACCGTGCGTCCCGCGATGAGCATCTCGACTGCAAGCTCCTTGGGATACGTGTCAGTGGTCATGATCGCCTTCGCGGCGTCGGTGTTGCCTCCAGAACTCAGCTCGTCCGTAGCCTGCTCTATCCCGCTCAGCACCCGCTCCATCGGAAGGTACTCGCCTATATGTCCAGTGGACGCGACCAGCGCCTGGCCGGACGTTATGCCGAGGGCCTTTTCGACGGCATCAACCATCGCGAGAGCATCCGCCACGCCACGCCCGCCGGTCATCGCATTCGCGTTCCCGCTGGACACTACCACTGATTGCGCCGAACCCCCGAGCACGCGTTCTCTGCTGAGCATGACAGGAGCCGCTTTCATCTGGTTGGTGGTGAAGACGCCGGCAGCCGTTGCCGGGCGCTCCGAATATACAATAGCCAGGTCCGGCTTTCCCTCGTCTTTTATTCCGCAGGCAACGCCCGCGGCCAGGAACCCAACCGGTGCGCAAACCCCGCCCAGAATCCTCTCGAAGCCCAACGCGTTCATACGTTTCACCGCCTAATCAACCAATTCACCTGCGTCACAAGGTACAGTACCGCTCTATGTCTTGCCTCCGAACCACTTCGGTCCACCTGAAGCCTGTCGCTCCCTCTCACGGGAAAAGGGCCGGGCCGGCAAGCCCCATCTCTTCGGGCAGGCCGCACATCAGGTTCATGTTCTGGACCGCCTCGCCAGAAGCTCCCTTAACAAGGTTGTCGATTGCCGTAATGACCACAAGCGTCTTCCCACAACCGGGCATCGCGATTCCAACGTGGCAGTTGTTGCTGCCCTGAACCGCTTTGGTCACAGGGTAACTACCGGACGGAAGCAGGTGGATAAACGGCTCTCCCTCATACGCCTGCTCGTAGATACCCCTTATCTTCGCATAATCGTGCCCCTCAGTCAGCGGAATATATATCGTACTTAGAATTCCCCTGTTCATCGGCACGAGGTGCGGGATAAAAAGTATGTCCGCCCCTGCGTCTCCGACGAGCCTCCGGAACTGGGACCTTATCTCGGGCAGATGCCTGTGGCCCATTACCCCGTACGGCTCGATGCTATCGGCCGTTTGAGGAAAATGAGTCGCAAGGGTCAGCTTGCGCCCCGCGCCCGAAACGCCCGACTTGGAGTCGACTATCACCGTACCGTCCACCAGGCCGGCTGCCGCGGCTGGAAACATCCCAATGAGCGCGCCGGTCGGAAAACATCCTGGATTGGCAGTCATCCCGGCGGCGGCGACAGCCTCGCGGTTTATCTCGGGAAGACCGTAAGCGGCTTTCTCGAGAAGCTCGGTAGCCGTGTGGACCACCCCGTACCAACTCTGGTACTCCCCCGCGTCTTTCAACCTGAAGTCCGCTGACAGGTCGACCACTTTCATACCCGAATCCACGAGCTCCGGAACGACCTTGAGGCTCTCTCCGTGCGGAAGGCAGGAGAATACGATGTCGCACCGCTCGATTATAACCCCAAGGTCAAACGTCTCGTAAGCACCCTGATAAAAGCCGGCCAGCGAAGGGTAGAGGCGGCTTACCGGCTCTCCAACGTACTGGTTTGCCGTTGTAAGCTCGACCCGCATCTCCGGGTGGCCCCAGAGAATGCGCATCAGCTCAACGCCGGTATATCCCGATGCACCAATCACGCCAACGTTCAACATCTTGACCCGCCTCGCCCCGCGGAACCAGTGGCCCGCATCAAGCACAAAGCCGGCCCGCGGGCCGGCGGTTCGATGATACTCTTGAAAACCGAGCCCCGGCGATCACTCGGAGGCCGCCCCGGGCACGTGATGCATATATTACACTATGATGAATAATTATGCAACTACCACACTTTCGGTCCCGTCGAAGCCGTTCAGGCGGTCCGCATGCCCGCTTACTAAAACGCGCCAGCGGTTATTTTCACCTGACCTGGCCGGTTCCCTGTATGACGAACTTCGTAGTCGTGAGCTCGGACAGGCTCATCGGGCCCCTTGCATGCAGCTTCTGCGTGCTGATGCCGATCTCGGCGCCCATGCCGAATTGACCACCGTCCGTAAACCGGGTCGAAGCGTTCACATAGACCGCCGCCGAATCCACCTCCTCGATGAAACGCCTGCTCCTCGAGTAATCACTTGTGATTATGGCTTCGGAATGGCCTGAGCCGTACTTGTTGATATGCTCGATGGCGCTGCCCACATTCGGCACGACGCGCACCGCGAGAACGAGGTCGAGATACTCTGTGTACCAGTCTTCCTCTGTCGCGACCTCGGCTTCGCCTATCAGCTCCCGCGTCCGCTCGTCCCCCCTGAGGGTGACACCCTTCTCTTTAAGAGCCGCCCATGCAGCGGGCAGGAATCCGGCCGCGATGCTCTCGTTGACCAGCATCGTCTCGGCGGCGTTGCAGACCCCCGGCCTCTGTGTCTTGGCGTTGACTATTATGTCTACCGCCATCTGGATATCGGCCGAATCGTCCACGTAGATGTGGCAGTTGCCGACACCCGTCTCTATGACGGGCACCGTCGAGTTCTCGACTACCGTCCTTATGAGCCCCTCCCCACCCCTGGGAATCAGCACGTCTATCAGCCCATGCATCCTCATGAGCTCCCGGGCCGTCTCTCGGTCTGTCGACTCCACAAGCTGGATCGAGTTCTCGGGCAGACCGTTCTTCGAGCCCGCCCCGGCCAGTACTCTTGCGAGCGCGGTGTTTGAGTTTATGGCGTTCGAGCTGCCCCTGAGAACGACGGCGTTCCCGCTCTTTATGCAAAGCCCGGACGCGTCCACTGTGACGTTGGGCCGCGCCTCGTAGATTATCCCTATCACGCCCAGCGGGACCCTGACCTTCTCTATGAGAAGTCCGTTTGGGAGGCGCCACCCGTCGACCATCTCCCCGACGGGGTCGCGGAGGGTCGCCACATCGCGCAGTCCGTCCGCCATCTCACAGACTCGCCTCTCGCTAAGGGCCAGCCGGTCCATAAGAGCGGTGCTCAAGCCCTGCTCTCTGCCAGTTTCGAGGTCTTTCGCGTTCTCGTCCAGTATCGATCCGGCCGCACTCTGGAGCGCGTCACCCATCGCAAGCAACGCACCGTTCTTCACTTCGGTCTTGAGGGTCGAAAGCCCCACAGCCGCGGCTCTCGCACGGAGCGCGAGCTCCTCGAGTTCACCCATCTTCATCACGCCTTTCCATCCCTGGGAGCTTCATCGAACACGACGAGCTCGTCGCGGTGCACGATCTCCTCGCCCTTCTCACCCAGGACCCCGGCGACCCGGGGGCTCCTCAAACCTTTTATCAGTCCCGCCTCGGTCGAGCTGTAACTCGTGATTCCCCGTCCTATGATTTTCCCATCCGGACCTACGACCTCCACGCAGTCTCCGACCTCGAAATCGCCTTCGACACCAGTCACACCCGCGGGCAGCAGGCTTTTGCGCCTTGCGGTGAGCGCTGTTGCGGCTCCCCGGTCGACGATCAGCCGACCGCGCGATGGCAAGGCATATCCTATCCAGCGCTTCCTGGAGCGAACGGTGCCAGTCGCCGGGAAAAACGTCCCGGGCTTCTTGCCGTCGATTATCTTCTGCAGGATGGAAGCTTTCCTTCCGTCCGCTATGAACGTGTCGGCGCCAGTCGATACGGCGACCTTCGCCGCCTGTACCTTGGACAACATCCCGCCGATGGCGAGGTCGCTACCTGCTTCTCCGGCCAGTTCCTCGACCTCCTCGGTGATTCGTTCTACGCGTTCCAACAATCTGGCTTCGCTCGACGTCCTGGGGTCCGCGGTGTAGAGACCGCCCGTGTCTGTGAGGAGGATAAGGGTATCGGCCCCCACGAGGCCCGCCACAAGGGCGGCCAGCATATCGTTTTCACCAAAAGTGATCTCATCCGTTGCCACCGTGTCATTCTCGTTGATGACCGGTACGACACCCATGTCGAACAGGCGCTCCATTGTGTGTCTCGCATTGAGGTACTGGGTCCGGTGCGCGAGGTCGTGCTGGGTCAGCAGGACCTGGCCAACGGTCACGCCGCTCTCCTGGAACAGGTCGGTGTATATCCCGACCAGCTTGCCCTGCCCGNNCCGCGGCGACGGCCTGTAGCGTCTCGATGTCGCGGGGCCTGGTCTTCATGCCCAGTTTCTCCATCCCCGCTGCGATCGCTCCGGACGATACGAGGGCGACGTCTATGCCCCTGTCTCTCGCCTCGATTATGCCGGAAGCCAGGTTGGCGGTCCGCCGGGTGCTGATGCGTCCGCTCTTCTCCGTTATAACGGCCGTTCCGACCTTCACCACAATCCGTCTCATTTCTTCCGGCCTTCCTGCCCTTTCAACGCATCTGTCGAGCGGGGAACCCACTTGTCCGGAGCCCGTCGGCCTACTCCTTCTCATTCTCGTCCGAATCCGCGGATTCGCGTTCACTTTCTTCGAGCTCATGCGAATCATCTGAGGCTACCGTGACTTCATCTTCAGGGACGTAATCAAAGACCCTGCCCGCGATCTCGATCTCGTCACCCGTGCGGGCACCTTCCCGTGCCAGCATCTCNNTTGCCAGATGGGAGCGCGCCTCGTCGTTGTTCCAGTCGGTCATCTTCACTATTCGCTCGACCCGCCCTCCCTGGACGACGAACCTTCCGTCGACCCTGATGACGGTCATGAGGTCATCCTCTGTGGTCGTCCTGAACTCGACCGCGGGCCCGATCCGAACTCCCTCTTTCGTGGCCCGCGATACCAGGGTGGCCATCTCGCGCAGAAGAGGCTCGACCCCCTCGCCGGTAACAACGCTGATGGGAAAGAGCTTCAATTCCCTGGCCCGGCACTCATCCTGGAGAGCCTCGATGGCCTCGTGCGGCGGATTGAGGTCGATCTTGTTCGCCGCTACCACCTTCTTGCGCATGGCCAGTTCGGGGTTGAACTGTACCAGTTCATCCTCGAGGAGTCTCAGGTCATCGACCGGCTCGCGCCCGCTCACAGGCGAGAGGTCGCAAAGATAAACGATCACGGAAGCCCTTTCGATATGCCTGAGGAAAGCGATGCCCATGCCCTTGCCCTCGTGCGCCCCTTCCACCAGACCCGGAACATCCGTTACCACGTAGTCGAAGTCCTCGCCGACGACCACG
>PMDX01000106.1 GCA_003154635.1 Actinomycetota bacterium | reverse complement strand
GTTGCTGATCTACTGAGTGATGCGCGCGGGGATTCATGATGTAGTGATGGCAGTGGGTTCAGAGAAGGTCTACGCGCCGCATGAAAAGCAGAAGATGTTCGACGCGTTTCTCTCTGGAACCGATGTCGAGTTTGCCAGGGGCATGATCGAATGGCTGCAGGCTGACGCCAGGCAGGAAGCCGAAGCCGCCGGCTCGACCGGTAACCGGAAACAGGGGGCTCACTCGGGGTTCATGGACATATATGCGATGGGTGCGCGCACGCATATGCACAAGTACGGCACCTCAAGAAGGCAGTTGGCCGTCATCGCATCGAAGAACCGCAAGAACGGTGCAATGAACCCGAAAGCACAGGTCTGGCAGGCGATGAGCGTCGAGGAGATTCTCAAGGACAAGATGGTCGCGTTTCCGCTGACTCGCGCGACGTGCGCTCCCATCGGCGACGGCGCGGCAGCGGTCATCGTCTGTTCGGCCGATGCCTTGAAGAGATTCCCCGACGCGAACCCGGTGCGGATCCGAGCGTCGGTGCTTGCATCCGGTTCGCTGCCGGATAGTGGCCTCGACAGTATAGGCAGAAGGGCAAGCAGGCAGGCCTACGAAATATCCGGTATCGGCCCTGGCGAGCTCGACGTCATCGAAGTGCACGACGCGACGGCATTTGGAGAGCTGATGCAGTACGAGGACCTGGGTCTCTGCCCCGAAGGAGAGGGCGGGCCGTACGCCGAGTCGGGAGCCACGGCCATCGGGGGCACACAGCCGGTCAATCCGTCTGGAGGGCTGGAGTGCCGGGGGCACCCCGTTGGCGCGTCCGGGCTTGCCCAGGTATACGAGCTCGTAATGCAGGTGAGAGGCTGCGCGGGAGCGCGCCAGGTCGAGGGAGCCCGCATCGCGATGGCCGAGAACGGTGGCGGCTTTATCGGGATGGCCGAGGCTGCCATGGCGATACATATCCTGGAGAAAATGTAGGACGAACGGATGTTCAAGCGTTGGTATCCGGCGTGTCAGCCGAAGCTCTTGCCATCGAGTTCTCTGCACGCCGCGAAATCGTGCGTGGCGAACATGGTGATACGTCCGCTCGTGACCTTCGCCAGCCTGCGAAGGCGGACGAGCTCGAGCATCGCGAGGCGATGCTCGTTGTGGGCGAGGGTGCGGAAAGCGCGTACGTCGAGGGGAGCCTTCCCGTCTTCGGACAGCTCCCGGCTGACATAGAAAGCATCGCCGCAATGCAGAAGCCAGCCGTCGCCGGTCTTGACCGCAACCGCCGTATGGCCGCGCGTGTGCCCTGGCAGCGGAACGAGGACGATCTCCGGAGGAAGCCCGTCCATGTCCCTGATGCAATCCAACCCGAACCAGGGGGCCTCAGAGAGCTTGTCGTGAGCGACCCAGTCAGGGCCGTGCGAGAAGTGACATTCCCTGTAGCGTTCCCTCTCTGACGCGGTCGGGGGGTTCAATGCCGCATCTCGCTCGGCCTTGTGAACGTGAACGCGCGCGTGCGGAAAGTCGGAAAGACCACCGGCGTGGTCGCGGTCGAGGTGGGTGCAGATTATATCGGTTACGTCCGAGGGACTGTACCCCGACGCTTCGAGCCGCCACAACGCAGTGAGCTCTGGGTCTCGTTGTATGTTGAGAATGGCACTGGAGCGGCCCAGCCTGCCGGGGTCGGCTATATCTCGCGTGCCCAAACCCGTGTCGACCAGCAGCAGGCTGGAGCCAGTCTCGACGAGAAGACAGAGGCATGGTGACGTTGCGAGGTTCGGAGCCAGTATGCGCCCGAGGCGCGGTTTCATCATCCCGCAGTTCCAGACCGTGGCCAACATCCCTGCTCCTTTCACTTACTGGCGTGAAATCATTTGCATGATGCCGATGGTGCACATCCCCAGTATCACGGAACAGCGGCAAACTGGGAAGCCGAACGACAGCTCGAAGCTCGAAAAGAGTGACAGTTTGCTAACCCGCGTGTCTCCGGCGATTCACTATTTCAGGTCGTTCAGCGAGCCCGGGCATCTGTCGATAAAACTACTGAGGTGACCATGAGAAAGTTGAAATTAAAACCAAGAGAAGATTCCGTCTGGCGCAAAGAGCTCATCCCGGAGGATTCCATCTGGCGCAAAGAGCTCATCCCGGAGGATTCCATCTTGAGAAGAGACCTCTTCGCGTTTGCCGGTCGCCGGAGATCGGCCTGCCTCGCCTGTCCGATCCTGATGATCGAAGACGAGCGCAAGTGCAACAGGTTTAACAGGATCCCGGACGACATATGGGATGGGCTGGAGATGTGCCCGCTCCACGGAGATCAGTGATCCGAATACCTCAGTAGTTGAGCCATGGTCCCGCAAGCAGTAATGCACTCAAGGCATCACCATACCGTCACCCTCTTGCCCTCCCGGTGGCACCCACGACTCAGCGGTTCCACGCTCTCATTCTCAAGACGCTTACGATGAACATGAGGAGAGTGAATCCGACGAGCATCAACAAGTCCGTTGGAACCCCAAAGTAATGTTTGAACCCGAGCCCTTTGTTCAGAAGGTCGGCTGCATAGGAGACCGGGCTGAACCATGCGAGAACCCGTCCGTACAGCGGAAGGGTTGATATCGCGACGAAGATCCCGCTGATGAACATGAGCGGCAGCCGCACGACGTTCAGGACCATCATCACCTTGGGCGGCGTGTCCGCTTTGACAGTCGATATCAGCATGCCCATCGTAGCCATGCAGAGGTTTCCAAGGATAAACACTGTGATGAGCGCGAACCAGTCTTCGATCGTGGAGCCAAAGAAGATCAGCCCGATTGCCAGCGGGACAACGCAGATGACGAAACCAAAAAGAAATGCGCTCATGACCTTGCCGATAACCGCGTCAACCATGGAGACCGGCGCGAAGAGCAGGCGCTCGAACGTCCGGTTCATCTTCTCCCATGGGACGCTGAACGGCGCCACGGTGGTTGTCGAGAAAAACAGGGTAAGGGCGATCAGGCCGGGGATAAGGGTTACGGCCTTGACGTCGCGTCCTATCGTAAAGGCGAAAAAGATCGCGATGGGGAAGAGCAGCCCGAACATGAGCACGGCCGGCTGGAAGTAATAGATCTTCATATCTTTTTTCGAGATGGCCCACGCTTTTCTCAACCCATCGCCCGCGAGGGGTCTTCTTGCGGTCAATGTCGCATCAGTCATTGCCTGCCTCCCTGCTCCGGCTGGTCAGATTAACGAAAACGTCTTCGAGTGAAGGGCCGAAAGTGCTCAACGAGACAGGTTTGAGCCCGTTTTCCGACATGAACGGATAGAGCGACCACAGCACTCGGGGCGGATCGGATGTGAGAAGGCGGTACTTATCGCCGCGCACCAGCACGTCGCCGACGGAAGGCAAGAGGGACAGGCCCTCTCGCGTCTCTTCACTGAGAGTCATGTCGAACGCCACTTCCACGGCCTGCGCCGCGGATGAGGCCTGCTTCAACTGCTCGGGGGTATCCACGGCGATGAGAGCGCCGTTATCGATCACGGCGATTCTATGACAGAGCTGATTTGCTTCTTCCATATTGTGCGTGGTGACGAATACGGTGACCCCGTCTCGGTGCAAGTCCTCGACGATATCGCGGATGAGGCGCGCGCTTTCGACGTCGAGGCCCGATGTCGGTTCGTCCAGGAACACAACGCGCGGGCTGTGCATGAGCGACATGGCGATCGTGAGGCGGCGCTTAAAGCCAAGGCTCAGCTCCGCGGATTTTTTCTTCCGATAGTCAACGAGGCCGAACAGCTTGATGAGCTCGTCGGCGCGGGCGCCGATATCTTTTTTGCGCATACCGTAGAGCGCGCCGGTAAACGTGAGGTTGGCAAAAGTGGAAAGCTCAAAGAATACATTTGAAGCTTCGGGCACTATTCCAACGACCGACCTTACCGCCAGGGAGTCGCGTACGGTATCCATTCCGAGGATCGAAGCCGCGCCTTCGCTCGGCCTGGTCAGGTTGGTGAGCATCCGCAGCGTCGTTGTCTTCCCGGCGCCGTTCGGTCCCAGGAAGCCGAATATTTCGCCGGCCTCGATGTCAAAGGACACGCTATTGACCGCCTTGAGCGGGCCGTAGTACTTTGTCAAATCTTTCACTTCGATGGAAACGGTCATTGTGATCGTCCTTCCGCTCTCGAAAGCGCAGCGTAGCGCCGTCCAAAACTGGTGAAAAAGGCGCACATCTCTTCGAGCTTTGCGACCCACATGCTCAGGACCTCTTGTCCTTCGCCGGTCAGTTCGTAGACCTTTCGGGCAGGGCCGGAGCCGGTCGGATCTAGTTTGGAGGCAAGCAACCCCTCCGCCTCCATCATTCTCAACACCCGGTACAGGAACGACGGCTCCGTGCTGTTCTGGATCACCTCGAAGCCGGACAGACGTTTCATGAGTTCGTAACCGTGAGCAGGCTCTTCGGCCAGAAGCAAGAGGACGTAAGGGCGAAAGAAACGGTTTGCGATGGCGTCCAGGCCACACCCTCCACGCGAATGATGACCGGGCTGTCCATGCCGGCCGCCGCACCCGCACTCCGTGGACATATCTTCTCCAGCACACATATCGTACGAACCTCCGTTCAATACTGTCAGCAAGTCAATAGACATCATTGACCAATAGTGTCAATAAGTCAATACTGAAAAAAACGTGCATAGATCATGACAACTTACTTCTTGAGCCATGTCTCTCAAGCCCGGATAATTCCCCTCGAGGGGGAGGGTCAGGGTG
>PMDX01000206.1 GCA_003154635.1 Actinomycetota bacterium | reverse complement strand
ACGTTCATTCGCTGGAAGGCAGCTTCGAGCAAAGGGTGCCGGTCCCAAACGTCTCTTTCAGGGTAGACAATATAGCGGTCTCCAAAGTTTTCGGCGTAGAGCAGGATGCGCCCCTCCCGATCACCGTACGGGTACACTTCGATCTGAACTTCGGCATAAGGGTAGACGCCGATGTTAAAGATCTGGCCATGCTCGGAGAACCACGTATCCGTCCAGCCTCCATTGTCGCAGATACGGATCGGAGCTAAGCTATTGATGATACGCAGAGGCGGTGTGTTTTTTTCCATAAGTTGCTTCATTCCATCCGCACTTGGTCCAGCACGCGCTGATGCGCGGCCAGCGCGGCTGCTCCGTAGAGCACGTAGCGGACAAGTTTGATTTCGGGATGCTGCTCGACGTAAGCGATAATTGTGCGAAAGGCAATGCGCGCGGCGGGCTCCCTTGGATAGCCATAGACGCCAGTGGAGATCGCAGGAAACGCCAGAGTGGCGCAAGCGTTCTGCGACGCGAGTTCGAGACAGGTGCGATACGCGCCGGCAAGCAAGTCTGGCTCGCCGTGCTTGCCATCGTGATAGACGGGGCCGACCGCATGGATCACGTGCCTTGCAGAAAGCTTGTAGCCCGCCGTGATCTTCGCCTCTCCCGTCCGGGCGCCGCCAAGTGTCCGCGTCTCCTCGAGGAGTTTCGGGCCGGCGGCCTTGTGTATGGCCCCGTCTACCCCTCCTCCACCGAGCAGTGTCTTGTTGGCGGCGTTGACGATCGCATCCACATCCAGCCTTGTTATGTCACCCTCCATGATCTCTATGCGGCCATCCAGGTAATCCATGTTACTCCCCTCCTCTTGCCGCGAAAATTATATCAAAGCGGGAAGGTTTGGCCCGGGGCATGTGAAATTGAGACTTCGGCTTCTTTCGCGGCGGACAAGGGAGGTGTCTATATTGGAAAACCCTGAAATGGAATTCCTGCAGTACCTGTTGAGCCGCTTCGTCGATATGAACGACATCGACGTAGAAAGGGCTTCCCTCAAAGAGTTGATGGACAAGCTCAGCGAAGAGTTGACCCCCATAGGTGGCGGCTAGGCCTGCAAGCCCGCTTTGGAATTGGTAGCTTTCTCCATGGCAAGGTAGACGGCTCCGAAGGCTTCGCGGCCTGTCTCACGCTCGATCTTGTACCTTCGACTTTTTTGGCTGTAATCGGCGACCTCGCGGAAGCGTCAAACGTCCTGTCTCCATACAAGGCTATGTCCTCAGCGGAACCGCATCTTCAAACGATCGAAGCGTAAGCTAAGATAGCTTCTCTATGTTCACCAGAGGGAAAGCGGAGGCAAAAGTCTCCGGCTCGGCCAGCCCGGGTCCCTTGTTCATGATGGCGGATACGGAGCATGCAAGCCCGATGTGAAAAGTCCGTTCGATGGGCAGATCCTGGACCATGCCGATAAGGAGGCCTGCAACCATTGAATCTCCAGCTCCCACGGTGTCGTCGGACAGTGAAGGCACGTGCCCGCGTAGTACTGCGTCGTCGCTTACGAGCAAAGCGCCATCGGGACCCATGGACACGACTACCGTCTCGACGCCGCGCTCGTTCAGCGTCTTGCAGAACTCGATAATATCCTTGTCTGCGACCAGGCTCCGCCCGGCCAGTTCCTGGAGCTCCACGAGGTTGGGTTTGATCAGGTATGGACCGGCCTGAATCCCCTCGGAGAGCGGCGGTCCTTCACTGTCGATCACGACTTTCGACCCCCTGGACTTGCCCTCCACCGTTATCTCCCGGTAGATGCCTGGATCCACGCCGGGGGGCAGCGACCCTGACAGCACGAGAACCTCGGGTGCCACCGCGGTGCGGAATATCATGCCGGTGACGGTCTCGGTCTCACCATGGTCGACAGGTGGCCCCATGGCCCTGATGACGAGCTGCTGGTTGCCGTGCCTGCCTACTACAATGACGTTAGTGCGGGTCTCACTTTTGATCTTGGCTATCTGCAGGATGAGACCCTCTTCGCGCAGTAGGTCGAGGACCTCTTCGCCCACGTACCCCCCGACCATGCCCATCGCGACCGAATCCGTTCCCATCGCGCGCAAAGCACGGGAGACGTTGATCCCCTTGCCCCCGGGAGTCTTCACGACCTCCAGGGCGCGCACAGGTTCACCGAAGTCGATCTCATTAACGACGTAGGTGATGTCAAGCGTCGGGTTCATCGTGAGCGTGTAGATCATCCCTGTCGGTGCCTCCCCCTTGTACAGCAGTCCGAGCCATTGCCTGCATCATAACACCGTATACGGCGCAAATTCACAACGGGCAATCAAAAACCTCGGGCCGCATCCGTTGGTGAAAGACGAACCGATTACTCAGAAAATGCGTCTTGATTGCCGGATGAACGATTGCAGGCAAGAGCTTCAATGGCAGGACGGAAGGTGGACGCCGCGCTTCCCAAGAAATAAATACCGTCCATGCTGGAAAACGATAGAGGTCGTCAATGAGCACTTCCTTGCAGATCATTATACGAATACTGCTTGCAATGGCGTGTGGGGGCCTTGTAGGTCTCGAGCGTGAGCTCACTGACCATCCGGCGGGAATACGCACACATATCCTCGTCACGGTCGGTGCGTGCGTCTTCACTACGATGTCGCTGTACGGGTTCCCCGGGTTCTTGCAGGGTGACAGAGTCGCCGCAGCCGTGGTCACAGGCATCGGCTTCATAGGCGGTGGAGCAATCCTCCGGAGCCGAGACGGCTGGGTGACCGGGCTCACGACGGCATCCAGCCTTTGGAGCGTGGCGGGCATCGGTATGCTCTTTGGCACCGGCTACTACGTGGTTGGGTTCGTTGTCACGGGCATCGCGCTTGTCGTGCTCCGGATAGTGGACTGGGGGACCGACCTGGTCTCACCGCGTCTCAAGACACACACCATGCCAATGCACGTCGGCGCCGATTATTCCGAGAACATCTACTCGAGCATCGAGAAGGTGCTTCAGGAAAACGGGTGCAAACTCCAGCTCGTTCATTTTCATAGACACGAAGACGGTAACAGGGTCGAGCTCGGGATGATCGCGACACTTCACGCCGGCATCGATGTTGTGAAGGTAACGGAGAGCCTGTACGGCGTTGACGGTGTGAGCGAAGTCCTCTGGGGCTAATCTTCTCTGATCCCCGCGGTTCAACCCTCTTTTGGGTCCCGCGTTCCGGTTGCGATCGCGGCTTTCTGGTCAAGGTATTTGCCGCGTTGCCACGGCCAGTATCCGTCTATCTCCACCTGGAGTTCCATGCTCAGTAAAGATCGGATCATGACCAGTATCGCTAGCACTCCCACGTTCTTGAAAGATGGAGTCACTACCACGGTCCGGATGATATCGCCTGCTATCAGGAACTCGAGTCCCAGGAGTATGCTCCTGCCAACGGTCTCGCGGTATGTGCGAAACGGATCAAGCTTTCTTGAATCGCGTCGTACGAGGCTCCAGAGGAAAACACAGGTTGCATAGATCGCGCCGACAACGATTACGACCACACCAGCCGAGTCTATGATCTTGCTGACCCCATCCATGACCTGCTGAAAGCTCATGGCCCCTCTCCATCATGGAATCACCTGCGTACTTCACCCTAGCGTGGACTCCGTCAGACGCGCCACTAAAGGGTTGCGGCACCCGCACCGCTCTGTTAGTTTTTTTTCGCCGTCACTCCGGCGATGCCTTTATTTCGCGCATTACCGGGAACGTCCGGCCGGGTCTTGCCTGCGGGCGCGCAGGAAAGCAGCCTGGACGTCGTGAACAATAAGCGGAAGACCGACGACCGCGACGCCACCGCAGGAGGAGCCGTTTGAGCCACAGACGCAAAGCCGTTCTGGTATATGTGCTCGTGCTCGTGCTATTCGTGCTGCTCGCGCTGTTCTACACAAGGCCCCTCGTCACCGAGGCGAACAACCACACCATGCGCGAGAACTCGGGCGATACGATGTTTAACATCTACGTGCTCTCGTGGACAGCGCACTCCCTCAAGACCAACCCGTTGAACCTCTTCAACGCGACGCTGTTTTACCCGAACAGGTATACGTTCGCCTACTCTGACCACGAATTCATGAGCTCTCTCATCGCCCTGCCCGTGCTGGCCCTGACCGGAAACGGCGTGCTCGCGTTCAACTTCGTGATACTCATGAGCTTCGTCATAGCCTCATTCGGCGCCTACCTTCTGGTCTGGCATCTTACCTGGGACAGGTATGCCGCGTTCGCCGGTGGCATTGTCTTCGGGTTCTCGACGTACAGGCTCGCCCATATAACGCACATGCAGTTGCTCTCAATGGGTTTCCTGCCACTCGCGTTCCTGTGCCTGCACCTCTTCACCGAAAAGCGAAAACCCGTCTATGCTTTCCTTTTCAGCGTCTTCTCGATAGCTCTCTTCTGGAGCGTATGGAGTTACGGCTTCTACCTGGCGTTCGCCGTGTTGATATACCTGGTCATACTCGCGCTCATGGAGAGAAAGCGCATAATGGCGATTCTGCTGCGCAAAGCAAGCCTCGATGAGCGCAAGGCTGCGTACCGATGGATCGCCTTCTTTGTGGCTTCCGTTGTGCTTATCGGCGTCGTGCTCGCTCCTTTCATCCTTCCGTATATGAAGGCGCAGAAGCTCAACCCTAATTTCTCGAGAGATATCAACGAGGTCGCCGGTTACTCCGGCGACGTCACCGATTTCCTGGTAGCTCCTCCGCAGAGCCTGGTCTGGGGCAAGGCGACGAGCCTGTTCCGGCCCGACCCATATACACGTGGAAACGGGTCCGAACGCTCCCTTTTCCCGGGCCTGCTGCCACTCCTCCTGTCCATCGGTGGGATCGTCTTCCTGTCCAGTCGCGGAAGGAGCCGGCGTGACAGGTTCGCCCTCGCGTTCTACGTGACGCTGTTGCTCCTGGCCGGCGTGATGTGCCTTGGAGTGACTTTGTACGCCTTCGGGCACCATGCAAACATACTCATGCCTTATAAATTCCTGTACAAATTCTTTCCCGGGTTCAAGGCCATCCGCACTCCGACCAGGATATTCGTCCTCTGCCTCATGTCGCTCGCCGTGCTGTCTGGATTCGGCGTCAAGTGGTTGCGCTCGAAGCTTGAGGGACACTTGGACCGTATCACGGTAGCCGGTTTGCTTGTAGTGCTCCTCACCCTGATGGTGGTCGAGATTCTTCCAACCGGGATAGAGATGAAACCGATGCTTACTAAAGCCCAGTTCCCCTCGGTGTTCAGATGGATGGCGAGCGTCGACGGCAACGCGCCCATGATCGTCCTGCCGGTTGCTCCTTACGACAGCAAGTCGGTCAGCCACATGGACGACCTCGCTTATGTAGGCATGGAGCCCGAGCGCGACTACTTCAACACCGCCAACTGGAAAGCTATGGTTAACGGGTACTCCGGCTATGTGCCGGTCTCGTACAAAGACGCCGTTAGGGCGGAGGGCGATTTCCCATCCCGGGCGGCTCTCCGGTATTTGAAGCGCCTCAAGGTCAAGTACGTGATCCTCGAGGGCAAGCGTTACGATCCGGCGCGGTTCGCGCGGATCCTCCAGCGCGTCAAGCGTAACCCGGGGCTGGTGCCCCGCTACCAGTCTGACGGTTATTTCGTCTACGAACTCCGGTAGAGAGCGCCGCCCGCCAAAAGCGACCTCATCGAGGAGCGACCCGGCTCAAGAAGTTGGAACGCCAAAGGATGTCTGACTCCGGTTTGCGTTGTTGTCTCAATGCGCGGAACGAGGTGAGAATCTAGATTCCGAATTCTGCGCGTTCGATGAGCTCGATCTGCATGTCACGGTTGAGGGTAACGAAGTAGGCGTTGTACCCCGAGATGCGTACGAGAAGGTTGCGGTAGCTCTCGGGATGTGCCATCGCATCTCGGAGCATGTCGCTTGTGACAACATTCATCTGCATCTGCATCCCGCCAAGGTCAAAGTAGGTCTTGGCGTACGAGAACATGTTGTCGACGACCTGTTCGTGAGTGTCGCGCGCGGATGGTACCACCTTGACGTTGAAGGCGATGTTATTGTTCATGTCGTGGGGGTCGAGCCTTGCGACGTCCCTGATGTTGTCGAGCAGGTTCTTTGATGCGTGCGCCTCCGGGGTCAGGCCCGGTGTGAACGCTTTGCCGGCAAGCCTCCCAGACGGCAAAGCCCCGGTGAGAGTACCAAACGCCACGTGGTTGGACATCGACCAGAACCCCGCGGTATACGGCCCGCCCCTGAAGTTCCTGTGCGCTCCGTAAGCGTCATGGGTGAACCTGGTGACCCGTCCTGCCATCTCTAGCGCCTCCTCGCTACCCGAGCCGAAAAGCGGGACCTTCCTCTTGACCATCGCGTGGAGCGCGGGGTCTTCCGCGAAGTTGGTATCAACGGCCTTCTTGAGGTCGGCGAAGCTTACCTTTTTCTCGTCGTACACCAGCTTCTTGATCGCCATCAGCGAATCCGTGATATCCGCGAGCCCGATACACGCCGAGCCCGAACTGTTGTACCTCGCGCCGCCCGCCGTTACGTCCTTGCCGTTTTTTGTCGAGTCGTTTATCAGCGAGGACAGCAGTGGCGTCGGCCGCAGGACGTTATGCCCCTCGCCAAGCATGTTGTTGTACTCCACTGAGCAATCTATCAGGAACTGGTACTGCGTCAGGAACGCCCCGAAGAAATCCTCGAACGTAGAAAAATCACCTCCTTCGATACTGCCGGTCTTCGGCCCCACATCCCAGTTCATCAGCGGGTGCCTGCCGTTGTTCATGGCCATCTCGAGGGCAGCAACCATGTTCATCATCATGCAGTTTGTATGCCCTATGTGCTTGCCCGAGAGCGTCGGCTCCACGCAGCCGGTCGCCGACCAGTCCCGGAGGTCCTCGGGAGCGTATTCGAATTCCTTGAGCGACTCCATTACGGCAAGGTCGTTGTGCATCGACGGTGTCGCGGCAGTGATGAGGTTGACCTCGCACAGGCGCTTGAGGTAAGTGTCAGAGTTCTTCTCCGGGTTGTACCTCGCGTTGACGTTAGGGTCCCGGATGTTGAGCAGTTCGGTAACCTTGAGGAAGATGTACGTCATGTCGTTGACAGCGTCCTCCCCCTCCGGCGTGATCCCTCCAAGGGTAATAGCCTGGTCTGAGGAACTGCCACCAAAAAGATAGTTGCCGATATCTATGATCATAGGGAGGTGATCGGTGCACCTCATATAGAAGCATGCGACCAGCTCTATCGCTTTTCTTACGTACTCCTCCCGTTCATCGGGGGTAGACAGCTTCGCGATATCGGCCTCGAAATAACGCTGAAGCCATTGATCCATTCGCCCGATGGAAAGACCCGCGTTTGTGCTCTCCATGTGCAGCGAAAGCCATACTATCCAGCAGGCGTTGATCGCCTCGTCGAACGTATCGCAGGGGTTCTCCGGCACCTTCGCGCATATCTCGGCCAGCCGCTCCAGCTCGGCCCGACGGGCCGGGTCGCCCTCCGTCTCCGCATCGCGGGCGGCCTGCCCCGCGAGGTTTCTCGCATAGGCGTTGACGCCCTCGAGACAGAGGACCATGCCATGCAGGGTATCCTTCTTCTCTTCGCTCGCGCTCTCGTCGCGAGCGAGCTCCTTGTCTATCTCCCGTATTACGCCGGAGGTGCCCTGGCTCATGAGCCTCGGGAAATCCGCAATGGTGTGCGAGAGCGCGACCGTCTTCCACATGAAATAGACCGCGAAGCGCTCGTCCATCTTCTGGCTCAACGGAGCGTTGTACTTATCGCGCACCCATTCCCGGAAGTTGCGGCGCGTCCAGTACGGAAAAACGTAGCGGTGAAGGGTCTTGATCGTCTCCTCGGAAACGTCGTACGAGTTGAGCAGACGGTCGGTAACGCTCTCGAGCTCGCTCCACATCGTAGTGCCGATCGCGTCTGGGTATATGACGACACCAATGTCCTTCGTCGTCGTCGTACCCGCGATGAGATCGTCTCTCCTGATTATCGGCTTGCGATTTTCCATCAGGTGCTTGAATGCATACCCCTGGCGAAGCGGTGGAAACCACGGCTTGCCTTCCGAATCATTCTCGAACCCGTTCTCCATGAACCAGTCGGTCAGGAGCTTCGGCCGCTCGGCACAAAGCTCAGGCCTGGTCCCGAAATGTATGTCTAAGAAGCGCCCCAAGCGCGGAAAATCTTCGATCTCATAATCGGAAAGGTACGGATCTTCGAGGAAATGCACGCCTGGGTCGATCTCCCGCGCTGTCATCCTCTCACTCCTGCGATGGGCCATCTCGGTCCTGAGCGCGGGGTCGATGCGAGGAGCCTCGCTGAGCCTCAGGGCGGCATCCTCTTCCTTTATTCTCGAGTTGCGCCTGGCGTTCGTCCCGGCCATCAACGTAGCGATGAAATAGTTGAAGAGGCTTATGTAACTGAGGTTCCCCTCTAGCCTGAGCTTGCTCTTGAGCAGCATGTTGAGAGTCTCGTTTGGAGTCGCGGAGAGAAGCTCCTTGACCACCGAGTCGTCGGCCATGATCATCGTGACGTCGACGTCCGCCGGGATGTGTCTGAGGACCCTGGCCTTTCCGTCCCTGAACCTTATCGCCTGTTCGACGGTGTTCTGCTCCGTCCTTAGACCGACCGTGAAATCGACCCATGACCCGTTGCAACGCATGTATTCCCTGATGGAAGGCCTGTAGTTGAAGTTCGCGGCCATCAGCCGCAGGACTGAGCCGCCGATGACGTTGGCAAAAGACCTCCCGTTCACATCGCTCCCCTCCAAGGTAGAGTTCCACACCTTTTTATACGACCTCGAGAGCACAGCGGTCAATGACCGTCACCCGGTGTCCTCCGGGAGCATATCCAGATGGCGGCGGCGGTTCCGTTGTTGATGGGAGACGCCATCTACGACTTTATCCTGGCTGCGGGAGATGACTCCACCGATGAAGACCTGTTCCTCGCGATACCTGACGGCTCATATTCGGTAAAGGTCGGCATCCGCGGCACCTGTGCCAGATTCGGTGTGCGTACCCGGTCAGAGGTTATCCACATAGACGAGAAACTCGCTTCGATATCCGAGAAGAGCTTCGCAACCTGACAACGCGCCTCAGTACAGGCCGAGGATGTAATCTGTAGGGTCGATGAGGTCGGCTGGTTTAGGACCGTACCAGTTGAACCAGGTCCCGATGCCCGGTTTGTACATCTCGAAGTGGAGCTGTAGCGTTCCGCTGACATATCCGATTACCTGGCCTCGCGATACCGTCACACCTGGCTGGAGCCAGGCGTCCAGCGGACGCAACTCCCCGTATGTAGCCACGTAGTCCCCATGGTCGATGAGCACGGCGAACGTCTGCTCGCCGTTTGCGCGAGTGTAGAAAAGGCCGGTCTTTACGACAGTTCCCGCCTTTATCGCCCTAACAGGGGTCCCTTCGCCACCGGGGGGATAGATGTCGACTCCCGCATGAAGGCGGGTTCCCTCTCTAGGCGCTCCGAAATACGGGTAGTCGGTCGACCCGGCCGGCCAATGGCCGCAAGCTATCGATGCGTCTTTCGTGATCGGATACAGTGGAGGACCCTGTACCGGGGCGCAAGGGCGCCTGCTGGTGCCCTCACCGTACATCGAACGCTCGCAGGCGACGGGCGCGCTGGCCTCAACTTTCTCCGATACGTTGAAGCTGTCGACGTAGTTGCCGAGGTAAAACGTCTTGCGCTGCCGGGGTTGGATCGTACCGGAAGGGCCCGCGACCTCACCCTTGTCGGTTTGCAACTTGACGTTGATATCGACGGCGTTCTTCCCGGGGTTCACCAGCGCGAGCCACGTCTCGAACTTGTTCGCCGTACAACCCTCCGCAAGATACCAGACGTGCGAAAGAGTAGTGCACCCTGACGAGCACGTGCCCCACAGCCGCCTGCCCCCGTACATCGACCGTTCCACAACCACCGGCGAACTGGAGCTGACGATAGTCGCCACGCTCGCGTTGGGAGCGTATTTGGAGAGGTCGTACGTCCGCCTGGTGCCCGGCGGAATGCTGTCGTTCGGGCCGGCGACCTCTCCTTTGTCAGTCAGGAGCCTCATTCGCACCCGGGCCGCGGACGTACCCGGATTCTGCACCAGTACCCACGTCTCGAAGTCTGGAAGGGTGCAACCCTCAGCAAGGTAGCAGGAGGTCGATGGAGATGAAGCTCCAGTATCGTCCGTGCCCCACTCGCGGCTGTTGCCGTACATCGCGCGCTCGCAGACGACCCCGCCGCTCGCGTCAACCCTGGTCGAGACGTTGTAGGAGACAGCGTATTTCGCCAGGTTGTAGGAGCGCCTGGTCCTGGGAGGAATAGTGTCTTTGGGGCCTGCGACCTGGCCGACGTCCGTCTGCAGGGTCAATGTCACATTGACAGGCGTCGACTCCGGGTTCTGGACGAGGACCCACGTCTCCATCCCGCCGTCGGTGCATCCCTCGGCGAGGTACCACATCTTCGACAGCGAGGTCACTCCGGTCGCCCCGGTGCCCCACTCGCGGTTGTTGCCGTACATCGCGCGTTCGCAGACGACCGGCGCGCTCGCGCTCACCTTTGTTGAGACGTTGTAGCTCACAACGTAGTCGGCGAGGTTATACGTGCGCCGGGTCCTGGCGGGAATAGTGTCTTTCGGTCCAGCGACCCCGCCGCTCCCGGTCTGAAGGCTCATCTTGACATCGACCGGAGAAGAGCCCGGGTTCTGGACCAGTATCCAGGTCTCGAACCCCGCCGCCGTGCAACCCTCCGCCAGATACCAGGTCCTCGCCGGATCCGTCACGGCCGACGCGCACGTGCCCCAATCCCGCTCCGATACCCCGCTTCCGCTGAGGCCTGAAGCCGCTGCGTTGTCCTTCGCCGTCGTCGTGGCAGCCAGGGCCGTGTTAAGCACGACGACCGCGATAATAGCAGCTACGATGGGCATCACCACGACGCGCCCGTCCCCGAAAACGTCAGATGTAAAACGATGAATCCACCGTGTCACCTTCGTCAGACTCCTCTTTGATACGTCTCAGCCAATTCAGATGGCTCCCCTAGTCGTTCCAGCTGTACTGGCCTTCCAGGCTGTACGCCTCGGCCAGCACCTTCTCATATCGCGCCGGGTCCGCAATCGGCTTGCGCAACATCTTCAGGCACAGGTCCATCTGCACGTTCGTGCTCGTCGTCTTGGAATAGAGCTGCAGAGCGAACTTGGAAACATCCCTGACCATAAAGTCGAATATCTGGTCAAGCAGCTCGTCGGAGACCCCGAGTATTCTCGAGTTCTCGATTATGAGCTGGCCGTACCCGACGAGTGTGAAAAGCTCGCCCAGGATGAGAAGAAAATCGATGTCGTCTATCTGGGCCTCGCTGGGCGGAGCTTTCAGCAGCAGCTCCTTGAGCACCTCGATCTGCTCTTTGAAGACATTGACGTTCGGCAGGTCTACGCTCCCATATGCAATGTTGTAATCGTGGAACCGTATCTTGCCGAGACCCTTCGTCGGGCCCTGGTCGAACAGAAAGTCATCGTTCGCCGCATCCATCCGCTGCCCTATCTCCGGGAGTGTCGCGGGATTGAAGAAGTAGTTCGGCATGAACTTTATTATGAGCGCCATGTTGACGTGGACCGTTCCCTCGAGCTTCGGCAGGGCGCGTATGTCGCGTACAGCTTCCTCGAAGTACATGTCTTTCTCGAATCCCTTGGCCGCGATGACATCCCACAGCAGGTTCATGACCTCTTCTCCCTGCGTGGTCACCTTCATCTTGACCATCGGGTTGTAGAGCAGGTATCGACGGTCCTCGGGCGACGCCGATCGCATGTAATCGATGGCGCGCAGGGCGAACAGCTTCATCGCGACCAGCCTCGTGTAAGCGTCGACAAAAAGCTGCTTGATATGCGTGAACTCGCTGACGTAATGCTTGTAGAGGAATCGATGCGAAGCATGGTCGATCGCTTCGTAGAACGAGTGCGTGCAAATACCGATGGACGCCCATCCCAGGTTGAACTTGCCGACGTTGACCGTGTTAAGAGCGGAATCCCAGGCGTCCCGCCCGCGGGTGAGTATCTCTGCGTCGGTTATCGGATAATCCGTCAGGGCGTACTCGGCGACGAAGTTCTGCGAGCTGACGACGTTCTTGACGACCTCGAACTTCGGGTTTCTGTCCCCGGCCGCGAAAAACACGTAGTCATCCGTGTCGGTCATCTTGCCGAAAGTGCTAACTAATGCCGCCTCGTTTGCGTTGCCGATATAGTACTTACGCCCATTCGCGAGGTAGTTCCCGTCCCCCACCGGTTTTAGCGACATCTCGGTCGAGTACAGGTCGGCTCCGTGCTCCTTTTCGGAGAGCCCGAACGCGAAGATACCCCCGTCACGCAGCAGTTCGGCGGTGCGCTTCTTCACGGCCTCGTTCCGCCCCATCCAGATCGGGCCGAGCCCGAGTATCGAAACCTGCCACGTATACCAGTAAGCAAGCCCGTAGAAAGCGGTGATCTCATTGAAGGCACAGTTGCGCCACGTGTCCCAGCGCGAATCCGCGTTCAGCGCGTATTGCGAGGGCGTCAGAAGGGTCGAAAAAGCTCCGATCTTCTTCTGGAAGTCGAGAAAGTCTTGATACCAGACCCGCTCTTGGTCGTCTTTCTTTGCCTTGCCACGGCCTTTCTCTTCAAAGAACCGGATAGTCTCGACCATGATGTCTCTTGAGCACTCGTCCGGGAATTGCCAGGTGAATTTGTTTGGATTGAGAAGGATCATGACCTGTTCCTTTCGTGAGCTGTTTCCACCCACAGACAGGATATCGTTACTTGCTCGGGCGAGCAAACGACCGGCGACCCAGGCTTTCGCTGAGTGTGAGCACATGCCCGGGTATCACGAAGTTGCTGCAGGACTATCGCCACCCACTGAGAAGAATCACTTGAAAGAGCGATTGTACTCGAAAGGGGCATGATGGGATTTAAGAGCAAACACGGAAGCTTCCTCGGGATGATACCGTACGATTTTCGCAAGCCCACCTGGGCGCGCCTCAAGCGAACGATGTGGAACCCCGCCGAAGAGCGTACCATCGTCCCGCGCGATTACGGCATCGGCTGGACACTCAACCTCTACCGCCTGCGCGAGAAATCACCGCTACTCCTATGGTTGCTGATCGCTTCTGTCACGACCGCGGCGGCGCGTGGGATTTATCGTTTCTTCGCCGCTCCCGACGAGGACACCGACGAGTAGCCCGGCACGCCCTTAAAAGGTGCAACTTTACGATGTTCGAGAAGGCATGATGGCATGCGAAGCGCTAAGGGTGCCCGGGGTGCGTAGTGCCGCTTCTCAGGGGAGCGAAGTGTTGCCGCGCCTGCAGGGAAACGGTTGACGTAGACCAGCGGATAGTACACGACAGGAGTGACAGCATGGCCCACCAACGCGGAGGCGGAAGGTTCAGGCACGATGACGAGGCGAGGAAACAATGGCAGGACCCCGAAACCATCCTCTCCGACATCGGGCTCGGACCCGGGATGGCATTCGCTGACATAGGCGCCGGCGAAGGGTATTTCGCCATTCCTGCAGCGAGGAAAGTAGGGCCTTCAGGAAAGGTATACGCTCTCGACATTAACGCCGATTCTATCGCGCAACTGCTCAAAACCGCAGATGCTGAGGGCCTCGGCAACGTCGTTGCGCGGTCAGGCCCGGGAGAAACGACGGTGCTCTGTGAGTCATGCGCGGATATCGTATTCTTCGGCATAGACCTGCACGACTTCGCGGATGCCCAGGTAGTGCTTCAAAACGCTCGCAAGACGATCAAGCCTGACGGTAAGCTCGTGAACCTAGACTGGAAAAAGGAATCGATGGAGCTCGGTCCTCCAGTCGAGATACGCTTCAACGAAGCGACTGCGGTCTATCTGATCACCGAGGCAGGTTTCGTCGTCGAATCCGTAACGGACCACGGCCCATACCACTACATGGTCATCGCATCGCCATCCTCGCCCTGAAGTTCAAGAGAACAGGAAGACCATGGTCTGTCTCTCCGGTCAGGCGGCGATCTTCTCTTGCGGGGTGACCTTCAACTCGATCTTTTCGGTGTGGCGGATCACGATCATGGTGAACTCAGTACCGATACGCTCCTCTGTTAAAAGCTGGTGAAGGTCGTCGATACCGCGCACCGCGCACCCGTCGAAAGCCACGATGACATCGTTCTCCTTCAGCCCCGCGCCAGCGGCGGGCCCCCCGTCCTCGATCGAAGTGGC
>PMDX01000079.1 GCA_003154635.1 Actinomycetota bacterium | reverse complement strand
TGCGCCAGGCGGAGCGATCGACCCTCCGGCGGCCGTTCATCGCATCAACGCTCAACATGCACGCGCCGGCACCGGACAGGACCGAGGAGGGAAGTGATATCCACATCCTGGTACCAGCGACCTCGAGCGGTATGCGGTGCTTGAGCAGGATGCTGTTTCGAGCCAACTTCATGCAGGTTGCATTACGACCGGCGACGTTGATGTCGTAGCGGTCCACGCGCTTGCCCCTGAAGACCCTCATCCTGAACGCGTACGTGAGGTCGGGCACGATGTTGCCCTGGGCCTGCAAGGCTACATATGTGCCTGTATCCCCAATGCAGAGTGAGATATCGCGGAGCTCACCTCCGGCAGGCGCGTTCATGCCGTCGTCAACCGGGTCCCTTTCCACCACGTACGGCATGTTGGGGAGAGTAAAGTCGGGCCTGCTTCGTCCGATGTGCTCGGGTTTTACCGATTCCGCCGTACCGAAAAGCTCGTTCCGTCGGATGAACGACCTGGCGGAGGAGTTTTCTATCATGAGGGGCACCTTGTACGACCGGATGGCGAGCTCTTTGACGTCTTCCTGGTGTCTGGTGAGAGGAACGCTCTTCCAGTTGGTCTCCAGGTGCTGCAGAGCGTAAGGAGCCGTCAGGTAATCGTACGGCGCGTACGATCTTGGCAAGGGGTAATCATGCCTGTGTACCAGGTATGTGTACTCGGCGCCCTTGTACCCGGACCGGATCATCACGTACCGGGTGAAGGCGTTTGCCGCCCAGTGGTCGTGATGCGCGTCGTTTTCGTCCGGGTACACGACGAAGTTTGGTTTGAAGCTCTCGAATATCGCGGTTAGGTTCTTCTCGAGATTCGCCCCGCAGCACGGTGCGCCTTTCTCGTAGGCGAAAGGATACGGCGAGTGATCTGCGCCGTTTCGGCCCATGTGCAGGTTGCCGTAATCCCAGTTCATGTCCCAGAGCGAGTTGAGACTGCCATCGGCATAGCCAAGGAAGATAACGTCACGAGGAGGCAGGCCGATGATCCTGAGGGCGTTGCGCGTTTCCCTGACGCGTTCCTCACCCATCAACCTGAAGTCACCCGGGGTAGGGCTGGGGCTCCTGCAATAAGCTCTCGCGGCTCCAGCGGAGGCGTCCCCCGCGGTGAGCACTGCGACCCTGACATCGATGCCCATCTTCAGCACGCGCTGGATCAGGCCCGCCGCCGCAAGTCCTTCGTCGTCCGGGTGGGGCGCAATGAACAGCATTCGCCCCCCGGACTGCTTCATGTCGAGTCTCGAGTACGCGAAAGCCTGTCGTGAGCCGAAAACCTGCGGCCCGGCGGGGACTACTGCGAGGAACGTAAGGACCAGCAGGGCTGTGAGTACGAGTATCGAACGCGACGTTTTCGGGCTCGCGGAATCTCTTTCCCCTGAGTTCCGGCCGCTCGTGCGGGTGTCTTTCTTGGCTTTCTTCAGTACGTTACCCATTTATAGAACAATCGTTTCGCCAGCTCCGCCGACCCGATATAGATTATAACAATTGCCAGAAGCCAGGGATAAAAATATGCCGGCACGGGAACGAAGCCGACAACTTTTCCGAGTGGCGTGTAAGGCAGCGCCAGGGTTGCCGCGCCGACCAGCAGCGTGGTCACGAAGAGGTATTTGCTGGGCCTGCTCTTGAAGAAGACGCGCCTCGTCCTGATTACCAGGACTATCATTGACGCAGAGATGACCGACTCGACGAACCAGCCCGTCCGAAACTGCTTTGTAGTCGCGTGCAGGAGCAGTATCAACACCCCGAAAGTGGCGTAGTCGAAGATCGAGCTCAGCAGCCCGAATACCAGCATGAACCTCCTGATGAATTTTATATCCCACCGGCGTGGCTTCTGCGCCATCTCGGGGTCGACATTGTCGGTCGCGATCGTTATCTCGGGGAAATCCGTCATCAGGTTTGTGAGGAGCACCTGGCCCGGCAGCAGCGGCAGGAACTTGAGGAACAGCGAAGCGCCGGCCATGCTGAACATATTGCCGAAATTGGCGCTCGTCGCCATGAACACGTATTTGAGGGTATTGGCGAATGTAGTGCGGCCCTCGCGAACGCCGTTCGCCAGGACCCCGAGGTCCTTCTCCAAGAGGACGAAGTCCGCGGCTTCCTTGGCCACGTCGACAGCGCTGTCCACGGATATCCCCACGTCGGCGGCGTGCAGGGCCGGTGCGTCGTTGATGCCGTCTCCCATGTAGCCGACTACGTTTCCGGCCTTTATGAGAGCCCGGATGACGTTCTCTTTATGGCTCGGCTCCACTTCCGCGAAGATGTCCACGTTCTGGACCCTTCTGACGAGCGCCTCCGGTGACATCTTCTCGATGTCAGTGCCCGTGACGACCTGTGCGCTCGACAGGCCGACCTGCTCGCCGACGTGGGCGGCTACAAGATGATTGTCTCCAGTTATCACCTTGAGGCTCACTCCCAGGCCTCTAAGCTCCTTGATGGTCTCCACGATGTCTGCCTTGGGCGGGTCGGACAGGGAGAGGAGGCCGAGGAACGTCATGCCAGTCTCGTCGGCGGCAGTGATGTCCGCCTTGTCCGTCCGCTTGTATGCGACGCCCAGCGTGCGGAAGCCCTTGCCGCTGAGGTCCTGGAAGCACGCATCGATCTCGTCCGTGGCGCGCTCGAGTTCTACGATCCTGCCGTCGGGCTCTTCGGCACTCGAACAGACCTCGAGCACGGAACGCACTGCTCCCTTGGTTATCATCAGGTACCGCCCCGGGGCCTGCGGCGCGCCGCCTTGTCGGTCTCCGGCACCTGGTTCGCCCGCTTCGGAGTCGTCAGTGACAATGCTCAACCGCTTCCTGTTGAAATCGTAGGGGACCTCATCCACCTTCTTGTACGTGGAGACATCCGGGTTTTCGAGCTTTCTCATCGCGTCATCGATAGGGTTCGTGAATCCGGTTTCGAAAGAAGCGTTGACGCGCGCGAGAAGCAACGTCTTTGCGCATTCGCCCCCTCGGATGTCGAGCGCTTTGTCAAGCTGGACGATTCCCTCCGTCAGGGTGCCCGTCTTGTCGGAGCAGAAGACGTTCATGCTACCAAAGTTCTCGATCGAGGCCATGCGCTTTACGATCACCTTGTGGTCGGCCATGCGCCTCGCGCCCTTGGAGAGGTTTATGGTGATTATGGCGGGCAGGAGCTGCGGGGTAAGGCCGACGGCCAGGGCAAGTGAGAAGGTGAATGAGTCCAGCACCGGGCGCTTGAGGTACACGTTTATCGCGAAAATCGCGACGACGAGGAGGAGTGTGACCTCTCCCAGCAGGAATCCGAAATGTTTTATTCCCCGCTCGAACTCAGTCTCCGTGCTCTTCTCGGCCAGGCGCTCGGAGACTTTTCCGAACTCGGTGTTCTTGCCGGTCTTTACTGTCAGCACGCGTGCGTTTCCACTGACAACGTGCGTTCCCATGAAAGTGGAATTGGTCCGGCCGGCGAGCGGAGCCTCCGGTTGAACGACTTCGGTCGACTTCTCCACCGGGAACGTCTCGCCCGTCAGGCTCGCCTCATCGACGAAGAGGTCGTTCGATTCCAGGATCAGCGAATCCGCGGGAATGATGTCGCCCGCGTTGAGCACTACTACATCACCAGGCACGATGTCCTCGACGGAGATGCTCGCGGCCTTGCCCTCTCGGAGGACGTCCGCTTTTATCTCGACGATCGACATGAGTTTGCTGACGGCGTTCTCAGCGCCGCGCTCCTGCCAGAACCCCAGCAGGCCGCTGAAAAGAACGATAATCAGGATTATTATCGCGTCCGGGCGATCGCCCACGAACATCGACAGGATTGCGGCGAAGATGAGGATTAGGATGATCGGGCTCTTGAACTGGGAGAACAACAGGCCGGCGGTGTTCCTGCGCTTCCTGGCCTGCAGGACATTGGGCCCGAAAGACGCCAGCCTGGTCTTGGCCTCCGACGAGCTCAACCCGTCGCGTGTCGTCTTTAGCTGCTCGAGGAGGGCCTCGGCTGATAAACTCCAGAATCTCGCTTTCTGATCAGTCATCCTGCTCTCGATCGGTAGTAAGACGTTCTAGATCTTCATTTGCCTCTTCTGCAAATAGCCCTCCCGACATTTTCCCTCACCCAAGAAGCGCAAACAGGGGTCAAACACAGTCTTGCGTTTTGCTTCTTGACCCGGGCCTGAGAGACCAGGCTCAAGTGACGGAGTTCCGAGGAATTCATCAGGATGAAGGGTTTGAGCCCTGCTGTTCTTGCTTGACGGGGGCGTAGTACTCGATCTTGTGAGCCGGGCGCTTGGAGATTATCACCCAGGAAGCCACCGACGCGCCCAATGCAACCGCGGAGACCGCGAGGAAAATGATGAGCGCCGCCTGGGCTCCGACGAATATCACCGAGAGGACCGCGGCGACGGTGACGGCCGACGATACACCGGAGGCCGACTTTGCGACCACTATCGACTTGTGGCGGGGGTCCGTGTCGTCTATCCAGACTACCGGTCGGGGAGCGTCACTTTCGGCGCATTCGGCGCAGATTTCTTCCTGGCTTTCAACGGGGATCATCTGTCCGCACCGGACACACGGCTTGAGCTTGTCTGGTGGGAGCGGAAGGCCATCGCCTTTGGAAGGTCGCTGAATGGAGCCGCACTTATCGCAAATCCTGCCGTAGGGGCCCAGGTTGTGCCCGCAGACTATGCACATATGGTCGCCGCGCGCTCGCGTCATGCTCCCCTCTCTTTCGATCAGCTCCAGTAAATCTACCGGAATTCTCGAGCCCTGCTTTGATACAAAACGCAGTGTATCGAACGATATTTATATCATATCATTCTGACCTCCGCTCTGATGTGCGTTTTTCACCGAGCGTGCTCGCCCCCGGTGACCCGTACGGCCAAAGGCAGTGAGTCGCAGGAAGTACCCTTACACAGTTATCGTAAAAGCCCGCAGGGTGAAAAAAGAGGCGGGATGTCCGTCCGGCCTCTTTCGCTTGCATTCGTATGACGCCGTGTGACTTCCGGGTGGTCTGAAAGCCTCACCCGGGCGCTGTGCATCCGTCATTCCATGAGGCTCGATACGTATATCGCGCTGCTCGCGGCCTGCTCCGTGCCAACACCCCTGGCGCCCGCGTCACACCCGACCAGGTACAGCCCCTCCACGGGGGTCTTGCAGCTTGGCTTGTGAACGCCCGTCTGCCCGACGCTCTGGGCCAGGCCTATGCACTCGCCCGTAGGCTTCCCGGTCAGCTCGCCTGTGTGACGGATGTGGGTGCGCATCTTCCACTGGATGTTCTTCTCCATCGCCGGGAAGAGCTCGAACAGCCTCTGCTCCCCACGGTCGAGTATGCGCTCGCACTGCTCGACTGTCTGGTCGCTGACAACAGTTGGGCCTGGAACTCCCATCATGATGAGCTGCTTCCCGAGCGGCGCGGCGTGACGGTCCCACTCGGACGGTATCGGCACGAAAAGGAACGGGTCGTTGGGAACTCCTCCCTGCTCGACGTAATCGAACATCGTGACAGGGTCAATGTTTGGAATGTTGAAGAAGCACGGTGCTTTTGCCTCTACAACATTACGCGAGAGGCCGTACTTGACCGTGATGAACGAGTAAGATTCCTTGAGTTCTCCCGCGTTCTTCACGTAGTCGACGGGGAAGGCGCCTTCACCCGTCATCTCGATAGTCCTCTTTATGCCGGCGTTTGATATCACAGCATCGGCCTTGTACTCGTTGCCGTCGGTGGTGACGACGCCCGTCGCGCTTCCATCTTCGAGGAGCACCTTCCCGACCTCGGCGCCCAGCACGAGCTTTCCCCCGTTCCTTGCGAACGAGCGCAGCCAGGAGTTGGGTATCTCGCGCGACCCGCCCCTGGGCACGCTCAGGTATTCCCTCTCGAACATGCTTGAAACGCACCACATCAGCTCAGCCGCGCTCGACATCGTGTAAGGAATGACCAGCAGGATCGTAGAGCAGACGGCGATGTTCTGGTGCAGCAGCTCGTTATCGGTTATGCCCGAGAGGAACTCGAAGGTAGTGAGCTCGTCGAGGTCACACATAAACCTGGTATCGCGCCTGACAATTTTCTTGAACGTCTTGATGAGCTCGCCCGCGCCGCCGCGCCTGGACGCACCGTGTAGCTCGTTGGAAGCCTTCTTGATCCTCGCGCGCGATGAGTCCGTGGCAACCGGGCCGTTTTTCTTGAGGTACGCGTATTCATTGACGGCGGATTTCAACATCTCGAGCTGGCCACGCGGGTCTTTCTGCGATTGGTAATACATCATGTCGAAACTTCCGCGCATGTGAAAGGCGCAGCCGGGGTTTCCTTTGAGCCATTCGAGGCCGCCTCCTACCATGCGGTTTATCTCTCCGTGAGGTCCGTTTGGCCCCATGGAGAACATGTGGACCCCCGAGTCGACTATGAAGCCGTCTTTTTCAAATCCCCAGCATTTTCCGCCGGCGAATGGGCTCCTCTCGAGCAGCACAACCTCGTGGCCTCTTGATTGCAGGATTGACGCCGCCCCGGCGCCTCCGATGCCCGACCCGATCACGACGATGTTCTTTCTCTCCACGTGTCTGCCCCCTTCTCACTTAAGGCACCCGCATTTACGAGACACGACGACGCGAATGCGCGGTACATATCCCGTACGTTGCCGCGGTTAAACGCCCGGAGTATATCAGATTGCTGCCCTCGGAAACGATCCGAGCCCATCAACCCTGTTGCGGTCCAATTCCTTGCTTGTCGGGCGGCGGGCTGTTATAGAATGATGTCGTTTTCGACGGTCATTGAGACACCGAGCGGCACCGCTCTTGCCTGGCGTTCGCCGCGCTTCAAAGCGGGAAGGGAAGAACAGCATGAAGGTGATCGTTATTGGTGCGGGGGCCGCGGGACTTGCTGCGACTCATGCTCTGGCACAAGCCGGAGCCGACGTGACGACATTCGAGGCAAGTGCCCATGCCGGTGGGCGCGCCAGGTGCTACGAGAAAGATGGATTTATCTTTGATACGGGCGCCCAGTTCATGGTCAGCATGTGCGAGGCGCAGATCAGGCTCGCGAAAGAGCTCGGCCTCGGCGGCGAGATGATACCTTTCGACCTGAAGGTGGCGCTGTGGAGAAACGGCAAGGCCTATCCGCTGCCGTCACCCAGCCGCCCGACAAACATGCTGCGTGGAATTCCCGAACTCCTCAGGTTCAGGGGCTTGCCTTTCAAGGTATACCCACAGATGGCCAGGGTCGGCAACACCATGATGAAACGATTCATAAACGTCGACCTCAATGGTATGAACCCGACATGCCTGATCGACCTGGGCGACACGAGCGTCGAGCAGTTCGTGCTCCAGTACGGCGGTCCCGAGGCTCTAGACTGGGCAATGGCCCCGATCGCAGCGAGCCTGACGCTCGGTGAGGCCGACCAGGTCGGTATTTCGCACCTGATCTGCCTGATAGGTTTCTACAAGGGGCTCCAGCTCATGGAGAGGGGTATAGGGTCGCTGCCCGCCGCCCTCTACAAGAAGCACCAGAACGTTATAAAGCTCTCGACCCCGGTGAAAAAAGTGGTCATGGAAAACGGCGTAGTGAAGGGCGTCGAGACGGCGGACGGGTTCATGGAAGCTGACCACGTTGTATGCGCGACGACGGCGACAATGGCTAGAAAGATCATGCCGGATCTTCCCGACACGATCCGCAAGCCGCTCGAGACCGTGAGATACAGTTCGACCGCCCACGTGATGCTCGCCATGGAAAAGCGCCTTCTGCCCGAAGGGCTCTACGCCATTTCGCTGCCGCGGACCGCCGGGAGTTTCCTGCCGGCGCTCAACGAGTGCAGCGAGAAGTCGCCGTACCTCGCTCCCAAAGGCTGCGGGCTCTCGCACTGCGTTTCCTATGGCAGGTATTCTGAAGAGCTGATCGCGCTCCCGGACGCCGAGCTCGTCAAGCGAGTCACCGACGAGGTCAGGCGCTTCATCCCCACGGCTACGGATAAGCCCCTGATGGCGGAAGTGGTGCGATGGAAAGACGCCATATGCCTCGAGTCTCCAGGGCAGTTCCCCGCCATGTACGTCCTGAAGCGCAACAACATCAGAGACGTCAAGGGACTGCACCTGGCAGGCGAGTACATGTACCTGATCTCCTCAGTCGAGGGAGCCCTCAGGAGTGGTGAAGACGCCGCCGCATCCATCGTCGCGGAAGGCTAGGGTCGCAAGGGGGGCTCGGGGTACGTTTTTTCCTCGAGGTCCTCGCGGAATGAGCGATATCGGTCTGATGCAGGTCCGCTGCGGAGTTCGACGGAAAAAAGTACCCCTCGCCCTGCACTTAAGGAGAATATTTGTGGGGTAAGTATGGGATTTGATATTCTTGTTTGGGCAATTGAGGCAATTCGACCAGAGGCAGTGACCCGTGGTCTCAACAACGAAAGTCGTTCCGCGTAGAGAGGCGCTCAAGCGCCTTGGTTTTGGACGCGAGCTCGCTATCTATATCGCGTTCGGCATAGTGCCGGTCGTGGTGATCTCACTGGTGATGCTCATTCTATCGTGGTGGGAAGGCTGGCCGTTTCTCGTGTTCGTAGCTTTCATCGTCGCGTACGCGACGATACGATTTAGCCTGTTCCTCGGGCTGAGCCCGATCGAGTGGCTGCTTGTGGCCGTGCTGTTCCTCGGTGCCTACGTGGGTTCTTTTGTTTTTCTCCTCTATAGGGCTCATAGATACAGTCAAAACCCGCCACCCCCACCTCCTTTGAGAAAAGCTGAGGACGACCCGCAGTATCTCCCGAGGGGCCACTCGGTCGTTCTTGACTGGAGCGAACCCCACGGGTCCGGGGGCGGCAGTTAGGCCGTTCGGTGTTCCGCGGCACGAGTATTCCGGTATACTGCGTATTATTAGAGAATTGATACAACCCCGGAATTGATAGGAGCCGGCAGAGTATTCAATCAGCCCCCGTAGCTCAACTGGACAGAGCGATAGACTTCTAATCTATAGGTTGCAGGTTCGAGTCCTGCCGGGGGTGCCAACACTCCGTAAGACAATCACCAATAACCGCCGGCGGGACTCGAACCTGCAACCAACTCGCACTAGTGGGGTCACCGCGCGACTTAAGGAGCGTGGGGCCGAGTCCTGCCGGGGGTGCCAACCTCACTGTCGCAAGCCTTCCATTCAAGACGCTCGTGGCAATTGAAATCGATGGCTCAAAGCTCTATCTTTAAATGGCCTGCTCGCCACGGCAGGCCATGGTTTTTTTCACGCGTATTCGCGGTGGACGTAGCTCAGTTGGTTAGAGCGCCGGGTTGTGGCCCCGGAGGTCGGGGGTTCGAGTCCCCTCGTTCACCCCACCAACCTTGATTCTAATGGGGACTCGAACCCAGGGGGGTCTAAATCCATTTTTCGGGGGGAAGGCCCCACCGAAGATCTCCATTGGGGGGGTGACAGTAAGCGCGTAAGCGCGAACGCCATAAGGGGGGCGGAGCCCCCATATGGGAAGCGAGCGAGCCCACCACCCCAAACCAGAATCTGTACCGACAGCGACGAGCGAGCGACGGATCGATGTCCCCCCAACGCTCGGGGAGTGCGTGACGCGAGAGATCGCTGGCTCCCTCGCTACCCACATCGTGGAGATAGAGCAAGACAGACCAGTCGTAACGATGGGCCCCCCGACCACCATTACTCAATTCGGCGGCGCTGTAACGGAGTGTGTGACGTAGAGATTCTTACCCGTAGCGCTCTTCCGTCCAGGGGTCGCCGTGATTGTGGTAGCCGTGAGATTCCCAGAACCCGCGCCTGTCCTCGTCCATGAACTCGACGCCCGTTACCCATTTCGCGCTCTTCCAGAAGTAGAGCCTGGGCACTACGAGGCGCACGGGATAGCCGTGTTCGGGAGTGATCGGCTTGCCCTCGTACCCCAGGGCAAAGACGACATCGTCCGCGAAAAACTCATCAAGCGAGAGGTTCGTCGTGAAGTTGCCCGCGCCGTGGACCAGTGCGTATCTCGCCTCCGGGAGGATGGTGGCCAGGCTTTTCAGCACGGAACTGCTCACGCCCTCCCACCTGGTCTCAAGCATGGACCACCCGGTGACGCAGTGCACGTCCGCGATCAGGCTGGTCTTCGGTAGCGCGTTGAACTGATCGAAGCTCAAGATACGATCGCGCTCCACGAGCCCCGTTATCTTGAACGTCCACTTTGAGATATCTATCTTGTGGACGCCTCCGTACTGAAGAACGGGAAGGTTCATCGTCAGGCGCTGACCCGGCGGGACCCGTTCGTTCCTTTGAGTGTCGGGGCTTATGACGAATTTCTCGCCGTCCATGCTGCCTCCTGCGCGTCTCACTGTCTTGTAGTTAGTATTCTGCGGAAAGGTACCGTGTCCCGTCTCTCGAAGATGAGGTTCGCAAACGCCGGCGGGAACAGAGGTGGTTATCCAGCGTAATAAAGCGAGATCTTATTGACAACCGTGTCACTGCGGATATAGAAACAGAGAGCTTCCCGTGGTGCAAGGACGCCAGCGTCGCAGTGAGAGCCGAAAGCCGAGAGGTGGTGCGATGAAGTACCAGGAGTTGTTCCCGATTCCCATCGAATGGATACTGGACGCGGACAGGTCCATGGCCCAGACCGTCTCTTCCTGGGCCGAGCAAGAGGTAAAGTCAAAGCGCCTCGAGCACAAGGAAGACTATGACGTTCTCCTGCTCCCGGCCATGCGGAAGTTGTTCGTAGAGATCGGCCTTCAGGCATTGGTCCTTCCGGAGGACATCGGCGGCGGCGGCATGAATTCGCCTGACGTGGCGATGACCGCTACGGTACTCCTCGAGCAGGTCGGAGCCGCGGATCCGGGCATCGGTTTTCTGTTTGCGAATACCCTCGCCCTTCAGTACGCTCTTGCGGTCGCAAGCGAAGCGGACGAAAGCTTGCTCAATGAGACCGCTCCGTCGTTCTGTGGCGAGCAGGTGACACTCTGTTCGCTGGTCGTTCCCGGGTACGGCTTCGAAACGCGCAAGCACCCCACATATTACGGTCTCGATTTCCCGGCCAGGGCCTCAATGGCGAACGGCGGCTGGGTCGTCAGCGGTGGCCCGGCCCGTCCGCAGTGTTGTGGCGCCACCGCCGGCCTGTTCGGAGTCGTCTGTGACATTGGCAATGGGGAGCCCGGTATCCTCCTTGTTCCCGGTCAGGTGAAAGGCCTCGCCAGGGGTGAGCGCTTCAAGAAGACGGGCCTGACCGCAAGTATCAACGCGGATCTGAAGTTCAACGATGTGGAGTTGCCCGAAAGGGCGCTCATCGCCAGGGGCTCCGAGGCTGTTCGGTCGGTTCTGTCCTGGTACTACATGGCATGCGCCGCCGTCTGTGCAGGCGCCCTCCAGAGCTCCCACGAGATACTGCGAGAGTGGGGGGATACACGCGTCATCAAGGGCAAAGGCCAGGTGTTCAAGGAGAATCCGCTGGTTGCTTCGCTCATGGGCGAGATAGGCGGCAAGACGGGCACGGCGCGGCTGCTCACCTATAACCTCGCAAGGATGCTATCCAGGCCGATCATTTACGGGTCCGCGGGCAGCGGCAGCCTTCACGTCCAGGCGATGTCCACGCTCAAGCAGGTCTGCCACCTGTCGATGGAGGCGCTGCACGGGACCATGGAGCTTATGGCTTCCGCCGGTTATGCGACCGAGTGGAACCTCGAGCGTTACTGGCGCGACGTAAAGACGCTGCAGACTTACGCCACCCCGGAGACGGTTGCCCAGACGTGTATGGCAAGGCAGTACTTCAACCTTCAGAAGCTGTAAGGCGGGATGCTCCAGCCGCGGAGTGCGACTGTGTTGGACAGGAGGAGTTAATGCGCACCATCGATGATTTTACAACGCCCGTGGAGTATCTTACGCCTCTCGACAGGNNGTACCTGAAACGGATGGCCCGCGATTGGGCGGAAACCGCTGTCATTCCGCACAGGCGGAGTTTCGACGAAGACTGGGAGAGCCACAACCTGATCGAGCCCGCGTTCGACAAGCTGATGGGGGAGATGGGGTTTCAGCGGTTCTTCTTCCCGGAGGAGTTCGGGGGCTTTGGCATGGGGCACTCGGGTTACGCCGGGGTCGGCGGCTTCCGCGTTTGCGAGGAGGTTTCGAGGGCTGATTCAGGGATGGGCGTCGCGTTTGCCGTGCTCCACTGGCCCTTGCTGATGATATGCAAGAAGCCCCACGTCAACCGCAGGCTATGCGAGGAGTTCGCCCCGATGTTCTNNCGAGTGGGTCATCAACGGTCACAAGCTCTGGCCTACGAACAGCGGCGGGGTCTCTAAGCTGTTCGGCGTCGTGTGCACTACCAAAGCCGGCTCAAGCGACCCGAACGACTTCGCGTTTATTTTTGTGCCCGCGAATACGTACGGCTGCACGCAGGGCAAGCCGTACCAGAAGGCGGGGATGGCCTCCGACAAGAACGGCGACATCTGGTT
>PMDX01000110.1 GCA_003154635.1 Actinomycetota bacterium | reverse complement strand
GAGCCCAACGCTCGATGTTCCAGTGACGCGCGCCTACCACCTCGTACCCCGGGGTGTCAGCAAGGACCAGGCCGTGCGCAAGGACCAGGAGGTCCGGGGTGTACCGCGCGGCGCAACCGTCGCCGTGGGTGACGCAACGGCGGACCTGCCGTTCGCCGGCGCCGCAGGCGCCTTCTTCATCGTAAGGAACGGGCTGGACAACAACCCGCACCTCGCTCGCTCCATCGAAGAAACCGAGAACATCTTCGTTACCGAGGGCAAGATGGGCGATGGATGGGCGGAGGTTGTGGAGACGGTACTCGCGATCCTCACGGACTAATGCACTAGGTGCCGAGGCCTGGCACCAGGGGCCTGCGATCNNGCCGACCATCGCGCCGACGGTGTCGGTATCGCCGCCGGCGTTGACCGCCGCGATCACGGTCTCCTCTAGGTCGTACGGGCTCCGGAGAAACGAGAACAGCGCGGCGGGGACCGTCTCGATGACATAGCCTCCCGTGCCGGTGTAGGCGAAGCCTTCCTCCGGGCTCGCGTCGAGATAATCGGCGAGGCCCTCGATCCTGGCGGCCATCTCCCGGTCGATGTCTTCCACGAAAGAAGCCGCCAGGCCGGCGAATCCCGGCCGGTCGAGACGGCCCGTGTCGGAGATCCCGATGGCGACCGCGAGCGATACGGCGACCGCGCCCGCCACCGCCGCGGGATTGCTATGGGTGAGGAGCGATTGCCTGATGGCGGCCTCCCGCAATCCTTCCAGGTCGTGGTAGTAACGCAGCCCGATGGGGCTTGTCCTCATCGCCGTGCCGCATCCGGCGGAATCGACGGCGCTCTCTTCGGGCAGGACCCCCTCGAGAAGCCTCCGGCACGCCGTGCCGCAAGCCATCCCCACGCCGCGGGCTTCCTTGCCCCCTTCGTCGGAAGCCGCTATCCAGCGCCCGAACTTGAACGCCGCGTGAGCCGCGTCGAAGCGGCCGATCTCGATGATAGATTGCGCGAGCGCTACGGTCATCTGCGTGTCGTCCGTGATCCGGCCCGCGCCGAAGCGTTCGTCTATGAAATTGGTGATCCTGCCGTACTTCCCGGTGATAGCCGAGCGTGTGAACCCTTCGACCGGCATGCCCAGAGCGTCTCCGACGGCGCACCCAATGAGCGTTCCCTTGAACTTGTCGGCGATAGTTATCAATAGTCTCACGTTCTTTCCAGCTGCCGTCGAACCTGATGCCCCCCGGATTGAAGGATTCGGCGGGCGCGCCGAGTTCTCAACATCGCGTCGAAGTATACCACGCGTAAATGCACGAAAGGCCCGATCGCCGCTCCGATCCGCGGACCGGCTGGCGCACGGCGTGCAAATGTATTCAGGCTGCGGTCAGGCTCGTGTATTCAAGGCCCACAACCCAGCGATATGCGGTTATACTGGGTTTGGGACCAAAGTTCGATATGCGGAGCGCAGATGGTCAAACGCAGGACTTTCAGCAGGATACTCCCGCTGGGAATAATCGTCATTTTTATAGTGGTGATCGGTATCTCGATGATATCGACGATCAGGTCGGAGAACCAGAAAGACCAGAAGGCCTGGAACGAAGTACTCGACGCCGACGCCAGGACATCCGCCCAGGCGACGGCTACACTGCGCCTCGTCGATAAGCTCGACAAGCTGCAGGCACAGTCCCCGGGCAACCAGCAGGATATCCAGACTCTCAAGAAAGACATCTGCGAATCCTGGCCAGGCTTCTACAGGCAACAACTCGACGGTCAGACCGGGGTCCCACCAGTACAGATTATGCGCAAAGTCCTGAGAAGATACATCCGAGGCACTTAACGGGGGGCTCGGGGGGCTCGGGGTACGTTTTTTTCCTCGAGGTCCTCGTGGAAAGAGCGATATGTTTCAGATTTAAGTCCTCTGCGGAGTTCGACGGAAAAAAGTACCCCTCGCCCTGCAATTAAGGACAATAAGAAGGCTTTGATCTGGTTATCACGCAAACAGGGCTCAAACACGGTGGTGGGGATGGGGGAGGAGAAAACGGGGGGGAGTTGTAGAATTGAGATATGTTTATAAGTAATGAGAACGTAGAGGCGCTTGAATCCAGGCTGGGTTCGCCCATCGTGTGTTCGTGGGAGTTCGAGATAGCGCAGGGCGAATACGACATGGTCACGAGCAGCATGCGCGATGGCAGGGCGCACGATGTCACGATGTTCATCAGGAACCAGACGGAAACCGGTCTCATCGCCGTGATCCGGAAACCGTTCTTCCCTGCCGGAGCTTTCAGGGCGCCGAGCGGGGCGGCGCATCGCGGCGAGACGCTCGAGGACGGAGCTATTCGCGAAGCCCATGAGGAGACTGGGCTCGAGATAGAGCTGCTGCGATACGTAGTTCGTATCAGGGCAAACTTCACCTGTGGTTACAGGAAGCCCATCGAGTGGACCACGCATATTCTCGAGGCGCGGCAATTGAACGGTGAGCTCGACCCCATAGACACCGAGGAGATCGCCGAGGCGCGATGGGCGACGATCGAAGAGCTGCAGGGGCCGATAAGGGCGGAGCTCCTCGAGACGGGGTGGGACCTCTTGCGCTACAGGGTAGCCCTTACCGACCTCACTGTCGGAGCGTTGGGGGTCGAGAGTTGAGATATGAAGAGCCGGTTTTCCGCCCTCCATGCGAGTCCGGCAGCCTCATCATCCAGGCAACAATCGGCTGCCCTCACAACCAGTGCGCGTTCTGTGGCATGTACAAGATGAAGAAGTACCGCGTCCGTCCACTTCTCGAGATAAAAGAAGACATCCAGATGGCAAAGCACGTATGGGCTAACCCGTCATCAGTCTTTCTCGCCGACGGAAACACGATCGCGATGCGCACTGACGACCTCGTGCAGGTTCTTGACTTCATCAGAGAAGCATTCCCGGGAGTCGGGCGGATCTCGTGCTATGGCGGCGCCCGCTTTATCAGGGGGCGAAAAGTCGAAGACTTGAGAAGGTTGCATGAACACGGATTGCAGATCATCTACATGGGGCTGGAGAGCGGCGACGAAGAGATCCTGAGGAGGATCAACAAGGGAGCAACCCCGGATGACTACATCAGGTCCGCCGAGAAGCTCCACGAAGCCGGCATCCTGCTGTCCACATATGTCCTGGCAGGGATGGGAGGCCGCGGGCGGACGCGGGAGCACGCAATCGGGTCGGCACGAACGCTCAACGCGATGAACCCACAGTATATCCGCATCCGGACGCTGGTCGTATTGCCCGGATGCGACCTCTACGACGAGAAGGAGAGCCGCGGGTTCGAGGAGCTTTCAGGAAGGGAAGTCGCCCTCGAGACGCGCCTCCTCCTGGAGAACCTCGAGGTCACCGGAGCCGAGTTCCTGAGCGACCACGCATCGAACTACCTTCCCATCTACGGGATGCTGCCGCGAGACAAAGATAGCATGCTCTATGCCATCGATGAAGCTCTCGCTCAGACCGACAATCCCATGCTCGGCCCCCGGACCATAACCTCCCTCTAAACGGGATTATCGCTTTTTATAGTCCTGGCAGACGGTGACGTTGGGACGTTTTGAGTTGTGGCAGGCGGATGGATAGTCGTACTCGCACGAATCGCAGAGGAGCTTCGGCGAGCCGAGCTTCTTTCTGAAATTCCACCAGAGCGTCTTCAGGTTTTTCATATCTCTATTATTATCGGGCGATTGGGGTTCGACATTGATATTCGACGGACGACGCATTGAATCGTACGTCCCTGGTGTATTGTATAGCTGTCGATCGAAAGAGGATGATCCATTTGAAGACGTTTGACCCGGAAATCATAGAAGCGGTTTTTTTCGACGTCGGAAACACGCTGCTCAAGCCTTACCCTTCGCTCGAGGGCGTCATCCGCGAGGTGATGTTGAGGTTCGGACATGACCCTTCCGACGAGGCGATGACGCGCGGCGTTATCGCTGCCGACCGCTACTACGAGAAGCGTTACCGGGAGGACGACTCCTTTTGGGCAAACGAGGCCGATGCCTCCGCGATGTGGTCTGAGCTTTACGCTGTCGCCCTCGAGGAGATGGGTATCGACGGCGACTGCCACCTTATCGGGCGAGCCATCTACGACCACTTCGGAGACGGAGCAAGGTGGCGCACTTACGACGACGTGGTCCCCGTGTTCAAGCGCCTTCACGACGAGGGTTACAGGCTGGCCCTCGTGTCCAACTGGGACTCCCGTCTGGCAAAGCTGTGCTTCGATATGGGGTTGTTCCTCTATCTCGACTCGATACTGTCTTCGGCGAGCGTGGGGCTGATCAAGCCTGACCCGCGCATCTACCAGGTCGCTTGCGAGCGCCTGGCCGTCGAGCCGGGAAGAGCGGTGCACGTGGGCGACCACTACTACTCCGACGTCCTCGGGGCGCGCAGCGTCGGCATCAATCCGGTGATGATCGACCGGTTCGGATTCGGGAACCCGGCCGACGTCCCNNACGTCCCAGTCATCAAAGACCTCAACGAGCTGCTGCCGATACTGAGCCTGGGGCCGACGATGGCCGATGTGCGCGGTGCGACAAGCGATGGCGCGTGCGTGCAGTTTCCCGGGGAACAGCGCAAGGGTTAGTCGAATCGGTGCCCCAGCATCGCGAGGGCATTGCGTCCGAGGATAGCTTCTTTCGTCGCCGGTTCGAGCCCGGCAGTTTCTATCTCGTTCAAGTGCCGCTGCATCCGAAGCAGAGGGTAGTCGGTGCCGAAGAGGATACGGCCCGGACCGACGATCTCCACGGCCAGCTTGTAGACATCCGGCCTGTACAGGAACGGTGACGCCGCAGTGTCGTAATAGACCGACGACGTGACCTTCGCGACTTCCGGCATCAGCTCGTAAAAGAACAGCCCCCCTCCCCAGTGTGCGAGGATAGTTGTTACGTCAGTGAACTTCTCCAGGAACTTGTAGACCGACGCCGGTGTGGTCGGGGTCTTGCCCGGGTAGAAATGCCCGACGTCCTCGTTGGCGTGCAGGAGCAGAATAAGCCCCGCTTCTTCGACGGCCTTCACGAGCCGTCCCGTTGTCCCTTTGTCGTCGAGGCTGAAGCCCTGGGCGTCGGCCGACACTTCCCCGACACCCTTCAGCCCGGCCGCGAAACAGCGGTCGAGCTCGGTGTCGCAGGCTTTGCCGGCCACCGGGTTGGCGATCGCCAACCCGATAAGGCGGTCGGGAAACTGGTTAACAGCCTCTATCATGTAACTGTTGTGCTGGCGGCACATGTCCAGGCTGCGCCACGGGAACCCGCATACGATGGACTTGTCGACTCCAGCCGTATCCATCTCTTCGACGAGGCCCTCGAACGTCACCATCCGTGCCTTGGGGTTGCCGTAGATGAAGTCGAACGACGAGTCTCGCTTGGCGTACATCTCGCGCCGCTCGATAACGTCCGGCGGAAATATGTGGGTGTGCACGTCTATTATCACTGGAACCTCCAGCAGAGTGAGTACGGTCGCGTCACAGCAAACGAAACCTTATCACAGAGTGTCTGCCGTCGCTATCGAAGGGCCTCGAATGCCAGCCCGGAACCCGCGATCGCCGCGGGGCAAATGGGAGCCGTAAACGTGTGAGGTCGCCCGCCTGAAATACGGCGGATGATCGCGGGCCCAGACTGGTGTGGCTCGATTCCATTAGAATAGAGGTGACCGGTACAACGACACGACCGACAGGCGAGCCCTGAAGGCCGCGAATCATGAGGAAAGGAATGTCCAGTTGGCCGAGTTCAAGCGCATATTCGACCCGATAAAGATCGCGGGCCTCGAGATGAAGAACCGCATCCTGATGCCCGCCATGCACCTCAATATGGCCCGCGACGGGTTCATGACCGGAGGCCTGATCGATTTCTACGAGGAGCGGGCAAAAGCGGATCCCGGTCCGGGCTTGATGATCCTGGGGGGCTGCTACACGGAAAGGCGCGGTATGGGCACACCCGCGATGGTCGGGATCGACGACGACAAGTTCATCCCCGGGCTCAAGGAGTTCACCGACCGCATCCACCGGCATGGACAGCCCGTCGCGGCGCAGTTATACCACGCGGGCCGCTACGCTTTCAGCTTTCTTATGGGTGAGCAACCCGTTGCCCCGTCGGCTGTGCCTTCACGCTTCAACCCGGAGGTGCCGAAAGCGCTCACCGAGGAAGAGATAATTGGCATCGAGCGCACGTACGGTGACGCCGCACGCCGGGCCCGGGAAGCGGGGTTTGACGCGGTCGAGCTTATAGTCTGCGGCGGTTACATCGTCAACCAGTTCCTCTCGCCTCTCACCAACCAGCGGGAGGACCGGTATAACGGCGATATTTTCACGCGAATGACTTTCATGCGCGAAGTCCTCGCATCGATCAGAGAAGCGGTCGGTCCCGATTTCCCACTTATCTGCAGGCTCTCGGGCTCCGACTTCGTCGAGGGCAGCCACACGCTCGAGGAGACAAAGGTGGTCGCCGCCGAGATGGAGAGGTGCGGCGTGGACATGATAAGCGTTACGGGCGGATGGCATGAGACGCGCGTTCCACAGATTACGATGAACGTTCCAAGGGGAGCCTACGTCTATCTTGCTGAAGGGATACGCGGGAGCGTCAAGAGCATCCCTGTAGCGTGCTGCAACCGCATAAACAACCCGGAGCTCGCCGAGAGGATACTGGAAGACGACCGCGCGGACATAGTGGGCATGGCGCGGGCGTTCCTCGCGGACCCCGAGGTCCTGCACAAGGCTCGGGAGGGCAGGGCATTGGACGTACGCACCTGTGTCGCCTGCAACCAGGGCTGCTTCGACCACGTCATGTTGCTGCAGCCGATCTCATGCACGGTCAACCCGCGCGCCAACCGGGAGCGTGAGACCGAGCTCGTCCCCGCCACGGAGAAGAAGCGAGTCCTTGTCGTAGGAGGTGGCCCCGGCGGGATGGAGGCGGCATGGGTCGCTGCCGCCCGGGGGCATACGGTCACACTCTGCGAGGCTTCAGACGAGCTCGGCGGTCAGGGCCTCCTTGCCGCGGTCCCTCCCGGACGGGAAGAGTGGAGCGAGATGGTGCGCTACCTTTCCCGCCAGGTTGTCAACGAGGGGGTGGATGTCATGCTCGGCACGACTTTCACGCCCGATCTGCTCGACGAGTTTGAGCCCGATATCCTTGTCATCGCTACAGGCGCCAGGCAGATAGTTCCCGCCATCGCGGGCATCGACGGCCCCACCGTCATCAACGCGTGGGACGTGCTGACCGGGGTATCCGAGACCGGCGACACCGTCGCGGTAGTCGGTGGAGGAGCTGTCGGCATCGAGACAGCGACGTTCCTCGCCGAACAGGGCAAGGAAGTGACGGTCATCGAGATGATGGACAAGTGTGGGGCGGACATGGGGCTCTCCAGCCGCTGGGTCATCCTCAAGGATGCCGCGGCTGCGGGCGTCAAGACCGTTCAGAGCTGCCGGGTAGTGAAGATCACGAGAGAGGGAGCCTACGTCGAGGCAGGGTCGGAGCTGCGACTGTTCCCGGCGGATTCGGTCGTCATAGCGGTGGGCTCCAAGGCCGAGAACGGCCTCTGGAAGAGCCTCTCCGAGAAAGGTCTGCTTGAGAGCCTGGAGTTCTATAAGGTGGGTGACTGCGTAGAGCCGCGCAAGGTTTACGATGCGATCCACGAGGGATTCGAAGTAGGGCTGAGGATCTAACTCTCGAAACGGGACGGAGGTACGGTGGAGACAAAGCCCGAGAAGATAATGGTGGTGGATGACGAGGAGCACATCCTCGAGCTGGTTGAGCTGTACCTGGGCAAAGAGGGCTTCAAGGTTGTGAGCGCCCAGGACGGGAAGTCGGCCATCGAAAAGTTCTCCGTCGAGAAGCCGGACTTGCTGGTCCTCGACATAATGCTACCGGGCAAAGACGGGCTTGATGTGCTTCGGGAGATCCGAAGGGCATCCCAGGTGCCGGTGATAATGTTGACGGCTCGCGAGTCTGAGGTCGACAAAGTGCTCGGGCTCGAGCTCGGCGCTGACGATTACCTGACAAAGCCGTTCAGTCCGAGGGAGCTCGTCGCGCGAGTCAAGGCGGTGCTCCGTCGTGCCAAGCCCGTCTCGGATGAGGTTGAGCCCATCATAGTGCGTGGCGAGCTCACGATCGATTCGAGTCGCCGCAAGGTCGAGGTCGCGGGGACCGGTGAGATCGAGTTGACAGCGAAGGAGTTCGATCTTCTCTACGTCATGGCCGCCAACCCTGGCATAGTGTTGACGCGTGACAGGTTGATGGAGAAGGTGTGGGGCTATGAGTACATGGGCGATACGAGGACCGTGGACGTATATATCAGACACCTGAGGGAGAAGCTGTCAGATCTTGCGGACAGCCCCAAGTTTATCGAGACGGTGCGCGGCGTCGGCTATCGCTTCAAGGGTGAATAGGATGTTCCCTACGCTTCGAGGGCGCGTGACGGCCACGTATTTTGTCGTTGTTATCGTCTCGCTACTGCTCGCCAGCGCATTTTGCCTCCTTTTTCTGACCCGCTATATACGGAACAGTGACAGGGAGGACCTCCGCAAGCAGGTGGGCGCCGTCGCCCAGGATATCGGCCAGGTCGTCAAGGCTACCGAGCGGTTGTTCAGCCAGGAAGACGGCACGTCGGCCGGTCCAGACGTGGCACCCTCCGCGGTGCCACTGATCGACGAACAGGAGGCGGCCGCGAACCTCGTGACCAATTTCCTCAATACCGAATCGCAGGTGCTGCAGGTCAAGCTCGCCGTGGTCTCACCGGATGGGCAGGTTGTGGCCGAGTCCGAGGGCCGCCCGAGCTTCGGAGCAGATACCCTTCAACTCCCCCCCGACATCTTCAGCGAGCGCGGCGCGCGGATAACCGAGCGCTTCTTCCAGAGGCTCGGCCGCAACTACGTGTTCGCGACCGCGCCGACCACGATCACGACCGGCGGGTCCGGCTTTCTGCTCGCGATAAAACCCGTCGAGCAGGTGAGGCACTTCGCCGGCACCCTGATCCTGTACGTGGTGGTCGCGGGTCTCATAGCTCTCGCCATCTCGATGGGCCTGGCGTTCTACCTCTCCTCCGCCATCAGCCGACCCGTAAGGGCAGTTACGGAAGCTGCTCGCGCGATGGCGGCGGGCGATTACAGCCAGGAAGTGGAGGTGAAAGGCTCTGACGAGACCGCGGAACTGGCGCGAGATTTTAACCTGATGGCTTCGCGCGTGCGCACGGCATACGACCTCCAGCGTAATTTTGTCGGCAACGTCTCGCACGAGCTGCGTACCCCTCTGACCAGCATCGAGGGTTTCAGCCAGGCACTGCTCGATGGTGTGAGCACGAGCCCCGAGGAGCGGAAGCGCTCGCTGGAGATAATAAACCATGAGAGCAAGCGTCTCGTGCGAGTGCTTCGCGACCTTCTCCTGCTCTCGCAGATAGACGCGGGCGAAGTAAAGCCCGAGAAAAAAAAGGTCGACCTGGTCGACTTTATGCGGAACCTCGCGAACCTCTATACAACCAGAGCGCAGGACGCTGGCGTTGTGCTCAACGTCGACCTGCCCGGGTCGCTCGAGGTCAACACCGACCCTGACCGGCTAGAGCGCGTAATGACCAACCTCCTCGAAAACGCAATCAAATACACCGGGGCGGGCGGCTCTGTCAAGCTTCGGGCGCAGGCTCCGGACGATAGTGTGAGGATCGATATCTCGGACACTGGGCCTGGGATACCCGAAGACCAGCTTGAGCGGATATTCGACAGGTTTCACAGGGTGGAACAGTCCCGGGCGCAGAAGCATGGTGGCTCCGGGCTGGGGCTATCGATAAGCAAGGAGCTCGTCGAGACGCTCGGCGGGACAATAGAGGTTGCAAGCACGGTGGGACAGGGAAGCACCTTCACCGTCGTTCTGCCGGTCGATGGAGGATAGCATGCGCCCGACATGGGACGAGTATTTCTTGAGTATCGCCAGAGTGATCGCCGGACGATCGACGTGCCTGCGCAGGCAGGTAGGAGCGCTTGTCGTCAAAGACAAGCGCATACTGACAACAGGATACAACGGAGCGCCCATGGGCCTTCCGCACTGCTCCGACACTGGTTGCCTTCGCGACCAGGCAGGCGCGGCGAGTGGCACAACGCACGAGCTTTGCCGTGGGCTTCATGCCGAGCAGAACGCGATCCTCCAGGGGGCGCTCCACGGCGTGTCAATAGATGGAGGAGTGCTGTACAGCACTCACCAGCCGTGCGTGTTGTGCACGAAGATGGTCATCAACTCGGGTCTCTGGGCGATATACTACCTTGAGCCGTATCCGGACTCTTTGGCGCGGAAGTTGCTGGAGGAAGCAGGGGTACTGGCGAAGAAGATGACACTGGAAGGTTAAACGGGCCGGCGCGCGGGCCCCTATCGATATGGGATACTACTTCATCGCATTCGGCGTCTCGCTTGTCGCCGTACTGGTGTTAACGCCGGTCGCTCGTTACCTGGCGGTCCGGGCCAGTGCGGTTGACGTGCCCGAGGACCGGAAAGTCCACGAGAAGGCCACGCCCACGCTCGGCGGGCTGGCGATCTATGCCAGCCTGATGCTCGGCATCGGCGTTTACGTCCTCATAGGCAGAGAGAAGGTTACGAGCGACCTCCTCGGGGTCATCATCGGCGCCACGGTGATAACGTTCTTCGGAGCTGTCGACGACATAAAGGGACTGTCCCCGCTTCCCAAGCTCTTCGGACAGATCCTGGCTGCCGGGGCGCTTGTCATCATGGGCGTGCAGATACAGAACATCCATTTCCCGGGGACCGCCGTCGTATCGCTGTCGCCGGAGCTTTCCGTCGTGCTGTCGCTGATCTGGATCGTCGCCTTCGTCAACCTGATAAACCTGATAGACGGGCTCGACGGTCTGGCGGCGGGCATAACGTGCATCACCGCTTTTTCGATGTTCTACTTCGCCACGCAAACGGGCGTCGGCGGGGCGTACGTCGACGCGGCCCTCATTTCCATCGTGCTGGCCGGGGCGTGCCTGGGTTTCCTCAGGTACAACTTCAACCCCGCGAGCATCTTCATGGGCGACTCCGGAAGCATGCTCCTGGGGTTCCTGCTTGGAGCGGTCACTATCCAGGGCGTGCTCAAGAGCGTCGCCGCCGTAGCCCTGATCGTTCCCCTGGTGGCTCTCGCGATTCCCATACTGGACACCAGCCTGGCTATCATACGCAGGCTTCGGCGCGGCCAGCCGATCACACATGCCGACAAGGAGCATATCCACCACCGCCTGCTCAACATGGGCCATTCCCAGAGACAGGCCGTGCTGTTGCTCTATTTCTGGACCGCGCTGCTTTGCGGGACCAGCCTCGCCCTCAAGTTCAAGGCCAACAACAAGGTCCTCTGGACTGTGCTGGGGCTTGGGATAATCTGCTTCGCGCTTACGGCGCTGCCACCGATCATCAGGGGCGAGAACAGGGGCGGAAAGCATCGCGCAGGCAAGAAGGCCCCCGCCGAGGTGGAGGAGGAGGCCCCCGCTTTCGACGAAGCCGTCGAACTCGAGAGCGATATCGCAGAGAGCTCCTCCGCGACCGAGGTCGAGACCGACGGCACCCTCGAACCGCGGCCGACGACCGCTACCGTTCCTCCCGAGGTGACTGTTTGAACGACAAGAATGACCTGAACCCCGATGAAAGAGAAGCTCTTGCCGCGATCAGCGCGGACTTCAACAGGAAGATGGCTGCCGGCGTGGCCGTCTCGGGAGCTATCCTTATCCCCCTCGGACTCCTCCTCTGCGGCGTCTACGCCGGCTGGAAAGGGTTGCTCGGGTCCTTCGTGGGGTTCGTCCTCGCTTCCATGAATGCGGCGGCGGCAATGTGGTTGCTCAAGTGGGCGCTGTCGAAACCCGCCGACGTGATGCCTATCGTCCTGATGGGAACGATGTGGCCTCGCTTGATTGCCGTAGCCGCCATCCTCTACGGTCTGACCTACCACGTGCACGCGTTCAACACCACAGCCCTTCTGGCGAGCTTCCTGGCGCTTTTCGTGGCTTACACGATCCTCGAAGCGGTCTTCGCCTACAAGGCGTTCGGGTTGATCATGAGGGGCGGCACCACAGTCCGGCGCTGAGCTCGCCGGGGCCTCGCCAGGTCGCACTGACGTTCGCATTTTCCCATGATGGCTGAGAGTCCCCGATGTGATAGACTTTCGGACTTGAAACTGAAGTTGTTGTAGAGATAACAAGGGGGTAGTAGATATGGCTATAAAGAAGGTGTTCGTGGTAGGCGCGGGTCTCATGGGTGGCGGTATCACCCAGATAAGCGCGACCGCCGGCTACCAGGTCACTATGAGAGACATAGCCCAGGAGCCGCTGGACAAGGCCATGAAAGAGATCGAGCGCTCGCTCGGCAAGTTCGCCAGCAAGGGCAAGATCACCGAGGAACAGGCCAAGCAGGCTATCAAGAACATAACCACGACGACCGAGATGTCGGCCGCGGCCGACGCGGACCTCGTCGTCGAGGCCGTTTTCGAGAAAATCGAGCTCAAGCAGGACGTCTTCAAACAGCTCGACGAGGTTTGCAAGCCGGAGTGCATCCTTGCCTCCAATACGTCAGCGATATCGATCACGAGCATCGCTTCGGTCACCAAGCACCCCGAGAACGTCGTCGGTACCCATTTCTTCAGCCCGGTCCCGATGATGCAGCTCTGCGAGGTGATCCGCGGCCTCCAGACCTCGGACGAGACCGTCGCCGCCGTGCTCGACTTTGCGAAGGCCATCGGCAAAGAGACGGTCGTCGTCCAGAAAGACGTCGCCGGATTCATAGCCAACCGCGTGGGGCTTGCGATGTCGTGCGTGGCGATCAAGCTGGTCGAGGCCGGCGTGGCTACGCCTGAGGATATCGACAAGACGATGAAGCTGGGCTTCGGGCACCGCATGGGTCCGTTGGAGACCTCGGACATGACCGGTATCGACATTCTCATGAACGCGATGAAGGCTATCTACAACGAGACACAGGACGAGCGTTACGCACCTCCTGAGATCATGCAGCGGATGGTCGCGGCGGGCCTTCTCGGCCGCAAGACCGGCAAGGGCTGGTACGACTATTCGACAGGCGAGCAGGTAGCCTACTGGAAGCTGTAATCCGACTGTATCAAGAAGGGCCGCGCCCTCGTGGCGCGGCATGGATTTTCAAACTCGTGGAGGGGCAGATGGACGAGCGGTTTGATGTCATTATTATCGGTGCGGGAGTCGGCGGACTCAGCGCCGCCGCAGTACTCGCGAAAGACGGCCTGAAGGTTGCCATACTCGAGCGCGAGGACCGGGTCGGCGGTCGGGCGCTCTCCGTCCGCGGCGAAGAGATCAGTGACAACGGAGCCGAGTGGTACCGCAAGGTGCTCGGGCGTCACTACTGTTACCTGGCAGACTCCGATCCGGGTATTGACGAGATCGTCGACAAGCGAATGCTTGACGGATACACAATCGATCTCGGCTACCATTGCATACCAGTCGGAGGTAAAGGATACCTCGGCAGGATGCTCGACTATATGGGTGTCAGCCTTGACATCACGCCGTGCGACACCGCGTTCTATTACGACGGCATCTACTACACGGAGCCCCCGCCGGGCAACCCGCGCCTCGACGACAAGCTATACAAGATCTGCAAGGAAAAAGGCATCAACTACTGGTCGTTCAATCTCGAGCCTCTCGGTAAAGACGCGGCCTGGCTCGACGAGATGGAGAAGGTCTCCCTTTGGGACTACTGCGAGAGCCTGGGCCTGACGCAGGATCCCGTGGTGTGGAACGCCTACAGGTGCATGGGCACGCTGTTCTCGACGATAAACAACCCGCTGGATATTTCCGCGGGTGAGATAGTCCGCTTCGGTAACGAGATAATGATGCCGCTTCTGGCCAAAGGCGTCGAAGTGCACGTTGGAGGTTTCTTCAGCGGGGGCGCGATAGAGTGGTCGAAGGCCGTGGCGAAGGCCGTGGAATCCGCCGGTGGAAAGATCATCCTGGGCGCTGACGTGAAGGAGGTCAAACTCGAGGATGGGAACGTCACCGGGGTAGAGGTGGCAATGCCCGGCGGCGATACGCAGGTCCTTGCGACGTCAAAGGTCGTAAGCACCATTCCGATCCAGGACACCTTCGACGTGGTCGACCCTTCGGCTTTCCCGACCGATTTCGTTGAGCTCGCTCGCTCGCTGTACGGATACGGCAGCCTCGGGCCTTACTTCGGGCTAAACGACCTCGCCATGCCTGCAGAGGAGGCGGAGCGCCTCATCAAGACCCCGTGCGTTGTACGCGCGGAGGGTGATTACGACTACGACGTCTACATGTGCTGGAACATACAGTCGGCGACCGACCCGACCTGCGCCCCGGAGGGCAAGCACCTTCTCACGGCGTACCTGCCGCTGACCGAGGAGGAGTCGCGGGACAGGGCGAAGGTAATGAAGGTGGTTAAGGCTGTACCCGAGTACCTCGAGAGCATCTACCCCGGCTTCAAGGATACCGTCGACTGGGCGCTCTACCCGATGTGCTGGAAGCTGGAGGGCGTCGCGAAGTCGATCTCCCAGACGGGTAACCTCAAGCCGAGCGTTCAAGCGCCGGGGGTCGAGGGCTATTACTTCGCCGGCGATACGGCGAGGGGCTTCGGAGTCGCGATGGACTGCGCATGCTCCGCTGGGATCAACTGCGCAGCGGCTATTCTGGGTCGCGATATCGGTATAGAATAATTGAGATGGAGACTCATCACCGTATGGGAGGTACAGTAGTTGCCTGAGGCCAATTTCGAGGGCGTTTTCGTGCCCAACGTTACTCCCTTCAAAGAGGGAGAGATAGACGAGACGTCCCTGCGCCGCATGGTCGATTACCTTATCGACGAGGGCGCCAGCGGTCTCATTCCCTGCGGGACCACCGGGGAGAGCGCAACGCTGTCACACGAAGAGCATATCGAGGTCATAAAGGTATCCGTCGAGCAGGCGGCCGGGCGCGTGCCCGTCATCGCGGGCATAGGCACCAATGACACCCGCGAGACGATCTACCTGCTCGAGCAGGCGGAGCTACTCGACCTCGCCGGGTACCTCGTCGTATGCCCTTACTACAACCGCCCCGATCAAGAGGGTATAATCGCGCATTTCAGGGCAGTGTCAGAGGTCACCGACAGGCCCATCGTCCTGTACAACATCCCGTTGAGGACCGGCCGGAACATCGACGTGAGCACCGTGGTCGAGTTGTCGCGCATCCCAAACATCATCGGTATCAAGGATGCCAGCGCCGATATAAACCAGACCATGGATATAATCGCTCGCACCAAGAACTTCCGCATCCTCTCGGGGGAGGACCACCTCCTTTTCTGCATATGCTGCCTGGGCGGTCACGGGGGCATAATGGCCAGCGCCCACGTGTTGCCCGGCAAGTTCCTATCGCTGTACGAATCAATAAGAGCGAACGAGCTCGAGGAGGCGCGCCGCCTGCACTACCACCTTTTGCCTCTGGTGCGCGTGATGTTCAAGGAACCAAACCCCGCTCCGGCGAAGGCAGCTATGAAACTAATGGGAATCCTGGATTCCGACGAGCTGCGATTGCCTCTGATGTCTGTTTCGGCAGCATGCAGAGAGGACATCGCCGGCGTACTTCACGGCCTCAAGCTTCTCTAGCTTTTCTGGTGGGGGCATATTTCAGAGGAAACGCTGCCTGAACGGGAGTGGAGCCGCAGGCCGGACCCCACGGACGTCTCATGGAGTGGTAATGGACAGGTATGACAACCCCGGCGAGCGCGGGCGCGCCGATAGTCCATCTGAGAGCAGAGAGGACTACTCCGCTTATTCCCAGGCCCCTGAACAGAGAGCCAGGCTTCGCGCTCAGCGCGCGAGGAAGCGGGCTGCCAGACGCAGGAGGTTGTGGGCGCTCGCCTCGCTAGTGGTCGTCGCGCTCATCGCACTCGGAATCACCGCTGGCGTCGTCGTCTCCAGGTCGGGTTCAAGGACGGCCCCCGGGCCACCACCGCGGACCCCAAGACGTGTAGCCACCGCTGCTCCTGTATCGACCCCCGGGACCACGGTTGCCAGCAGCCCGGCCTCGACTGCTCCGACCACCGCATTGGCAGGCTCACCTGCTTCGACTACCAAACCGAGCGGTGGAAAGAGTTATTTCTGGGTCTCGTTCCAGGCGCCCAAACCGGTGGAGAAGGTCTCAGACACGACGCACCCAACGGTTGCGATCGTCGTCGATGACACGGGCAACATCCTCGAGCCGATGCCGAAATGGCTCGCTATCGACGCACCGCTCACGTTCTCCGTGCTGCCGTATCCTCCGCTCTCGAAGGAGATCGCTTTCAGGATGCAACAAGCGGGGTACGCGATAATGATGCACATCCCTACCCAGAACGCGCCGCCGAACTCGTTCGCGGGGAAGGGGCAGCTTTCCGTCGGGATGGACCAGGCGACGGTGTTCAGGACGCTGGACGCGGACCTTGCGACCGTGCCGTTCGTAAAAGGCATCAACAACCACGAGGGAGGCCTCGGCTGCGATAACCTGGACCTTATGACAAACATGTGCAAATGGGCGGAGCCCAAGGGGCTTTTCGTGGTCGACAGCAGCAGCTCGAACCACGATAAGGTGACCATAGCGTGCAAGGCGCTCGGCCTTCCTGTGCGCAAGAACGAAGTCTTCATCGATCATCAGAACGACCCGAACTACATCCGCAACGCCATGAACGAGCTCGCCGGCCTGGCGAGGAAGAACGGCACAGCGATCGGGATATGTCACTGGCATCGCCCGAACACTCCCACCACTGTGGGTGAGATGGTACTCAAACTGCGTAGCGAGGGCATCCACTTCGCGTTCGCCAGGGATGTTACTGACTGAGGTCCGCTGCCCGAAACGTTGCGGACTGAATCGCGCGCTGTCGTTTTCCGGCACCGGAGGCACCCACTCGGCAAACGGTTTCCTGCTCGCTCGTACGATTCACATTAACGATAATCACACACAGGTGTCAGCGACAAAATCGGGAATGTAGATGTGATGCGGTTTGATTCCGAGTTCACCGGAAAGGAGCGCCGGCAGGACCCGCACGGGAGGGCATTTTGAAAGAAGCTGATTTCTACGAGCGGCTCGAGGGAGGGAAGGTGCACTGTCACCTGTGTCCCCAGGAGTGCAAGATCGCCGACGGAAAGGAAGGTTTCTGCCGGGTGCGCACCAACCGCGATGGAGTCCTCTATTCCGAAAACTACGGCCGCATACTGGCGGCCAGCGTCGACCCGATAGAAAAAAAGCCCCTCTACCACTTCCACCCGGGAAAGCCCATTATGTCCATCGGTACGAGGGGTTGTAACCAGCGATGCGATTTCTGCCAGAACTGGGAGATGATCGAGACCGATTCCGAAGGGACACCGGTTACGTCCGACGAGGTGGCGGCCATGGCGGACCGAAACGGGTCGATAGGCATCGCCTACACGTATAACGAGCCAATGATATGGTTCGAGTTCGTGCTGGAATGCACCAGGAAGGTAAGGGCAAGGGGACTGAAGAACGTGCTTGTCACCAACGGCTCCGTGAACCCCGATCCGCTGGTGCGGCTACTCCCTCACGTGGACGCCATGAACATCGATCTGAAGTCCATGGACCCGGAGTTCTATCGAAAGATCTGCAAGTCAAAACTCGACCCGGTGCTCGAGACGATCCGCGCAGCGAAAGTGTCGTGTCACATCGAGATCACCAACCTGGTGATCCCCACCCTCAACGATTCCGAAGAGCTGATCGGCGAGCTCGTAGATTTTGTAGCCAGGCTCGGACGGGAAACGCCTCTGCACTTCTCAGCTTACTACCCGTGCTACAAGATGACCATTGAGCGCACTCCTGTCTCCACGCTTCGAAGGGCGTACGAGCTGGCACGGAAGAAGCTCGATTACGTATATATCGGGAACGCCAGAACGGAGGATGCCTGCGTCAGCTATTGTCCCAACTGCGGCCAACCGGCGGTGGAACGCAACGGCTACGACACCAACGCGGACGGGATGGATGGTGACAAATGTATCAACTGTGGCAACACTATGGCCTTTGTAGTATAGTCGCTTTGTTGCCGCAACATTCATGGGAGCAGAAAAATGTCGCCGCATAAAAAAGCAAGCGATAACGGGACCAGCCTCCCCAAGGCTGGCTCAGACAGGGATTTCCGCGAGGTCATCCTGAGGATGGTCGTTACGCTCCTCGTCAACTTCCTTACCAGCAAGATGAAGGAAAAGCAGGCGGCAAAGAAAGCCGAGCGCAAGGCGGCCAGAAAAGCAGGAAAGGCACAGCCCGATCCCGCGCCGATTGCCAGGAAGGCACCAATCGGCGTCGGCAAGCGCGGCGTCAAGCTCACGAGGCGCGAGGCAAAGAAGATAAAGAAAGTCAAAGCCAGGAAGAAGCACAAGAAGCTGAGATTCGTAGTGATCATGGCGCTGGCTGCGGCCGCGGTTATCTATTCGCGCACCGCGGGCAAATAGCCGAAACGCTCTTTCGCCGCGAGCCACCGAGAAGAAGGAAAGCCATTACTTGGAGATTGAGGTAGAGGAAAAAGAAGGGTATCACATCGTATCCCCAGTCGGGGAACTCGACATCTACACCGTGCCCCTCTTCAGAAAGGTCGTCCTTAAGCTCGAGGGTGACCGCAGGCACGACCTGATACTGGACCTCAGCCGTCTCACGTTCATCGACTCGAGCGGTCTCGGCAGCCTGATCGAGATCTGGCAGAAGTTGCAGTCGGTCGACGGAGAGATAGCCTACGTGGTCAGCAACCCGCGAATACTCAAGGTTTTCAAGCTCGTAGACCTGGACAAAGTCTTCCGCGTGTTCCCCAACCTGGGGCGCGCCTTGCAGGATGTGGGTGTAACAGGTGGCTACGTTGACGAAGAGTTCTTCTCCGATCTCACCTGACGCGATAAACAGGCTTGTTGTCGATCTGCCGTGCGGCAAGAAGTCGCTGGCAAGAGCGCGCAACAAGGTTATGAAATTCGCGCGCGACCACGATTTTTCAGCTGAGGCCGAAGATATCGTGCTCGCCACGCAGGAAGCCCTCAAGAACATCATCCAGCACGCGTGCCCCGCGGATAACAACATGCACCTGGAATGCACTGTCGACCACGACCACATGACAATTGAGATCTCCGATATCGGGAGCGGCTTCGACGTCGGTGACGTCCTCGACACCCCGGCTGAACCGATGGCGAGCCACGGCAGGGGTATCCAGTTGATCAAAGGTATCATGGACGGTGTGTTGATTACGAGCGAACAGGAGGGCACGCTGATCCACATGGAGAAGAAGCGGTACCAGGCCTGACATGAAGGTTCTCGTAGGGACTGCCGGTTTCAGCTACAGGGACTGGAAGTGCACGTTCTATCCCCCCGATATCGATTCAAGGCGAATGCTGGAGGAGTACGCGCTCCATTTCCCGGTCGTCGAGATCAACTCCACCTATTACGCCATCCCGCCAGCGGCGCGGATCAACGCGATGGCCCAGAGGACGCCCCCCAATTTCGAGTTCACGGTAAAAGCCAACCGCGAGATGACGCACGAGATCAGCGCCGACCCATCCATCGCACGCGATTTCAGGGTCGCGATACGCCCGCTCGAAGACCATGGGAAACTCGGATGCGTCCTGGCGCAGTTCCCGTGGGGTTTCAGGAACACGGTACGGAACCGCGCTTACCTTGAGGTGCTGGCGGAGAGGCTCGAAGGGCTGGATACGGTGGTCGAGTTCCGTAACGAGGAGTGGGAGGCTGATTCAACGTTCGAGCTCCTTGCCCGCTTGGAGCTCGGTTACTGCTGCGTCGACGAGCCGCGCCTCAAGGGGCTGGTTTCGCCGAGAGTTGAGATCACCGGGCCTGTGACCTACATGCGTTTCCATGGACGCAACTACGATTCCTGGTGGGGGAAGGACAAAGAGTCCTGGGAGCGCTACGACTACCTTTACACAGACGCAGAGCTCTCCGAATGGCTTCCGAAAGTGGAGGTCATGGCACAGGGCTCCGACCGCACCTACGTAATCTTCAACAACCATTACAAAGGGCAGGCTCCGACGAACGCGCGCACGTTCGAGCAGATGCTGCGGGGGATGCTGGGAAGCTCCGTGGCTACCATCGAGTCCAGCGGTTTTTCATCTGGCACAGACACTCATTTCGACTGAGAAATGGTTGCTTATCCGCTTTCCTTGCCTACTGTTCAGNNGGTTCAAATCCAGCCTCCCCCACCAGTCTTACGCGGGGTGGTGTTGATTCCCCGCCATACCCATCGTGAATCAAAACGATTTGGCGAGTAATTGACGATGGGTACCCGCCAACTGAACGCAAAGAGGGGTCAGACATCAGTTTGCGCGGGTGTACGGCTGGTCGACAACATTTGAGAAGCCCGCGGGAATCTGTTACTCTACGAAAAGAACCGTGGTGCGATTTCGCGCCACGGTTAAAAAAACGCACATGAGCCCGGTTAGCTCAGTCGGTAGA
>PMDX01000207.1 GCA_003154635.1 Actinomycetota bacterium | reverse complement strand
AGGAGCCAGCACTCGAAGCCCCACTTGGAGGAGCCCTCGGGGAGGTACCAGGTCTTTGCCGGTGAGGTCACCCCGACCGAGGAGTGGCCCTCGGGTGATGGGGCACCCGTTCCCGTCCAGGTCATTGTGCGGTCGACGGCGATGGACCTGGTGGCATCCGTGCAGGTCACCCTGGTGGAGAAGTCCCTGGGGCCTTTCATCACGGACAGCAGGTGATCGTTTGTGAGCGTGGTCTGGCTGCCGGCGGGCAGGCTCACCGTCTCGGTGACGGGTGAGGCGCCCGAGGGCATGTAGGTGACCCTGGCGCTCAAGCGGCTCGTGTTGGGGTTCTCGATAGATATCTGGGTGGAGAACCCCCAGGCGGTGGTGCCCTCGGCGAGGTACCAGGCGGTTGGCGGTATCGCCTTGCTTATGGTGAAGGTCCGGGAGTTTGACTCGCCCGCCCCGGGGGTGAACACCGTCACCCGGGCGGTGCCCACGGTCTTGATATCAGAAGCCGGTATTGAAGCGGTCAACCGGCTCGAGGAGTGGTAGGTGGTGGTGCGGTCGGCGCCTTTCCACCTGACGACGGAGCTCTTGATGAAGCCGGTCCCGTTCACGGTGATGGTGAAGCCTGAGTCCCCCGCCGCCTTGTGGTCGGGGCTCAGGCCCGTGGTTTTGGGGACGGATGGGTCGTAAAGGATGGTTACGGTGTTGTCGCTTCTGTTTGCTGCGTATATTTTGGCAGTGGCGGGGTTGACCCCGACGGCGCTGGGGCCTGCGCCCACCGCGATGGGCGAGCCGACCACGGTATCGGTGGCGCCGTTTATCACCGATACGTTGTTGCCACCTAAGCTTGACACATAGATCTTGTTGGTGGTGGGGTTGACCCCGACGCCCCAGGGGTGTGTGCCCACCGCGATGGGCGAGCCAATAACTGTGTCGGTCGCGCTGTTTATCACCGACACAGTGTTGCCAAGGAAGTTTGACACGTAGATCTTGTCGGTGTTGGGGTTGAAGGCGACGCCAAAGGGGCTTGTGCCCACCGTGACGGTCGCCACCACGCTCGCCGCCGTTTGATACCCGCGCTTCCCAAGACGACCGTCAGTGCAACGAGCAGGGCGGTCGCCATCAGCGCTACGGGCCTTCCCCTTGAGAAGCGCGATATTGCCTTGCCGCATGCGGGTTTCTTCTTCAATGCGATCCCCCCGTTCTTGCCGCGCTGATTTGGTGTGTCTATCTTATATCGCTATACCGGTCGTTCTCAATTTGTATTCTACATTGTCAGAAGGCCCGGAGGACCGGAAACGAACGAGCTCGAGGCATGGTGTCCACCGGTTCCGTTACAATTGGTTCGAGAGTGCGCCGGACGTCATGAAAGCGACAGGGTGATATGGATCTATTCGACCAGGCACAGGGAGACAAATCATTATCGGGCACGCCGCTTGCCGAGCGGATGCGTCCAAGGACCCTCGAGGAGTTCCAGGGGCAGGAGGAGATCGTCGGTCCCGGACAGGCTCTGAGGCTGGCCATCGAGGAAGACAACATCTCCTCAATGTTATTCTGGGGCCCGCCCGGCTCCGGCAAGACGACGCTGGCGCGCATAATCGCGGGAGCCACGCAGAGCGAGTTCGTCAAGTTCAGCGCGGTGACCGCGGGAGTGCCCGAGCTTCGCAAGATAATCGCCGAGGCACGCGACCGGCGCAAGTTCAACAATGCCCGTACAATCCTCTTCGTCGACGAGATACACCGCTTCAACAAGGCGCAGCAGGACGCGTTTCTCCCCCACGTCGAGGACGGCACTATCACGCTCATCGGCGCTACGACCGAGAACCCGTCCTTCGAGGTGATATCGCCACTCCTGTCCCGCACGAGGGTGTACGTCCTCAAACAGCTCGAGCCCGAACACCTGGTAAAGATAGTCATGCGCGCGGCATCCGATAAGGAGCGAGGCCTTGGCGGTGAAGACCTCACCGTCGATCAGGACGCGGCCGAAGCGATGGCAAACATAGCCGACGGAGATGCGCGCATAGCGCTCAACCTTCTCGAGCTGTCGGCGTTTCTAGCCGCGGAGGCGGCGGAGGGGTCCGGGGCGCGTCAGATAACGGCGGAAACCGTCGCAAGGGCGGCGCAGGAAAAGACCATACTCTACGACAAGACCGGCGAGGAGCACTACAACCTCATTTCCGCGCTTCACAAGTCACTTCGCGATTCCGACCCGGACGGCTCTCTCTACTGGCTGGGGCGCATGCTGGAATCCGGCGAAGACCCGCTCTATATCGTGAGGCGTCTCATCCGTTTCGCGAGCGAGGATGTGGGCAACGCCGACCCGCAGGCGCTGGGGCTCACCGTGGCCGCGATGCAGGCGTGCCACTTTGTGGGCATGCCCGAATGCGAGCTCGCCCTCGCCCAGGCCGTGACGTATCTCGCCGCGGCCCCCAAGAGCAACTCGCTCTACGCCGGATACGGTCAGGTCAAGGCGGACGTCCGGCAGTATGGGGCCTTGCCGGTGCCATTGCACATCAGGAACGCGCCGACCCGGTTGATGAAAGAGCTTGGTTACGGGAAAGACTACAAGTACGCCCACAACTTCGAGGGGCACATCGTCGACCAGGAGCATCTTCCCGAGAAGCTCAAAGGCCGCAAGTACTACCATCCGTCCAACCACGGCTTCGAAGCCCGTATAGCCGAACGCCTCGCGAAATGGCGCAACGACCTGGCCGACCGCGCCGAGGAATAACTCCTCCTCTTCCGCCCCAGGTTCAATCCTGGCGGTCTCTTTCATTCGGCGTTATTGAGGGCGGTCTCTCCAGGCCATCTGGAGCCGGGCCTGGGAAACCCGGCTCAAGAACAGTGAAAGAAATCAAGTGCCTCTATTTATTTGCCGAGTAGGGCACGGGAGATGACGACGCGCTGGATCTGGTTGGTACCTTCGTAGATCTGGGTGATTTTGGCGTCGCGCATCATGCGCTCCATCGGGTATTCCTTCATGTAGCCGTAGCCGCCCATGAGCTGCACGCAGTCTGTGGTGACCTTCATGGCGGTGTCGGTCGCGAAGCACTTGGCCATCGCGGAGAGCGCGCTGAAGCCGGGCTCCTCGTTATCGACCGCACAGGCGGCCCTGTATAGCAGCGAGCGGGCCGCCTCGACCTGTATCGCCAGGTCGGCGACCATGAACTGCAGGCCCTGCAGCGTGGAGATGGGGCGGCCGAACTGCACGCGGTCCTTCATGTAAGCCATCGCGTAGTCGAGCGCGCCGGCCGCGATGCCGAGACCCTGGGCCCCGACGGACGTGCGGGTGCGGTCGAGCGTCATCATGGCGAGGTTGAAGCCCTTGCCCTCCTCCCAGAGGAGGTTCTCGGCGGGAACTTCGCAGTCCTCGAGGATGAGCTCGGTCGTCGAGGAGCCGCGGATGCCCATCTTGTTCTCGTGCTTTCCGACGGAGAACCCGGGGAACTCCTTCTCGACTATGAACGCGGAGATCCCGCGAACGCCCTTCTCTGGGTCGGACATCGCGAATATCGTAAAGGTCTCGGCGACGCCGCCGTTGGTGATGAAGCACTTCTGGCCGTTGAGGATGTACTTGTCACCCTTCTTGACCGCGCGGCTCTTCATGGACGCCGCGTCGCTGCCGGCCTCTGGCTCGGTCAGGCCGAAAGCTACGAGCTTCTCTCCCGCCGCCAGTGGGGGAAGGTATTTCTTCTTCTGCTCGTCGCTGGCGCCGAGCTTGATCGGCGTTGCGCCGAGCTCCTGGCATGACAGGATGAGGGACGTGCTCGCACAAGCCTTCGCGAGCTCCTCGACGGCGATGCATACTGTGAGAAGGTCGGCGCCTTCGCCGCCGTACTCCTCCGCGAACGGGAGACCGATAAAGCCGGTCTCCTTCAGTTTCTCGACCATGTCCCAGGGGAACTCGCCCGTCTCGTCTATCTCGATCGCGCGGGGCTCGACAACGTTCTTCGCGAAATCCCGGATGGACTCCTGGAACAACTTTGTCTCTTCACTCAACTCGTACATCTGGCACCTCCACAGAATTCCCTAGTTTCTTACAGGCATCTTCGCCGGGGTGCCTTGCCCCGACAGCCTCTATTGTCCAAAGGGTTGGGCTGCCGCGCTCGCGGCGCCACCCACCATCAAACGTCCACCTGAACCAGGACCGCGTCGCCCTGGCCGCCGCCTCCACAGATCGAGGCCGCACCGAGGCCGCCTCCCCTGCGGCGCAGCTCGTTGACCAGCGACATCACGATGCGAGCCCCGCTCGCCCCGACGGGGTGTCCGAGCGCGATGGCCCCGCCGT
>PMDX01000262.1 GCA_003154635.1 Actinomycetota bacterium | reverse complement strand
CCACAAACAGGAGGGCGGCACAGTTGCGCTATTTGGAAACCTGGCGCCGGATGGCTCGGTGGTCAAGCAATCCGCCGTCGACGACGACATGCTGTTTTTCACGGGGCCCGCTCGCGTCTTCGATTCTGAGTCTGATTGCCTCGGTGCTATCCGCGAAAAGAGCTTGAATGAAGGCGAAGTGTTGATAATCCGCTACGAAGGCCCAAGAGGAGGGCCTGGTATGCCGGAGACCCTCGCGGTTACAATGGCCCTTCCACTCAATGGATACAACCGAGTGGCACTGATCACAGACGGCAGGTTCTCCGGGGCTTCGTCCGGCCCGTGTGTCGGACACGTATCACCCGAAGCCTACGTCGGCGGACCTATCGCCGCCCTGCGCGACGGCGACTCCGTCACGATAGACATACCCGGCCGCAAGCTCGAAGTTGCGCTAACCGATGACGAAATTCGAGAACGGATGGAAACCTGGAAGCCACTAGAACCCGACCTGCCTCCGGGCTACATGCGCCGCTACGTCAAGCTCGTCAGCTCCGCGGCAAAAGGTGCGATACTCGACTGAAAATAGTGACAGGCCCATCAAGCAGGATCCATCCACCCGCTAGAGGTACATGCGCCTGTGCTCAGGCTTCATTGCGGAGAACTCCCGTGCGGCTTCTCGTGCGGGCAACACTTCGATGTCGCCGTTCTCGCGCTGGATCACACAACCGGACCTCTTGAGCATGCGGTAGTTTTCGCGCGTCAGCTTGTGGTCGCCCCAGCAGATTATCTGGCAGTTGCCGCACGTGAGCCTGAGGCTCGTTTCCGCGAGGGCGGGGTTTACGTAACCACCGTCGCCGTCGGTCCTCTTCGGCCACCGGGGATACTTGGCGACGGCGTCCAGGAATACTTTCATCATCTCGTCTTCGCCATCCGGGAGCTCGAAACGCCCCGGGGACCACGTGGACCACTTGCCGTCACGGCTCAGGCCCGTGAATCCGCCGCAAACGAACTGACAGCCCAGGTATGAGCTTCGCGCACTGAAAGTGAATGTCACTCCCCCCAGAGTCACGCTCATCTCCTCGTCGAGCGAGAACATCCCGGAAGGGCATGCCTTGACGCACCTCTTGCACATGTCACAGAAGCACTCCTCTGCAGGTTCGGGTCCGGTAGGCACCAGCTCCGCCGCCGTCACCGTCGTGCCGAGAAGGATCGCCGAGCCGTATCCCCTGATTCCGATGTTGCCCGACCACCCGAAAGAGCCCACTCCCGAGCGCGCCGCCACGTACCTGTGCGAGAGGTCAGGCGGCATGCTCAGCTCCCAGCCCTCCACCTCGGTCCGATAGACGGTATTGGAGACTACGCGCTTTGACGCGAACCCGCTCTCTTCGAGGAATAGTGCAAGCGCCTTTGAGGTACGGGAAGAGCGGACGTTCGTATCGAAGTTATCCGCCTCGTGTGCCACGTGGCTCTGCTTGGACAGGTAAGCCCTGATCTTGTCCCTGTCCATCGGAAGAGCGAAACTCACCGCCGAGCGCGCCTCAGGCAGGACATAGGTGAGGTCCGCGCTTGGAGGCCCCCCCGCCAGTGAATCCAGAGTCGCAAAGCCGACCTTCAAGGCGCCGCGCTCTTTGAGGAACTCCTCGATCTGGATTTCGAGCGACATGGCAACCTCCTCAACCGACTGTCGATGGCCCCCGGGATCCGGGCCTGGTAAGACCCGACTCACGCTGGTCTTATTAGACGCGTTGATTCTTACTGACCTCACAGTATAATAATTCTACGTGCGGCCTGCTTGCTCTTTTGGGAGTGGAAGTGCCTCGCATCGAACCTTCAACAAGGATATTGGGATGTCGAAACCGCACAGACGAATGTCCAGGGAGGACAGAAAGAGAGATATCCTGCGTGTAGCAGCGGATGTGTTCGCTTCAAGTGGTTACCGGCCCACGACGGTGGATTACCTTGTCGAGGAAGCCGGGGTCTCCAAGGGCCTTTTCTACATATACTTCGATTCCAAGAAGCAGGCGTTCATCGAGGTCATCGAGTCCTATTTCAATGGTTTCGCCGGGGTGCTTGAGGACAACCACAAGAGGCTTGAAGACGTTTTCACGCGCGATGACGGAGCGATAGAGATCCTCAGGGTCTGGCGAAGGAACGTCTCCGATATCCTCCAGTATCACATAGACAATCCCAGCCTGACTTTCGTCGTCTACCAGGAAGCCCTTGGCAGCGACGACGACTTCTCCGACCGCATGAACGAGCTGAGCGGGCATGCAAACTCGATGATAGTCGAGGAGTTCCAGATGATGATCGATGCCGGAGTCATCAGGAAAGTAGATACCGAGTTCGTAGCGGCGGTAGCAATGGGTTCGATCGTCTATATAATCATGGACCTCCTGCTTCAGAAGAAATGGACCGATGTCGAATCGCTCGCCGATATGATAGTCGGCTATCACTCCCGGGCTCTCGCCCTCCCGAACATCGATATGGACAGGCTTCTCTCAAAAGTCATCGCACCTCGCTCCCCCAATCGAAAGAAATCCACCAAACGCTAGCCTCTCTTCCCTCCTCGAGGGGGGAGGGCCGGGGTGGGGGTGGCACAAACAGCCTCCCTCGAGGGGAAATCATGACACTCAAGGGCGGTCTCCCGGGTCGCCCGGATGCGGGGTCAGAGCATTAACTTACCATGCTCGAAAGCCCCAGGGCGAAAGCCATATCGCCTTCGATCTTGAGCGCTCCGCTCATGAAGGCCGTTGGGCCTGCGAGCTTTCCCTGGCTCATCGCTACCCAGTCATCCTGCGAGCACTTAAACGTTGTGGCAGGGGTCTCCGATTCGTTGAAGATCACCCTTATCTGCGCGTTGCCGCCGTCGGCGAGCGTGAGATCGAGTGTCAACATGCCGCTGACATTCTGGAGCCGGTCGTACTTGTTGCGCGACATCGTACTAACATCGGTGAACGTATCTGTCACGGCGCCCATCTTGCCGGTGACAGCCTTGCGCCACACATCCTCTGTCATCTCGAGCCTGACCAGCGGCTTTTCCACCGCGCCTTTCTGGACCTCGAGGTCCTTTGCGTCTTTTACGATGAGACCGTATTTCTGTTTTTCACCGTCTCCGATGTCGAACTCCAACCCGAGCAGGGTGCCATCCATGCCGAGGATAGCCCCGCCGCCTACTTGCTCGGCGAAGATTTTCGGGACGTAGTCGTCAAAGTACTCCTTGATCCCCACGTTCTCAGGAACATCCATCCCAGTACCTCCTTCTCATCACGTGTACCAAGTCCGTTTCCACGCCGTTGTTGCTCTCTCTCCAAGAGTTTCCGCGTCGTAATCGTTGCCTCTCATGCCATATGAACAAACTGACTGGTCAGTATATTATGCACTTTGTGTTCGCCGGTCAAGGGCCAGCGAACTCGCTATGATCACAAGGCCTGTAATGAACGTCATGTGATAAAATCTCGGTCCGGCGCCAGGGTCACAGTGCGCACCTTTGAACGAAGCCGAAAAGCCGAAACATGGAGGGTGTTAATATGAACGCCGCAGGCAAGCTGATAGACCCGGACGATTGCGTTCTTTTGGTCATAGATATCCAGGGAAAGCTTCTTAACGTCATAAACGACAAGGACGACGTGCTCGACAACGCGATCAAGCTCGCGAAATTCGCTGGCATCGTTGGCATGCCGGTCGTTGTCACGGAGCAGGAAAAGCTTGGCCCCACAGTGCCGGAGCTGAGCGACGAGATCGCCGGCTTCTCCCCCATCATGAAACTCGAGTTCGACGCGGTAAAGAGGCCGGAGTTCCTCGAGGCCCTCTCCAGGCTCCGAAAGAAAACCGTGGTCATCTGTGGAATCGAGAGCCACATCTGCGTCACTCAGACCGCCCTGCACCTCTTGCCAGACCATAGCGTGCACGTCATAAGCGACGCCTGCGGCTCTCGCGCTCTCGAGAACAAGAACGTTGCATTAGGGCGAATGCGCGATGCCGGAGCGGTCATTAGCTCCACCGAGATGGTCATCTACGAGATTCTCGAGGTCGCGGGAACGGACGAGTTCAAACAGTCGCTGCAATTGATCAAATAGATACCCCCTGTTTGAGGTCCCGCCGTCAGCAGGCGTTCTCACCTCGAGGGAGCTACCACCACGAAAACCAGTCGCCGAGGTGCCTTATGATGGCGGCCTCCCTGGCAGCGTCCCTTTTCCAGATGGGTTTTCCCAAGTTTGCATGTCCGACCAAAGCTGGCTTGGGTGTATCGAAAGGAAACTGCGCGCAGTCACTCAACCATAACTGTGGCTGAGACCCGACCAGGTGAGCAGGGATCTCAACCCCACATTGCGCACAGAACCAACACTTCTTTTTGCTGTCGAAATATGCGGCGAAGTCAGGACGTGGCAGCACCGGTCTCCATTCGTAACCGGGCCCAACCGGCTCGGCTGTTCCCCAGTACTTGCCGCATTTGGGGTTCGGGCAGTAAACCTGCACGTCCATGTCATTCCTCACCGACGTCCGCGAGCCTTACCTGACCATATCAATAATCACTTCTATCAATAAGAAAAGCAAGAAAACTGACATTCAGGTCATGATATTGCATGTAGGCCTCTAATCAATATAATTCCTTATAGTAGTGAATTGCCCGCCGAAACAAGGGCAAAGAATCCTGCACGGGTTGCTCCCCGCTCCCGGGACCAGCAGGCTTGAGTGAATGGAGGGAAACATGGCGGAGATAAAGGAATGCGTGTTGGTCGATGGTGTCCGGACTGCCAACGCCAGGGCTCACCCTGCCAAGGGATGGTTCCGAACGCTCAGGCCGGATGAGCTCCTGACAGTCGTCTATGAGGAACTGTTCAAGCGAAATCCCCAGATAAAACCTGAAGAGGTTGAGGCCGTCTTCTGCGGAGCCGCCAACCAGACGGGGATGCAGAACGACATCGCGAGGTTCGGATGGCTCGCGTCCGGCCTGCCCGTGGATGTCCCCAGCAACACCATAGGTCAGCAATGCCCCTCCGGGATGGCCGCGCTCGAGCATGCCGCCCGAGCCATTATGGCAGACGAAGGTGACATCTACGTCGCATCGGGCGTCGAGGACATGATGAACGTCGGCATGGGCGTGGGCATGGATTTCGCGCCGCGCCTGGCAAACTACTGGGAGATGGCTGAGCTGCCTATGGGCTCGAACTCCGAGAAGATGTCGAGGGTCCTTGGCATTACCCGCGAGGACCAGGAGCTGGTAGCTTACCATAGCCACCTCCGCGCCAGGGCCGCGCGAGACGCCGGCAAGTTCGACGACGAGATCGTGCCCGTCNNATGGCCGGCATGAAGCCCGCCTTCGCCGCCGACGGCATCGTGACGGCTGCGACCAGCTCGCCGCTCACGACCGGGGCGTGCGCCGCGCTCCTGATGAGCCGTGAGAAGGCAGACGAGCTCGGCATGTCTTACTATCTCAGA
>PMDX01000107.1 GCA_003154635.1 Actinomycetota bacterium | reverse complement strand
GCATTCGAGCGCCGCTCCATCCACTCCTGCTTCGTTCCGCTCTCTCATCGTACTTACCGAGTACGACTCGGTCGCGCGCCTTGCAGGCGCGGCGCCCCGACACTCTCGGTGCGTCAAGTTACCTGTGGGACGGAACACTAGAGTCTTCGGGCGATGACAGCTGCTTCGAAGGCGTTTTGAGCGTATGCGGTTGCGCCTATGCTGTCGGCGAAGTCCCGCGTGAGGGGAGCACCTCCGACCATTATCCTCGCATCGGAGTCGACGGCCCGGACCGCAAGGATGACGTCGTGCATGTGGAGCATCGTAGAGCTGAGGAGCGCCGATAGACCCAGTATTCTCGGATTATGCTCTTTATAAGCCTGCACGAACTGCTCGGTTGTCTTGTTCTCACCTATATCGATGACGTCGAAGCCGGCTCCTTCAAGGCACATTCGCACAAGGTTCTTTCCGATGGAGTGGATATCGCCCGCGACCGTACCCAGCACGACCTTGCCGCCGCCTTCACCGGCGCCGGACATGCGTGGCTTCAGTACCTCCATGCCCGCTTCCATGGCATACGCCGCGACGATCAGCTCGGGAATAAACGCCTCACCCTTCGAGAATCGAACCCCGATATCTTCCATTGCGGGCATCATGGCCCGCTCGAGGATGTCCCGTGGGCTCATGCCGCCGTCCAGGCCTTCTTCGACGAGTGCTCTGGCATCGGTATCTTCGCCGGAGATCACTGCTTCTTTCAACTTCGAGACGAGCTCTTCCATGGTGCCTCCTCATCCCTCGACATCGATGGGATAAGACCCGTACTTGCGCGCCGCCTTGACCATCGCGATGTAATTCTCCGGCTTGACCCCGGGGTGAATTGAGTTTGACGAGCTGATGATGTAGCCCCCGCCCGGCGCCGCCGCGCCGATCGTCTGTCTGACCGATCGCTCGACTTCCTGCTCGGTTCCGAACGGCAGCAGGTGCATGCAGTCGATATTGCCCAGTATGGTAAGCCGATCGCCGTACTTCGCCTTGACCTCGGATATGTCCATGCATTGTGGCTGGACCGGGTGGAACCCGTCGAAGCCCGCCTCTACGATGCCGTCCATAATGGGTGACATATTGCCGTCGGAGTGCTTGAAGATGAGCTTTCCGTGCCCGTGGACCCTCTCGGTGATCTCCTTGTGATAAGGCAGGATGTACTCGTAGTAATGGTCCGGGGCCATCAGCGTGGTCTGGCTGAAAGCGAGATCGCCGTCGAGCCCGATGATATCCGCGCCGAGCTCCACGGCCATGTCAACGACCTCGAGGATGAAATCGGTCGCGAGGCGGGCGAGGGCGTGAACGAAATCCGGGTTCTTGATGTAGTAGAAGAGAAGCTTCTCCATGCTCCCGAGGAACGTCCAGCTCTCGCGGAACGGACCCGGCTGCACGAACACCTGCGCGATCTCTTCGCCGAAACTGCCTTTCGCCGCCATGAGCATAAGGAGCTCGGATTGTTCCGGATGGTACGGCTTTATGTCCTTGATGTCCGCAGGGCCGGACACCGGCCCGCTGACCGCTGTCGCCTCGCCCTCCTCGCTCACGCGCAGCACCCTCCCCCAGCCGTCCCTGACGAGGTTGTCACCGACCGGCTCGGTGTTCATGAGGGAAATCGACGAGATGCCGTCCAGCTCCAACTCCCGGATCACGGTGAACAGTGCGCCGATCAGTTTCAACTTCTCCTCGGGTGTCATCTGCTGTGCGAATTTCAGTGGGGGCAGGTCGTCGGTGAAGAAAGCGGCGAGCTTTATGATCGACTCCTCGTTGAAGGCCATCTCCCAGACCGGGACCCTGTCGGCTTCGCGAAGCGCGAACGCCTCGAGCATTCTCTCTTTGCCGTCCATCGCCCACTCCTTTCCTGGTCGACGGTGCCGCGCGGCAAACTCCTGGCACCCTTATTCTGCCACAATGGGAGAATCGGGGTGGGAGAATCGGGGTCAGAATCGGGGTCAGGTCTTTTATTGTNNAACAATAAAAGACCTGACCCCGATTTTATCTCCCGCGCATTGACAGGGGTTGGCGGAATCGGAGAATATGAAATCGCTTTGGAGCGAAAGGATCCTGCCTATGTCAGCAAGCCACGAGAGGGTGCGAGCCGCACTCGAACTCAGAGAGCCCGACCGCGTACCGACGTTCGATCTCATGAACGAGTTCTCCACTGACATCGAGATCCTCGGCAAGAAACCGAGCCCGCTCGGGCCGTTGATCGCCAACCCGCGCGTCTCCGATCTGCTTGATAAGGTCCTGCCTCACGTAAACACCGCTTTCGTGCTTGACAAGGTCCTCGAGCAGTTGACGAACCTTGGCGCGGAGGCTGCCGTAAGAATGGGTTATGACTCTGTCTGGCTACCTTACTTCCCGGTATTACGCCTTGCCGATTCCAGGACTATCACGGATATTTTCGGCAGAGTGAACGACTTTGCGATGGACGAAAAAGGCAATATGGGCAACCCTATATACCGGACCGGCCTGATAACGAGCCCTTCAGCATGGGACGCCTGGGACAAGAAGCCCATCTTCAGGTTGCCGGAGAAGGTCAACAGGGTGTTCGGTCGCATCCAGAAGAGCTTTGGCGAGAGGTTGTTCATCTTCGGTTTCTGCAACTACGGTATCTTCGAGAGCATCTGGCAGCCCATGGGCTTCGAGCGCTTCGTCATCTCGATCCGCAAGGAGCGAAGCTTGATAGACCGCATGGTGAGATTCTACACCGACCTTTTCTGCGTGCTACTCGAGGCTGAAGCCGATGCGGGAATCCCGGGCGCTATCTACACGGACGACCTGTGTTATCGCTCCGGGCCGATGCTCAACCCAAAGATGATCGAGGAACTGTTCGGCGATTCTTACCGGCGGATAACCGAGACGGCGCACTCCCTTGGATTGAAGATCGTTATCCACTCTTGCGGGAACACGGAGTCCCTGCTGGAGCGGTTTGCCGACTGGGGGTTCGATGCGGTACACCCGCTGGAGCCGACGGCCGGCATGGAGCTTTCCAGGGCAAAGGAGCTCGTCGGCGACCGCATGTGCCTGATAGGCAACATCGACGTCTCTCACATTCTCGTCGATGCCTCCAGGGAAGAGGTCTTCGAAGCAGTGCGCCGCGCGATCCATGATGCCGGACCGGGCGGAGGTTATATCCTCGGCCCTGACCACAGCCACCCGGCGATATCCGTGGAGAGACTTCGATGGATGGTGGAAGCGGGCCGGGAGTACGGGCGCTACCCACTGAGCGTATAGTAGTCATTACCTGACTCCGCTCAAGAAGCGAGACCGGCAGGGAGGGATCGATGGGGGATTACCTGGAGAAGGTCAAACGGGCGGTCACAGACCTCGATCTGGATGCGATTGCACCGCTCGTCCGCGATGCGCTGGATTCCGGCGAAGACCCCAACGCAATTCTCCAGAGCATGTGCGCCGGCATGGTCGGCGTAGGTGAGCTGTTCGAGAGCGGAGAGTACTTCCTGGCCGACCTCGTGCTCGCCGGCGAAGGTATGAAAGAAGGGCTCGAAGTGCTGGAGCCCCGGCTTCAAGCCGGAAGCATGGGGGTAAAAGGGGCCGTGGTACTTTGTACGGTCAAAGGTGACGTCCACGATATAGGCAAGAACCTCGTCGGCACGATGCTCTCCAGTACCGGTTACGAGGTAATAGATCTCGGGACGGACGTCCCCGAGGACAAGGTAGTTGAAGCTGTCCGCGCCAACAACGCGGTTGCCGTAGGTCTTTCGGTCCTTCTCACTCCTATGGTCGAATCGATAGGAGCAGTGGTTCGCGCACTGGAGGCGGCCGGCCTCCGCGACCAGATCAAGATCGCCATCGGGGGCGCCTGCACTACCGATGAGCTCGCTCGGAGGATGGGCGTGGACGCGGTCGGCCGTGACGCGGTCGAGGCCGTCCGCATCTTCGACGGGTTCGTCGGCGCCTGACCGGCCGGCCCCTGTCATGAAATATGGAGGTATGAGATGTCAAAGATAACCGTGCTCGGGGGATGCGGCGGCATCGGGAGCGTCGCCGTCAAGACCCTTGACTCGTTGGACTTCTTCGACGAGATAGTGATAGGCGAGAAGCGTTACGACGCTGCCTGCGAAGCCGCGGAAAGCCTTAGCGACAAGGTGTCCGCCATCGAGGTCGACGCCGACGATCCGGCGAGTCTCAAGGCCGCGATAGAGGGCTCGAAGATAGTACTGAACACCGTCGGTCCTTTCTATACGTACGGACCTCCCATACTCATGGCCGCCATCGAAGCGGGCGTGGACTACGTCGATGTCTGTGACGACCTCGACGCGACCGAGCGGATGCTCGAGCTCGACGATGAGGCAAAAGCCGCCGGCATCAGCGCCCTCATCGGTATGGGCAACTCGCCAGGTATGGCGAACGTCATCGCGCGCTGGTGCGCCGACACGATGCTCGACCAGGTCGAAGAGGTAAACATCTACCACGCACACGGCGGCGAACCCTCCGAGGGGGGAGGCGTCATCAAGCACCGCATCCACGCGATGACCAGCGATATCCCGTTATTTGTCGACGGTGAGTTCATCAGCGTGAGGATGCTCGAGGAGAGCGGGCGGAAGTTTGTGACCGACACCGAGTTCAAAGGTATCGGCACTTTTCCTGTCTACCCGTACCCGCATCCCGAGACCATAACCATGCCGAAGCACTTCAAAGGCGTGAAGCGCGTCACCAACATGGGCTTCGTGCTGCCCCTGGATTACTTCCAGCTCACGATGGATACGGTTGCGCTCGGCATATGCACCGAGGAACCGCTGATAGTGCAGGGTTGCGAGGTCGTCCCGATCGAGTTCGCGGTCCAGTACATTATCTCCAGGCGGCCTGGTTTCATCAAAGCCGCCGGCCTGAGGGAGCCGACCGGCTGTCTCAAGGTCGAGGTCAAGGGCACTAAGGACGGCGACCCACACGCATACGTCTTTTCGATGTTCTCCAAAGGCGCGGGCGCGGGGGAAGGCACGGGTATCCCTGCCGCTCTCGGTGTCATCATGATGAGCCGTGGTCAGATAACCAAGAAGGGAGTATTCCCGCCCGAGGCGGGCGTCGTGCCAGCCGACATGCTCGAGCTCGCCGGGCAGGTCCTCAAAGGTACAAGCATGGGCGAAGGCGGCGTCCCAATTTTCATCGAACATGTCGACAAAGACGGTAACGTACAGAGCGTCGACTTCAAACTGTGATCGTGAGGGCGGATGGCCGATCTTCTCATCGGGCATGATGTAGGTACGGGCGGGAGCAAGTCTGTTCTCGCCGACACAGACGGTAACATCATCGCGGGGGCTTTCCAGCCGTACAAAGTCAGCTATCCCAGGCCGAACTGGGCCGAACAGGACCCGGAAGACTGGTGGCGCGCCGTCACCGCGGGTACGCGCCGGCTCCTCGACGAGACAGGCGTCGACCCGTCCCGCGTCAGGGGCATCGGCTTTGCGGGCCAGATGATAGGTATCATTCCTGTGAACGCGGCGGGCGAGCTGCTGAGCCAGGCGATAGTCTGGCTCGATAGCCGCGCCGACGAACAGGCCGAGCGACTCATCCGCCGCCTCGGAGGGAAGCGCATTTTCACGCTTATCGCGGGCGCTCTTCCAACCGGCAAGGACGTGGTCTGCAAGCTGGCCTGGCTCAAGGATAACGAGCCCGCGCTTTTCTCCGATACCCACGCGTTTCTCGACGTGACGGGCTACCTGGTTCTGCGGGCAACCGGTGAGTTCTCGATGGACCACTCCGGCGCGGGAGGTACGGGCCTGCTGGACAACAAGACTCGCGAGTGGTCTTCGATGCTGGCGAGGCTTGTGAGCGTTCCGCTGGAGAAGATGCCTACGGTGCGCAGGAGCATCGATATCGTCGGCGGCCTTACCGACGCCGCTGCCCGGGATATGGGCCTGGCGGAAGGGACGCCGGTCATCGCGGGAATGGCGGACATCCCAGCGGCGGCAACCGGCTCCGGCGCCCTCGAGAACGGCGACGCTCACGTCTACCTCGGCACTTCGAGCTGGCTTTGCCTGTCGCTCTCGAAACCGAAGAACATCCCGAAGAACGGAATCGTCTCGGTGGCTTCTCCCGACCCATCGATGTTCATCATGCTGGGGGAGTCGGAGACCGCCGGCCTTTGCCTCAAGTGGTTCGCCGACAACCTCGCGACAGCGGCGGAAAGGGAGAGGGCGGGTCCTGACGAGATGGCGATATTCGCCGTCTTCGACGAGATAGTCGCCGGTGTGAAACCCGGGGCGGAAAACCTCGTCTTCACGCCATGGATGTTCGGAGAGCGCTCGCCGGTAGGCGACACGACGCTCAGAGCATCCTTTTTCAACCTCTCACTCGAGCACCGACGCGAGCACCTTCTTCGCGCGGTGTACGAGGGAGTCGCCTATAATCTCCGGTGGATGGTCGAGGAGGTCGAACGCCACGGCATGCCCATCAAGTCACTTCGCGCGATCGGTGGCGGGGCCAAGAGCGACGCATGGATGCATATCATGGCCGACGTGACGGGCAAGCCCGTGGAAGCGCTCGCCTGCCCCCAGGAGGCTGGAGCGCTCGGGGTAGCCTTGGCGGTGGCGGTCGGCCTCGGGATATTCGGCGACTACAAGCACATCAAGAAGGTCCTGAAGCTCCGCGAAACGTTCCAGCCGGACCTGGCTAACGCGTCACGTTACCAGGAGTTGTTTGCCGCCTTCCAAGATATCTACCCCGCTCTCTCCAAAGCCGGACGCGCGTTGAACGAAGAGGCTTAAGTTCCTACTACAAATTTCCTATCGGTAAGACCTTTTAACAATAGCCCTTACTTATTGCAGAATGGTAGTACATATGTTAAACTCCTCCATCAAGAGGAAAATTCAAACAAGGAGCGAAAATGGACACCGCGACGGTAAGCTCCAAGTACCAGGTCGTCATACCAAAAAAGGCCCGTGACGTCCTCAAGATCAAGGAAGGCGACAAGATCGTCTTCGACTACAGGGATGGCATGGTAGTCATGTTGCCCAGGCCGCAGAATCTCGTTGAGTTCGCGCGCGGATTGGGCGCCGAGGTCTGGTCCGGTTCTGAATCGGGTGAGTACCTCGAGGGGGAGAGGGAGTCGTGGCAAAAGACAAGCGCGTAAAGAAAGAGCTTGCCGACCACAAGAAGGTCGCTCTCGATACATCGGTGTTCATCCACCACTTCGAGGGTGCGGAGCAGTCCGACCTGACCAGCCAGGTGCTCCAGCGGGTGCAGGACGGTCAGTGTATCGGGATAGTATCGACCATCACGTTTGCCGAGGTGCTCATCCGGCCCATGGAGCTCGGCCTGGACAGCCTCGTCGACCTCTACCGTATGTTTTTTCACGAGATGCCCAATCTCCAGATGGTGGCCGTCGACAAGGAGGTAGCTTCCCGCGCCGCCGGCTTGCGTGCCGAGCACGGGTTGAAAATGGCGGATTGCATCATCCTGGCGACCGCGCTCGAGGCGGGAGCCACGGCTCTCGTCACCGTGAGGCCCGGTCTCGGGGCGGTGGAGGGGTTGCAGGTAATGACGCTCGATGAATATCTTAATAAATAATAGAGCGGCGGCAAGATTTGCGGATCAAATCTCGAATTTCAGATTGGAGGGCTTGGCGTTCTTTGCCAAGAAAGGTCATGATAAAAAAAGTAGTCCTCATCGAACCAAAAGCCCCGGGCTTTCACGTTTTCAGCAAGTTTAAGCTGCCCAGGCTGGGGCTCCCGTTGCTGGGCGCTGTGCTCGAAAAGGAGTTCGGCATCGAGGTCAAGATCTTTTTCCAGGAGATATCGCTCGACTGGAAAGAGGTCATGGAGGCGGATCTGGTAGGCATCTCGACGATAACTACGACGGCGCCGGTTGCTTTCAAGTTCGCCCAGCGCATCAAGGAGACGCGCGACATACCCGTTGTGATAGGCGGGCCGCACGTGTCGTTCCTCCCGGACGAGGCGTTGGAAATGGGCGTCGACTTCGTCGTGCGGGGCGAGGGCGAGGTCACGTTCGTCGAGCTCATCAAGTACCTGACAACGGGTGAGCCGGATCTCGAGTCGATAGACGGGCTCTCGTACATGGGTGAGGACGGCATCCATCACAACCCGGATCGCGAGCGCGTCAAGGACCTGACCGCGCTTCCATGGCCGAATCTCACGCTCATCGACGGCTTCGAGAAGATCAAGACCATACCGGTGATGACCTCGCGCGGCTGCCCNNTTCTTCTACGACGACAACTTCACCGCCTCACCAAAACACACAAAAGAGCTCCTTCGCAAGATGAAAGAGAAGGGGCTTACCCCGCAATGGTTCGCCCAGGCCCGAGTCGACATCGTGGACGATAAAGAGCTGATGGAGCTCATGCGCAGCACTAAATGCAAATACCTTTTCCTCGGGCTCGAGTCGATCAACCCCGAGACCCTCAAGTCTTACCGCAAGTCGCAGACCGTCGCCGACATCGAGCACGCGGTGAAAGTCATCCACGAATACGGCATCAGGGTGCACGGGATGTTCGTGCTTGGCTCCGACGATGATGACAAGGAGACGATACTCGAGACGGTGCGCTTCGCAAAACGATGCGGCATCGATACCGTGCAGTTCCTGGTGCTGATACCCCTGCCGGGTACAGAGACGTACGACGAGCTCCACGCCCAGGATCGCATCTTCGTCGATGACTGGGCCAAGTACGGGGGGCACCACGTAGTGTTCCGGCCCGCGCGGATGACCCCGTTCCAACTGCAGAAATGGAGCGGTCTCAAGGCGATGCGCAAGTTCTATTCGATCCTCACGTGCTGGAAGTACGGGCTTACCTTCCGGTGGTGGGACATGGCGATCAGCATCTACGCCCACCATACGATCAAGAAGTGGAAGTCAGTCAACAAGTACTTCGTCTCTGAGCTGAGGCACCGCAGCAAGGCTGAGCGGCAGGGCATGAAGGCAGAAAAGGCACGCCACAAGCAGGACGTCCAGCAGCGCGAGTTCCTCGACAGACTGGGCGGAGCGGCGCTCGAATCACCAGCCGGCGAGCGCGAGCGGTTGTCCACCAAGCGGACTTCTTCCCACCGCACAGCCGTCTAGCGGAATCGCGGCGGACAAAGGTACCGCAGGAATCGCTACCCCCGCGTTGAATTGCTCCAAACGGGGGTAGCGACAATGAGAAGATATGCAACATGCATCGCGTCCGCGCTCTTGCTCCTGAGCCTGATGGTGGTTGCACTGTCATGTGGCAAGGCAAGTAAGACTATCACCAGAAGCCAGAGAGCGGCGCCCGCCACGCGGCCTTCCACGAGCGCCGCAGGCACAAACACGACGGGTCTTCCACTGGCTCTCCCGCCCGGATTCTCCATGTCGATCTTCGCTGACGGCCTGAAGGCGCCCAGGGTGCTTGCGTTTGACGGAGCCGGAAACCTGCTTGTAAGCGCGATGGGCAACGGTGAGGTGATAGCCCTTCCGGACAAGGATAAGAATGGCGTCGCGGATTCCAGGGTTGTCGTGGCCGATGGGCTGAACACTCCTCATGGCATCGCATTCGACCCGTCAGACTCGACCAGGCTCTACATAGCGGAAAACGACCAGCTCTCGGTCTGGAGCTACAACCAGTCGACCATGCGGGCGACGGGAAAGCGGAAGCTTGTCGACCTCCCTTCAGGAGGGGTGCACGTAACGCGCACAATCATGTTCCTGCCGCCTCCGAACAAGGACAAGCTTCTGATCTCTGTCGGCTCCTCGGCCAACGTGACGAACGCCGATGACTCCACCCGCGCCGCCATATTCATCGTTAACTCTGACGGAAGCGGCTACCGACCATACGCCATCGGCCTGAGGAACTCGGTT
>PMDX01000127.1:7613-7737 GCA_003154635.1 Actinomycetota bacterium | reverse complement strand
TGAGGGTCACGGCTCAACCCCACCTTTGTCAACATCACTCATATGCCGTCTCTAATGCCAACATTTTATCAAGAATTCTGCCTTTCCTACACGGTTGACTGGAATCTGTGGCATGCTCGCCGAC
>PMDX01000127.1:0-7577 GCA_003154635.1 Actinomycetota bacterium | reverse complement strand
CGGTATTCCTTCCCGTTTGATATGACAAATGTGGGGTAAATAGCAAACAATAAAAGACCTGACCCCTTCTTTCTCTTCCACTTGAAAAAACAGGCCTGACCCCCAAGACTTAAGCTTGATGAAAAAAGTATTCAACAAATATGTGGCTGCGGTTGTGTTAGTCGTGCTTCTGCTGGCCACGGCTGTGAAGATAAGCTCGGCGGTCGCGGAGTCGCCGGGGCAGGATTGGAACGCGAAGAGCCTGAAGCGAATCGACCGCTCTCGGACGAGCTTTTCTTTCGCTGTCTTCGGCGACAACCAGAACTCCGTTAGCGTATTCGGCAACCTCATCAACAAGGTGAACGCCGATAGCACATCGTTCGCCATCGACAACGGCGACCTGGTTGCCAGCGGCGACATAGTAAAGTTCCGCTTCTTCATCAACCAGGCTCGGCGCCTTCGAAAACCGCTCCTGACCAATATAGGCAACCACGAGCTGTACTCGAACGGGCGGGGGCTCTACTACGACATCATGGGCCCGTACTACTATTCGTTCACGGTCGGGCAGGCTTATTTCATCGTGGTCGATGACGCCAATACCGTCGGGCTCGACCCGTGGCAGAAGGCGTGGCTCACATCGCAGTTGCAGAAGAGCCAGGCATTCAAGTACCGTTTCGTCTTCATGCACGTTCCGCTATACGACACGCGCACCTCCGGCTTCGGGTTGAAGCATGCCCTCGCGAGCCCCAGGAACGCAGGCGAGCTTAACGCGATGTTCGACAACTACCACGTGACGATGCTATTCGCATCACACATCCACGAGTACGACCGTGGGGTCTGGGGCAAGACGCCGTACATCATCACCGGTGGCGGGGGTGGCGAGCTGGCAGGCACAAACCCCCAACACTACTTCTTTCACTATATCCGCGTGAGCGTCTCACCGTCGGGAACGCGGTACCAGGTCGTGAAGCTGAAGACGCCCGGATACAATGTGGTCGACCGCCTCGTCTACGACACGTGGCTATACCTCTACGCATTCCTGGCTATCCATTACCTCGACATGGTCATAGTAGTGACGTTGCTCTACCTGCTGGTCTTCGCGTTGTACACGCTTGACGAGAAGGGTATGCTCGCCAGGGTGCGAAGACCCGTCCGCAAAGACTCCGGGACGCCGGGGGAGGGGGACGGAAATGGAAATGGTCGCAAGGACGGAGAGGGCATCGACGTTCATTAGCCGGGGGACGCCGTGCGCCGGCACGCTATATCTTCCCGAGGGTGAGAGGTCTCCCGTCGTCGTGATGGCGCACGGCTTCGGGGCGGAGAGGGTGTTCAGGCTGCCCGCCTACGCCGAGCGGTTTGCGGCAAGGGGCCTCGCGGTCTTCCTTTTCGACTACAGGAATTTCGGCGATAGCTCGGGGCAACCGAGAAACCTCGTGAGCCCCCGCCGTCACATCCAGGATTGGGGCGCCGCGATCGAACATGTCAGGGGAATGCGGGAGGTTGACGGCGGGCGCATGGGCCTCTGGGGGACGTCTTTCAGCGGCGGCCACGTGCTGGTCGCCGCCGCGAAGTTCCCACCTGTGCGAGCCGTGGTTTCACAGGTGCCTTTTGTTGACGGGCTGGCCGTCGCGATGAACTTCAAGCCAGGCTTCGTGCTGCAAGCTTCGTATCACGCGTTGCGCGACGCGTTCAGTATGGTGACATTTCGCTCTCCGCATAACGTCCCGGTCATCGCCAGGCCGGATTCTTTCGGGTTGATGAACACCCCGGATGCTTTCGATGGCGCGATGGCGCTCGTGCCGGCGGGCATGACGTGGAAGAACTTCGCTCCCGCGAGGATCAGCCTTGCCCTTCCGCTATACCGCCCCACCATGTACGCGGCCCGTGTCGACTGTCCGGTCCTGGTGATAGGTGCGGACAAAGATACGCTGGTTCCTCAGTCATCAGTGAGAAGAGCGGTCGCAAAGATGAAGGACGCCGAGATGGTATCGCGCAAGGTCGGTCACTTCGATGTATACGTAGGGGAGGAGTTCGAGCAGGTGGTGGAGTTGCAGGCGGAGTTCCTAGCAAGACACCTCTTGAACACCTGAAGTATACGGGCTCGCCGCTAGGTCGAGATCTTGGACAGCCTTTCCGCGGGGAACGGTTTGCCGTGGCCGGGGTATATCGTCCTCAGGTCCATTGATTTGAGCTTCGTGATACTGCTCAGAAGCTCGTCACGGTCGGCAATGAAAGGACTTGTCCCGGGCTTGAACATGTTCGACAGCGTGTCGCCGGATATCATGTCGCCGTTGCTCATCAGGATGCCGAGGGAGCCGGGCGTATGTCCCGGGAGGAACACGATCCTGGCATCGACCCCGTATTCTTCGAGGCTCTGCCCATCGGTCAAGAAGATATCCGGTTTGAACTTCTCGAACTCGGGCCTGTCTTTGCGCCTCTTGTTCATCCACATGAGGAACCTGCCCAACCGGCTGACATCGCGCTTCAGCGGGGTGCCCGTCTCGGCCATCGGGGCATCGCCCTGGTGCATGGCGATCCTGGCACCGTATCGCTTCTGCAGCTTCGCGCAGCCGCCCGTGTGGTCGAAGTCCCCATGCGTTATCACCACGAGCTTCAACCTTTCCGGAAGCGCGCCCGCGGACTTCAGCGCGGCCTCGAGGTCATCCCACGATTCCGGAACGCCCGTGTCCACGAGCACGAACCCGTCCCCGGCCCTCAACAGGTAGGCGTTCACCATCCCCAGTTTTATCGGCGTTACCTGCTCGCTCAAATTTACCTCCACATCAAGCTTTTCAACGTCTCATGATACATCTGAACCCGGCAACGGTGGCGCACGCGTCAATGCCACCCCCACCATGACCCTCCGAGGGGGGAGGGATTACTCGATCTCTTCGATTGAGAGAGGGTACCTGGATGTAAGCTCGCAGCCGTTTTTGTTTATGACTATGGGGTTCTCGTAGCGGAATCCGATGTCATCCTCATTGGCGGCGTACTGCATTGCCAGGATGACCATCTCGTTCTCCTGGTAAGCGTGATCGGGGTCGGTCCAGTACGGGATAGGCACGTCCATCTTGGCGCCGACGCGCCACTCGTCCCCGAACAGCCCTATGCCGTGCTCGACGCCGGGCAGGATGAAGTCGGAACAATCGCGGTCCTCCGCGAACTGCCCGAGGTCGGTGATGAGACCACCCGGGGTAGCGCCCGCCTTATAGCGGTCCGCCACGAACTGGACGCAGGCTACGAAGTTATCCGCGTGCCAGCGCTGACGGTCGGTAACCGGGGCCAGCAGGTAGTTGTGGGAGTGGTCCCCAAGGGCCAGCTTGAACATGCCGTGAAGGTCGAACATGAGAGGCTCGCCGGCGGCGAACTCTTTTACGGTAGGAGGCGTGCAGGCCCCCAGGCCCGTTCGCCAACCGCTGGATATCTCGTTCAAGCCCGCGAAGTTCCACTCCGAGACGCTACCCTCACGGCGCATCGCGAGCGCCGCTATCCCCCCGAGCTCCGTCTCCGTCATCCCCTTCCAGCCGCCGTTCTCGATCGCGGCGCGCGCGGCCGCCTGGCCGGCGTCCACNNGGAACGCCTGGTACTCGTAGTGTGTCATCCATCCCTCGGCGGTATACGTGGCCATGCCGGACTCGTACCCGAGCAGGCCTTTGTCGAGACCGAGCTCATCTTCGATGAAGTACTTTATGGCCTCGATCTGGTCCGCCCCGCCGGCGCCGAAGTACCCGCGCACGTGGTCTTCGTCCATCCACGTCTCGCTGAGGACCCTGGCTGCGTCTATGACAAAGGTGAAGAGCGTCGGCTCACCCTCGGCGGGGATTATCATGAAGCTGCGCCACGGGACGAAGGCGTCCACGATGAAGCTCATCGTCCGGATGCGTGAGCCCAGGTACACGTCGAGGCCGCGCTCGCCCATGAGCGCCTGGATATCCTTGATACGCTTCTGTATGTCTACCTTGTACAGGTCGTTTGCCGTGTCCGCGACTGGCATCTCCGTCACCCCATTTCAATAATCGGCGGGAATGGTGGCCAGCACCTTGTTCAGCTTGTCTACCAGCGGCGCGAGCCGCAGCGCTTTGGCCATGTTGCCGCGTAGCGAGATCTTGCGCCCCGTGAGAGCCCTTACCGCGCCCAGCTCGCCGCGGGATATCTGCGCGAAGATGTTGTAGTCGGCGATGATCTTGAACTCCGCCTTCGGCGGGTCGCCCTCGCCGACCTCGAATTTTGTGATGACACCGTCTTCGATCACAACGAGGAGGTATTTGTCTTTTCCGTCGGGGGTGTTCTCGTAGATATTGGTCATGGAGCTGGTCATACTTTTCAGCTTCTCGGGGGTGAGCTGTTCGTCGAGTCGCTTGCGGGCCTCTTCGACCCACTCGGGGCTCAGGTATTTCAGGTTGGCCATCGCGAACTCCTTTCATCAACTGTGCAGGGACTTCTTCGTCATGGCTTTTCGAACCCCTATGTGTGTTCCTTGTGGGGGGCCGTTAACGCCACCCCCACCCTGACCCGCTCCCCTCGAGGGTGAGGGGATTAGATCGATGGTTTGTCGTCGCAGTGGAGGTCGGCGGGTTGCTGGGAGAGGTCGGATTCGACCGAGCCGTCTCGCAGGGTGACGATGCGACGGGTATAACCGGCGACCATGGGGTCGTGTGTGACTATCGCGAATGTCTGGTTGAGCTTGTCGTTCAGCTCGCGCATCACCTCGATGATCCGGCACGTGTTAACCGTGTCCAGCTCACCCGTCGGCTCGTCGGCGAGCACAAGGGAGGGGTTCGTGATAAGCGCCCTGGCTATCGCGACCCTTTGACGCTCCCCGCCCGAGAGCTGCGAGGGCCTGCTCTTGGACCTGTTGCTGAGGCTCACCAGGTCGAGAGCCTCCTTCGCCCTCCGCTCGCGCTCGTGGCCGGCGACCTTCAGATACCTCAGGGGCAAGATGACGTTTTCGAAAGCGTTCAGGACGGGCAGGAGGTTGAAGTCCTGGAACACAAAACCCACCTTCTCGCGCCTGATCCGCGTCAGCTCCTTCTCGTTGAGCCCCTGCGTGTCGACTCCGTCGATGAAGACGTGGCCTGACGTCGGCACGTCGAGGCAGCCGATGAGGTTGAGCAGGGTCGACTTGCCCGAGCCCGATGGCCCGACTATCGCGAGGAACTCCCCCTTTTCGACGGACAGGTTTATTCCGTTGACCGCCCTGACCTCCTCGGTGTCGCCTTCCGCGTATATCTTGGCGAGGTTTTCCAGAACGACGTTTGCCATCTCTCAATCCTCCCTGAGTGATTCGACGGGCCTGAGCCTGGACGCCCTGAGCGCGGGGAATATCCCGGCAAGGGTCCCAAGCACCGTGGCGAATATCACGGGGCCGACGACCACCAGCCAGCTTATGGCGAAAACGGTCACGTTGTTCGACTTCGTTGCGTCGTTGAGCAACAAGATGGCCAGAAGCCCGACGCCCATCCCGATGAGCCCTCCCAGCAAGCCGATCACCGAGGACTCCAGCAGGTACTCGCCGAGGATGGTGCGCGTGTCGGCGCCGATCGCCCGCTTGAGGCCGATCTCTTTCGTGCGCTCCGAAACCGACATGACCATGGTATTGATAATGGAGAGTCCACCGACGACGAGGGCGATGAACGCGATGCCGAACAGGATGGCGTTGAATATCAGGCTGAACTGGGATATCTGTTTCTCGGCTTCCTTCGGGGAGATCACCCTGACGCCCGAAACCTGCTTGGAGATCCTGTTTGAGACGACCTCCGGGTTTGCGCCCTTGTCCCAGGTCGCGTAGATGACGCTGGTAATCGGCTGGCCCCTGGTTATAAACGGGTTGGCTTTGAAGAAAAGCTCGAGGGCGTCCTTGTAAGAGACGAAGGCGAATGTATCCGGTGCCGCCAGTGTCGGCTGCAATATGCCGACCACCTCGAACTGCCGGCCTCTCAGGTCCACCGTACCGCCGACCTGCGCTCCGAGCTTGTTTGCGAGCGTAGAGCCGAGCAGCACCTTTCCCCTGTCCCCGCTGGTAAGGCCCCGACCTTTGTCCACGTGGAGCTGTTTCAAGAGGTCCTGAGAGCGGGACAGGTCGAGCCCGATGATGAGATCCGGCGCTCCGAATGAGAACGTCTGCGAACTTTTCACCAGCAGCCCGATGCCCGCTATCGCCTCTTTTACGCCGGGGACGTTTTGTACCTCTTGCACCTTGGAGAGAGTGAAGAACTGGTTCTCACCACCGCCGAAAAGGCTCCCGCCGGTGGGCACGATGGAGATGGAGTTTGTGAACCAGCTCTTGGCTCCTTTCACCTGCTGGGTAAGCCTCGCGGAGAGGCCGCCGAGTACGGTCAGCGCAAATATGCCGACTACGATCCCAAAGACCGTCAGGAATGTTCGAGCCTTGCGCCGCCACATGTTTCTCAAGATGACTTTGAGCATGTGCCTCCCTTTCCCCGGTCCGGCGATTCAGGAGAAATCAGACGCCGTAGAGGCATGCGAAAGCATACTGACGCCAAGATATACGGTTGTGTGGCCTCGCGAAGTTACTTCCCGGGACGTGCCGGCTCGGCATTGACGGTTACCTCCCGGGCGTCCGCCTTTTCCTTTTCCCTGTCAGGCGACTGCACGGGGGGCATCAATCCCGGGTCCGGCATGCTTTTCCACGCTGCCATGAGAACGGCGCTATCCATGGGGCGCTCCTATCCTCGGGGCCGTTCCACACCTTCTCGCCCTTACCCACCCCACCAATTCCATCCCCGGAGGCGATTTCCTGCCCCGTCAAAGGCCGAGTGCGGTGCAGATTACTTCGCGCATGATTTCGTCGGTGCCGCCTCCGATGCGGGCGATGCGGATGTCGCGCCAGGCGCGCTGGACGGGGTACTCCATCATGTAGCCGTATCCGCCCATTATCTGCATGGCCTCGTCGGCGACCTCGAACGCGACCCTGGTGGCGAGCAGCTTTGCCATCGATATCTCCTTGACAGGGTACTCACCGTGGTCGTAGCGCCAGGCGGTCAGGTACGTCAGCGACCGGGCGGCCTCGATCTGCGTGTACAGGTCGGCTACCCTGTGCGCGAGTGCCTGGTTCTTGATGATTGGCTTGCCGAACTGCTCGCGCTCCCGCGCGTAGTTGACCGCGGTGTCGAGGACGTCGCTGGCGGTGGCAACGCACGCCGCCGCGACCGTGAGCCTCTCGGCCTGCAGTTCCCACATGATGTTGTAGAAGCCGCGACCCTCCTCCCCGAGGAGGGCATCCTCGGGCAGCAGCATGTCCTCGAAGAAGATCTCGGCGGTGTCAGAGGACCACTGCCCGACCTTCTCCAGCTTGCGGGACACGTTGTAACCAGGCGTGTCGGTGTCGACGAGGAAAAGGCTCATGCCCTTGTACCCGCTCCGCTTCTCCGTTCGCGCGAGCATGGTCATGAAATCAGCGCGGTACCCGTTGGTGATGAAAATCTTGTTGCCGTTCACGCGCCATCCGCCGTCGACCTTCTCGGCGAACGTGCTGACGCGGGAGACGTCCGACCCCGCGTCCGGCTCGGTTATCCCGAGGCACGCGATCTTCTCTCCCCTGATGGCCGGCACCACGTACCGCTGCTTCTGCTCCTCGG
>PMDX01000043.1 GCA_003154635.1 Actinomycetota bacterium | reverse complement strand
AGGTACCAGGTGGAGGAGTTGCTAAGGGTTGTGAACGTCGCGTCGCTGCCGTAACTGGTTCCCACGTCGTTTTTCGCATAAGCACGTACGTGGTAGGTGGTTGAGGGGTCAAGCCCGGTCATGCTGCTGGTGAACAGCCCCGTTCCCGTTCCGTCTGTTGTATNNCCAGCACACGCCGCGCGCGGTCACGGGGTCCCCACCATCATCAGTTACGTTGCCCCCTGAGGATGCGCGCGTAGCGGTGATCGATGCCGGGGTCGTAGTCGTAACCGTCGGAGCGACGGCACTGAAAGTGTATATCTGGCCATCTTGGACGACCGCCGTCTTCTTGGTGCCATCCGCCGACATGGCGACGCCCCGCCACTGTCTCGCGCTTTCCATCGCAGTCCAGGTCGCGCCAGTATCGGAAGATGTGTATATCTGGCCACCCCAGACTAGCGCAGTCTGCCCTGTCCCGTCCGCTGACATGGCAACAGAGATCCAGCCCGCGATGATGCCACGTGCCGTCCAGGTCGCACCGTAATCAGTGGAGGTGTATATTCTGTCATCACTCCAGGCGGTCGCGGTCTGCTTCCTCCCATCAGCCGACATGGCAACCGAATCCCAGTCTCTGCTGGCGCGTGCTGTCCAGGTCGTGCCGGAATCGGCGGAGGTGTACAGGATGCCCTGACCGTCCGCGGTCTGCTTCGTTCCGTCAGCCGACATGGCAACGGATCGCCAGTATCCAACATAGTCACGTGGCGTCCAGGTCGCGCCGTAATCGGCGGATGTATATATCTTATNNCGTTGAAGACCACCGCGGTCTGTTTGCTCCCGTCAGCCGACATGGCGACTGACCGCCAGTCTCTGATGTTGTCACGTGGCGTCCAGGTCGTTCCGTAATCGGTGGAAGTGTAGATCTGGTCGCCATAAGCGACCGCAGTCTGCCTTGTCCCGTCCGCCGATATGGCGACGCCCCGCCAGTCTCTGTTGCTGTCACGTGGCGTCCAGGTCGCGCCATGATCGGAGGACGTGTAAATCTGACCGCCACCCGCGACGACCGCGGTCTGCCTTGTCCCGTCCGCCGACATGGCAACTGCCTGCCAAGTTCTACTGCTCTCTACCGGGGTCCACACGGGGGTGGCGAAGGCTCGCCCTCCGGTGGTAACCAACTGGGCACCGACTATCAGAAGCACAGTAATGAGAACAGAGAGTCTCTTCATGTGAACTCGTCCTTTCCGTTACCATCTCATGAAGGCAGAAACCCCTCTATGTTAATAATCTCATATGTGAATTTCTTGCCGCGATTCTCAGTCTATCTGCCGATTCCACGCACCACAAGACAATGAGTTCCGCGGTGATTCGGGCGGACCGATCCGAATCTCCGAGACCCTGCTATCAAACAGGCCAGCGTTCATTGATATGACCTCAATCCAACCTGGTTTGCAGAGTTGGACGCGCGGCCAGGTAGTATGCGCGAGGAATGCTTAACCACACCGTTTGTGGCGGAGAGGGTGGGATTCGNNACTAACGCCCACAACGGTTTTCGAGTTCTATGGAGTTCGTGTTATCTGGTCCATCTGGTGTTATCCCGTGCTGTCCTGTCCAGGGTTTCATGTTATCTGGTCCGTCTAGTGCTATCTGGTGTTATCTGGTTTTGCCTACACCTTGTCTACAAACGAGCCTGAGAACTGGTAGAGTCTAACGCCGTCAGGCGAGTTCTCCCCCACACTTCGTGCAGAACCGCGAGGCCTTTCCGTCTGCTAGCCGGACAGGTTCTCCGCAACTGCGGCAGAAAGAAGGCGTGGCCAGATCCGGCGGTCGAGAGGGCGCGGCGGTGACCGGACCTTCCCTCATGCCGAACCGGTACTTCGTATAGAGGACAGTCGAATAGCAGAGCACTCCCGCTGAAGCGAAGACCGTTATGCATGAGGCCACCCTGGAGGCGGTCGGCCCGATAACCACTAATACCGAGGAGACGAATAGCGCTGAGGACCAGGCGACCAGATACCAGTACCCCTGCGAAGGACGGAGCTCGCCGTCCTTGAACGGTGCCCTCGCAGGAAGGACTGTCAGTGCGCCCGCGATGAGCCCTGTAATCCCGAGCAGCACCAAGATCCTTGCCGGTGGCTTCGTCGGGGTCAAGAGCGCGAAGGAGACCGCGGCAAACAGGGCGGCGGCAGCGGCGACCAGCAGCGAGAAGGGCTTTGCCGGGGTCTTGCGGAGTGTGTTCCTTGCCCCGTAGAAGATGGCCAGGGCGAGGAGGATGAGGCCTGCGATCTCGAGTATCCATGCCCACCAGGTCATGAGACTACCGCCCCTACTTGATTACCCATCTCTTCCAGTTCCCGTGTATCGCCTTGAGCCTGAAATCGAGCGCGAGTCTCTCGGCCTCCAGATCCTTCACCTCGTCAGTCACCCTGACCATCCTGTCGTGCGACGTGTCGTAGACCTTCTCTCCATCTATCCCGGGGCGATCTACTCCCTGACCGTCGGTTGATTGCCTGACTCCCTTCTCAGCCTGGTAGAACTTGGTCTCCGCCGGCCTGTATATCGAGTACCAGGCATGGAGGGCATTTCTGGTGCTGCCGAGTTCGGCAACGACTGCGTCCTCGGTCATCCCGTAGCTCTTTACGAAGTGATCGAGGACCCTCTGGGGAGCCTGTGTATCCTCGTATTCGCAACATGCCGACCCGACGTCGAAGGGCATCTTCGCGAGGTCGAGCGCTTTGGAACCAACCTTGATGAGGGGGTGGAGCTTCGCTGCTGCCTCCCATAGCTTGCCGTCGCAGACGTTGTCCACGGCCTGCGAGCACATATCGCTGTAGAACCTGCAGTATTCCTTATCTGTGACGACCAGCAGGTTGGCCCTCGCCCCTACCTCCTGGACGGAGAGTTCCTTGTCCTCGAGCCAGCCGAGCAGGGTGTCCCTTGCTAATCCACTGAGGTCGTAAGTTGAGCGGAATTCCAGATAGAGGTTTCTCCTCTCGGCGTTCAGCGCGTTCGCCCTTGCGACGTCGTTCTCTGTGAGTTGCTTGTCTCCCTCTACCCCCTTCGCTTTGTCCACCGTCTCGGCAGGCTCGGGCACGGTGGAAGCGGGAGCCTCCTGTGGGGGAGGCGCGGGTTCAAGGGGTGGTTCAACTTCATCCAACGAGATCGTGGGTTCTGTCTCAAGGGGGGGCTGTGGCTGTACCGGCGGGGAGACGGGCTCGGCCGTCACGCTCTTGCCGAAAAGGCCCCCGAGGAAGTTGCCAACAGTAGATGCGATCTCGACCGTCTTCTGCCAGCCGACGGCGATGAGAGACGCAGTAGCAGCCAACGCGGCACACGCGGCTGCAGCCGCTCCAGTCGATTTAGTGCCCGATTCACTCTTTGTCGTTGTAGTTGTGACCGTCTTGTTGCCCTCGGTCTTCCCGGTAGTAACAGCGGGGGCCAACTCGTAGCCACCCTCTTTCAGGGGGGCGAGGTCTGCGGTGAACTTGATGTCGATGGGAAACGTTCCGCCCTGACCGGTGGCGGCATCACGATAATGATCTGTAGCAGTGTACCAATCGGAGCTCGCGAAGTTGCCATCGATTGTGAGAACAACGTTGTCAATTTCGTTATCATATATCGCTGTACCGGCTTGGTCAGTCATCGTGCCGTGGCCTGCGTATCGACCGGTTATCTGGCTTTGGTCAATCCTTCCTTTGAAAGACCACGTTCCAACTATTGGTGTACCATTCGTGCCACCGACGGACCCTGAGAATGTCCCAGCAACCCCTGTGCCATTGACCTTGACCAGAATGTATACGGGTGGTGCTGACCCGCGGAGCGATAGCTTTATCCTAAACCCCTGTTTTCCGCCTGCCCGCACGGCATCGGACGGCAAGAGAAGGAGCAAAACGACAGGAACGGCGATCAATGCAACAATCAGGGCGAAGAGGGACATTCGGTTTTGAAGAACTCTTGACCTGGTCCTCTTCCTGTTCATCGGGTCCCCTGCCGCGCGCCGCCGATGCGAGTTGCCTCTAGTGTCAAGGATACACCCGAATCATGAGAGCGGTGTAGAGGCCAGACGTCAACAACCTGCATCCTGGAGCGTTAACAATCAGAAGGACGACTTGGCGGAGAGGGTGGGATTCGAACCACCCCACTCGCCGAAGGCGAGCGGTGACCCCGTGGACTAACGCCTGCAACGATTTTCGAGACCGTATATGTTCATGACATCCTGAATCGTCCTGTATCATCTAGTGCTGTCCAGTACGGGAATCGACGACTCCTCATGCTATCTGGTGCTATCCTGTACCGTCCTGTATCACAGAGTTGGTTTGCAA
>PMDX01000314.1 GCA_003154635.1 Actinomycetota bacterium | reverse complement strand
TGCGGAAAGAGAAAGAGCCCTCGATGTGAGCCGCGGGCTTCGCCGTTATGTCGAAGCCGGCGAAGTTAAACTCACCGCCGGATGCCATCTCGCGAATATCCATGCACTCCATAAAGACCGGGCGGTTCTCCTCATGGATGATGATACCGATGTGTTCTCCGGCCCCGAGCGGTGCCAGCAGCGGAAGCGGTTGAAGGCTCTCCGGCCCGTACCTTCGTGCGGTCAGGAGCCCGTAGATGTCGATGTAGTGGTCGTAATGCAGGTGTGAGATCACCAGCCCACCGATATTGTCGGGCTCGACGAAACCGAGCAGGTTCGAGAGTGCCCCCGATCCGAGGTCTACCACCAGCGTGTTCTCTTCTTCCTGGAGGAGGTAACCGCTGCAAGCCTGCCCCGCTCCCGCATATCCGCCGGAGCTTCCCAATACGACGACCTTAAAGCTCAATGCCCGCCTCCTCGCCGCCACTCGCGTCGGTCGTTGCCGCGGGGATATCGAGGTCCAGCTCCGGGTATGAATCGAAGTTTATGTGCGTCGCCTCCCGCACCTCCGGGCCCAGGAACATCCGTCCAAGCTCGAGCGCCTTTTCGACTTCGCCTGTCGTAAGGAAATAGTGCTTCCCCGAAGAGCCGCCCTCGCGCAGCCAGCCAAGCCTGTCGAGGATGTCCTCGACCTCCGTCGCTGTCTCTTCGGCGCTGCTGATCAGCTCGACATCAGGCCCGGCCACCTCGTGCAGCAGTGGCTCGAGAAGCGGGTAATGAGTGCAACCCATAATGAGGGTGTCGATACCGGCCTCCGTGAGAGGTTCGAGATAGCTCATGGCAATCTCGGTTATATGGTCGCCTACGACCTCTCCCCGTTCGACGAACTCGACAAACTCCGGGCACGCCTGGCTGAAGACACGGGCACGTGGATCGACCCTGCGCAAGGCTCGCTCGTAAGAGCCGCTGCCGATGGTGCACCGCGTTCCGATTACACCGATGTTCATTCGCTTGGAGCGACGGATCGCCGCCCTGACGCCAGGCATTATCACGCCGACGACGGGGATATCGTAATCATGCTGTGCTTCCTCGAGCGCCGCGGCCGTCGCGCTGTTGCACGCGATGACCACGAGCTTGACGCCAAACCCGAGGAGGTAATCGATTATCTCGCGAGAGAACATACGTACCTGCTCGATGTCTCGAGGGCCGTATGGGCCGCGGGCATCGTCACCCAGGTAGATGACATCTTCACCGGGCAGCCTGTCGATCACCGACCTCATGACCGTGAGGCCGCCGATCCCGCTATCGAACATACCTATCGGCCTGTCTTTCATCAGCACTGATTCCTCTTTCGGGGCTAAACATCAAGGTTCTATTATTGCCCAGAACCCGGTCAAAAAAAACCGCGCGGCGTTTCCAGGCTCCGCTCAGACGCGCTCGGCCTCTATGCCCAGCACCTCGCAGAGAGCCTCGACCCTGGATACGTCCCTGTCCAGGGACTCAGTTGGCAGAACCGTGTAGTAATTGCCGACCATGCCGCGCTCGAGGAACCCGTCCGGATTGTCGAGCTCGATCTTGAGGCTCAGGCGCCCGACGATGGTTCCGCTGTCCGACCCGAGGAACCTGCCGGTTGCCACGAACATTCTGTCCAGTTCCCGTCCGTGTATCCGGGCCACGACCGCATCCTGCTCCTTGATCTCAGGAAAACATACACCTAGAACACCCGTGCCGTAAGGGCTGCCGGGCGTTCCAGCCTCTACGCGCACCCTGTGGGGAGCCTCTGCCAGGTCGGCGGGTCCGCTGCATGTTCCCGCGATGAGCACTCCCGTCTCCGCGTCTAGCTTCCAGGGCTCAGCCGCACAAGGCACAATATCGACCAGGTGCTTGAAAATTAGCTGCTGGGCCGTAAGGACCACGTCGGCTTCGCACCCGATGACGACCGTGCCAAGCGCGTGCGCCTTGAGACAGGCATTGGCGCCACAGCACCCCAGCACTCCGCCGAACACGCCTGGGTCCGTGCTCCCGTAACAGTTGAGAGCGACACCGGTCAGCCCGAACCTGTTCTGGAGGTTTTCGACAGCGAGCGACACGCGAGCGCTCTCACGGATGATATCCATCGACCTGTCTTCGTCTGGCAGTTTCATGCCCGCGTTCGATAGCCGTCTCACCAGCGCCCCGGCTTCCACCGGTCGCACGTTCTCGAGCGCGCGCTCGAGAACCGTGATATCTATCTCCATATATGAAGGCCCGAGCTTGCTCGTCAGGACGTCAGGATGCCAGTTGCCAGCCGGCATGCCGTCGGAATTCGAGCCTCCGATGAGACCTATCTTCTCGCGTTTCATCGCAAAAGCCGCATGCGTAGCGTGGCCGAAACACTGAAGCCTCTCTAGCGCCGCATCATCGTCAGGGTCACCCCAGATGGCTGTCACCTTTACTGACGGTTTGTTCCGCGACTCATCGAGCAGATAGCCGATTCCGGCGCCCGCGGATGCCATGCTTCCCCACTCGGTGCCTGGAAAGAACCAGACCCCAACCGGCCCGCTGAACTTGCCCAGGAGCGCGACCTGCCTGGCCGAGTTACCGGCAAACACCACGCCGAGCATCGCGGCGAACTTCTGCCCGGCGCATGACATCGCGTTGGTTGATATCGTCTCGGGATCGATGTCCGGCCCGAACTCGGCGATCTCCCACCCGAGCCCGCGGATTGCCGCGCGCACCCTCTTGAAGAAGTCGTTCTGCCCCGGTGTTCCCTTGAGCTGGCTCTCATCGAGTATGTACTGTATAGCGATTTTCGGCCTCGCCGAGACGGTTCTCTGTCTGGCCATCCCTCGCCTCCCATTCGGCATAACATGCAATTGCAAGCCTTACTCTAATATCCAACTTCCACCGTAATTGTCCTTTAATTGCCGTCCCCTCGACCCCTACCGAACTTGAGCCGGTTTTCCGCCTCTTGAACCGGGCCTCTCAGGCCCGGGTCATTCCCTCACCCATAAAATCGAGGACTTGATATATGTGGGTTGACAGAATCGCAGGCGCTACTTCTGACTGCCGCTTACCTTGGGAAACGAGTCAGGAAATATGATCTTCGAGACAGTTGCGAAGAACAACGGTCCGTCGCCGTCGGCTGTATTCGTATTTGCAAAGGTTATCAGGATCGCCTTTTCTGAAGGGAGGTAGAACACCTGCGTATCGTAGGCATTTGTCCTGCCGGTAATCCCGATGAAGCTGTCAGTGTTGTCGTATCTCACCATTGCCAGTCCGTAACCGGGGTCCATGCCGTTGGCAGGTTCGGGCAGGCCCGGCGGCACCATGTCGTTAAAGCGCTCCCTCTCTTTCTGCATAGCCCTGCTTATGAGCTGGCCAGTCCCCAGCGCCTCGGACCACACTTTCAGGTCCCTGAAGTTCGAGACCATTGCCCCGGCCGCCCACAGGAAGGAAGGATCTATCTTACTGGCCTCTGTGTATTCCTTTCCCTCCTCATCGTAGTTGTATCCAAGGGTACGCGGGGCGGCTATATCAGGGCTTCCCGGGAAGTATGTGTTCTTGAGCCCCAGCCTGTCGATTATCCTGTTCTTTACCTCGCCTTCAAGTTTGTTGCCAGTTATCTTTTCGATAATAAGCCCGACAAGGATAGTGTTTGTGTTCGAGTAGTACCAGCCTTTCCCGGGGGGGAAATAAGGCTTACCCAAGACTCCCGCCTTGGCAAGCTCAACAGGCGCCCATTTCTTTAGCGGATCGGCAGCGACCGCGGCAAGCAGGGTTTCGTCCTCCGTATAATTGTAGAGACCACTGGTCATGTTCAGGAGTTGGCGAATGGTGATGTTCTCGCCGTTGGGAACCCAGGAGATGTATTTGCTCACCTTGTCATCGAGCTTGAGCTTGCCCTCGTCGACCAGCTGCAGCAATACCGTGGCGACAAGCGATTTCGTTACACTCCCGATCCCGAACTTGTCGTCAATCCGCATGGGCTTACCAGTCTTAAGGTCCGACTTCCCCCTGGCGACTATACAGGTTCCCTTCCCGGGTACCCACGCACCCACTATAACTCCGGGGAAGTGGTGCTCCGTCATGAAGTCGGCTATGGCTTTATCCAGTTTGCCCTGTTGTAACTTACTGAAAGAAGGAGTGCCGCACGATGAGACAAGAAGGGTCACAAGCACCATGACCATTAGAGAAACTGTACACCGGACATGCTTTCTCATGGCGATCCTCTCTCCCACTGACAAAGCATCTTCCTGCTCAGGAGTATAGCGCATTTTTTCAATCAGCCTGAGAGTCAACACAGAATGGTACTTGCCGGCTTTGACCTTACGTACGCTGCGTGATTATTGGTGTCGGAGGCCCGATACAACGAGGGAATGGTGGAGGCGGGGGGAGTCGAACCCCCGTCCAAGAGAGCCTCAGCCATGGTTTCTACGAGCGTGTTTCGCGGTTTAAAGTCTCGCAAGCGGTTCGGCCCGCGGACGGCCTTGCCGTTGCCAGTCCCGGAAAATTTCGCCCTTGCGCTGTCGGGACCCCGGCACTCGGGCTATCCTGCTAACGTCGCCCTACCCGGCTCCGCAGGCGCTAACCGGGGGACGTGACTACTGTTTAAGCAGCCAGGGCCAATTCAGTGTTGGCGTTTGTGTTTTTCCAACAGTTTAACGAGTTATTGGAGCTCGACTCGCACCAGAGCCTAAATCACTCCTGTCGAAACCGTATCGCCCCCATGTTCTTGTCCTAGCGTTCGCGAAGGTCAGGAGCCTCTGCGACCTTTATGGCGCATTGCACGGTCCATTTCGCGCTCGGCGTCTCTTTTAGCCAGATCGTGACGCTTGTCGTACTGGCGCTTGCCACGCGCAAGGCCGAGCTCCACCTTAGCCTTACCATCCCTAATGTACAACTTGATAGGGACAAGAGTATACCCTCTTTCGGTTATCTTGCCCGTCAGCCGCTTGATCTCGTCCTTGTGGAGCAGGAGCTTTCTTGGCCTGCGCTGTTCGTGACCGAAATACGACGCCTGCATATATGGCGCGACATTCATCTCGTACAGCCAGACCTCGCCACCCTCTACGGTCGCGTAAGCGTCACGCAAGTTGGCACCGCCATCGCGGATAGATTTGATCTCGCTCCCGACCAGCACCAGCCCGGCCTCCATCTTTTCTTCGATGTCGTAGTCCCGGAGAGCCTTGCGGTTGGTAGCCTTGACCTGGAAGCCCTGTTTTTCGCCTTTCTTAGCCATGCTCAGAGTATAACATTGAGCCGGGACGGTGAATGAGAGGCCTCAAGATGCGCAAGTTCGGATACATCGCATAAAAAGAACCGGGCCTGGAGAGACCCGGCTCATGTCAGGTTTCCTGTGTATCTGCTGGTGTCAGGCGGCGAGCTGGATAATCTCGCTGGTGGGCGGTTTGCCCTGGATAAGGTTGTTCAGGACCTTCTTGGCCTCGTTCATCTGAGCTTTATCGGTAGCCTCGGGATTATCTTTGATCTCGGTGACCGGCGCATCCGGCTGGATACCTTTGCCGTCAATGGACTCGCCGTTCGGCAGGTAGTAAAGCGCGATCGTCAGCTTGGCGGCGCCGTTGTTCTCGAGCTCGAACACTTTCTGAACTGAGCCCTTTCCGTATGTCTTGGACCCCACCAGCGTCGCACGCCCCCTGTCCTTGAGCGCCCCCGCGGTGATCTCGGAAGAGCTCGCGCTCCCGCCGTTGGTGAGAACTACGAGTGGGAGATTCGTGGCCGCTCCACCCTGCGCATCCTCGGTGACTTTCTTTTCGCCCTTGGTCTGATACGACACGATCGGACCGCTGTCGATAAAGACACTGGAGACTTTTACGGCCTCATCGAGAAGTCCGCCCGGGTCGTTGCGCAGGTCCAGGATGAATCCCTTTGCGCCCTTGGCCTGCAGGTCATTGACCGCAGCCCTCAATTTGTCGCTGACGCCGCTATTGAACTCGTACAGCTTGAGTACTCCGATGTCCCCGTCCTGCATCTCCGATTCGAAGTCCGGGATGCTGATCTTTTCCCTGGTGATGTTGAAGTTCACTGTCTTTCCACCACGCTGGACGACCAGCTTGACCTTGGTTCCGGCCTTACCGCGAATGCGCAGCACCACAGCGTCCAGCGCCTCGCCCTTGGTGTCCTTACCGTCAACCGACATGATAATGTCGTTGGGCTTGACACCGGCCTTTTCGCTGGGCGAGCCCTTGATGATCGTAACTACTTTTGGCCGCTTTGTAGCCTTGTCTTCGCGAAGGGTGAACCCCACGCCATCGAAGCTGCCGCTCAGGTCCTCGGACAGCCTCTTGTTCTCCTGTGGTGAGAGGTAGTTCGTGTGCGCGTCTTTCAGCGCGCCGACCAACGCGGTTAGCCCTGTGTCGAGGAGTTCCGTAGCGCTCTTTACGCCCTTCTTCTTCGCCTTCTCGACGGCGAGGCTGGCCGCGGCCGTTATCTTGGCCTCAGAGTAATCTTTGTAGTAATAGTGCTTTATGTCGAACAGCGCGTCCTGGTACGACGGGGACGCCTCGAGATTAAATGCCGCTCCCTGGTTCCCGCTGAACAAAACGCGATCTACCACAAAACCTACGCCCACCAACAGCCCAAGGACGACAAGGACGATGACGGTCGACAGTATTATCTTGTTACGACGCGACATCTTGCCACCGTTATCGAGAGCCGGCAGGTCGTAGGCTTGCGCACCTGGCGCTACAGGCGGTTGCTGAGCACCGCTCGGGTATGACTGCTGGTACGGTTGACCCGGCGGGTACTGTGCGCCCTGGGGCGGCACCGCGCCCGTTGGCGGCGGTGGCGGTCCCCCTGGAGGTTGCGCCTGCGGGCTCTGGGCGGGTTCTTGCGGGTACTGCGGAGGTGGCGGCGGGACCTGTCCCTCTGGTGGGACCTGGCCCTGGGACGGCGCCGGCTGCTGGTTTAGGGCCTGTTGCCCCTGCTCGGAGCCCTGGCCTTCCACATGGCCCGGACCTTCGTTGTTGCTCTGGTTGTTCATTCCCTCTCTCGCTGGGTAGAAACCGGCCGGGTTGCCGGCATACGGATAATGATAGACGCAATCACTTCAAAATGATACGACGCATAATCGCCCATGAAAGTTCTGCGCGCGCGGCCGTCTGATGCGGACACGCGCCTAGACCTCGACGAACCTGCGCAGTGCAAGGCCGCTTCCGAGTGCGCCGATAAAGATGCCGAAGACAACCAGCACGAACGCAAGCACGGTGGTATAGCCACCCGTCACGAGGTTTGAAATGCCGGCCGCGGTACCGAATTTCTGGATAAGTGTCGACTGGAGGAGCACTGTTATGATTATCGCGAACACGGCGCCGAGAAAACCTTCGAAGACGCCTTCCATCATGAACGGCCAGCGTATGAACCAGTTGGTCGCGCCCACCAGCTTCATGATGCCGATCTCCTTGCGCCGGGAGTAGATGGCCATCCTGATGGTGATCGAGACCAGCGCGATAGCTACGATGCCAAACGCTATTACAACGATGAAACCTATCTTCTGAACCATGCTCGTGACTCTAAGGACTTTATTCACTACATCCTTCTCGTTCTTGATCTCTTTCTTTCCATTAGAGTCGACGCTGACCTCGGGCCGCGTTTCGAGCCGGCCCGCCACCACTGAGTTGTACTTGGGGTCTGTCATCCGGACTCTGAACGATGCCGGAAGCGGATTGCCCTCGATCTGATCGAGCATTGCCTGCTGGTCCTTGAACATCTGCCTGTACTCCACCATGGCCGCTTCTTTGGAGATGAACTTGGCGCTTTTAACCTCGGACATCCTGGTTATGAAGTTCTGCATGCTCTGGATCTCCTCAGAAGAGATGTCATCCCTGAGGAACACGCGTATCTCGTCGACCCGCTCTTTCATGTCGCCCGCGATGTTGTTGCCGGCATGGACCATCATCCCAACGGCGCCAAGGAGCACGAGCGACAGGGAGGTCACCATGATCGCGGCGACCGTCAGCGCCATGTTGCGTCGCATGCTCGACGCGGATTCTTTGAAGAAGTATTTGAAGTTAATTGCCATAACCGTAGACACCTCTTGCCTGGTCTCGGATCACGCGGCCGTCTCGAAGCTCGACAACGCGCTTCTTGAAGGTGTTGACGATGTCCTGGTCGTGAGTCGCCATGATCACGGTCGTGCCCGTGTTGTTTATCCGCTCGAGCAGCTTGACGATACCGATGGACATCGAGGGGTCGAGGTTTCCAGTGGGCTCGTCCGCCAGCAGGATAGGCGGCCGATTAACGAACGCCCGGGCGATGGAAGCACGCTGCTGCTCACCGCCCGACATCTCATCGGGATATGCATCGAGCTTGTGCGAGAGCCCCACGAGACGAAGCACTTCGGGGACGTACGTCTCGATGACCCTTCGCGGGCGGCCGGTGACTTCGAGAGCGTAAGCGACATTTTCGTAGATCGTCTTCTGCGGGAGGAGCTTGAAATCCTGGAACACGCAACCCACCTTGCGCCTGAGGTACGGAACCTTCCACTTCTTGATATCGTTGAGGTTGGTGTCTGCGATGTATATCTGGCCGCTTGTGGGCTCATCTTCCTTGAGCATTAACTTGATGAATGTCGACTTACCGGACCCGCTGGGCCCCACGATGAAGACGAACTCCTTCTTTCCGATGTCGACAGTTACATCGTCAAGCGCATATATATTGCCCTGGTAGGCTTTTGTGACTCTCCTGAATTTAATCAAGCCTGATCCCTCCAGTGCTTATTTTATACTATTGTTACTAATAATAGCTAATGATGAATATGATTGCATATGTTAACACACCTGGTGTTTCTTTAATGGATTCCTGATGCAAAAGTAAACTATTGTTGAAAACAACCTATGTTTCAGGCTTCGTTCGACCCTCCATGGAAGTCGATCAGTCTTTTCGCGCTCTAAAACGTTTTCCGGCGCGCAACCTCACACCCCGAAGTTAGGGCTATATATATTTGGCTTACTCGAACGGGATGTCCTTCTTTCCCCTCGACTTGCGGAAATCAAGAACGGATGCGGTATCGCGGTTGACGATGTTTCCGTCGTCAAAATCCATCTCGTCCAATAGCTCCAGCGCGCGGCCGAATGCTCCCACGAGCGTCGCGTCATGGGCATCGCTCCCCACACACAGACGCGCTCCGCGAGCCCTGGCCTCCTTGACTATGACAGCGCAATTGTCGCGGCTGCCTTTACGAACAACCGTAAATGATGAGTTATTAACTTCAAGCAACACATTATTAGACGCGGCCGCCTCGACTACCGTTCCATAGTCGAGAGGGTATAGCGGGTTGCCGGGATGGACCACTATATCGACCATGCCGCTGGTTATCACCGAGACAATCGCGCGCGTGTTCTCTTCAACGGACGCGCCCTCATAACCCGTGAACGGGTGAAACCCGGCGTGGACGATGTCGAGTACGTCCAGAGCTCGCTCGTGGATGTCGAGCTTGCCGGACGTATCGAGGATATTGCACTCCGCGCTCCTGAGCACCTTCACCCCGCCGAGCACGCGCGGCAGGACGACCATGTTGGCGAAGTAGTAGATGTGCGGCCCACCCGGCATCGAAGGCCCGTGGTCGGTGATGCCGACCATCTCGATCCCCCTCGCCGAAGCGCCCGCGCAGATCTCCCTTACCGTGGAGAACGCGTGACCGCTCGCGACCGTGTGCACGTGGAGATCGGTCTTGATGCGGAGGGTGCTAGAGGCCCCTCGGGATGTCTCGCTCATGACTTGCCAACCCTGGCCTGCTCGGATTCCTGCTTTTTCATCCAGCGGAGCCCTTCCTCGACGAACGAGTCGATGTCTCCGTCCATGACCGCCTGGACGTTTCCTGTCTCGAGGCCCGAACGGTGGTCTTTGACGAGCTGATACGGGTGGAACACGTAAGAGCGGATCTGGCTTCCCCAGGCGATATCTTTTCTCAAGCCCCGAAGAGCCTGTATCTCTTTTTCCTTTTCCTTGCGCGCGGCCTCAAAGAGCCGTGATTTCAGTATCTTCATTGCGATGGTCTTGTTACTCATCTGAGAGCGCTCATTCTGCACCTGTACCACGATGCCCGTCGGCAGGTGCGTTATACGGACGGCGGAGTCGGTCACGTTGACGTGCTGGCCTCCGGCTCCCGAGGAGCGGTATGTATCGATGCGAAGGTCTTTCGGGTCGATCTCGATCTCGATCTCCTCCCCTACCTCGGGAATGACGTCGAGCGAAACGAATGAGGTATGGCGCCGCTTGGAGAAGTCGAACGGAGAGATGCGCACCAGCCTGTGCACGCCCTTTTCAGTCGAGAGCAGCCCGAAAGCGTTGCGGCCGCTGACGGTGAAAGTGGCGCTCTTTATGCCGCCGCCGTCGCCCGGCTGCACGTCGTTGAGATCTACCTTGAAGCGCCTTCGCTCGGACCACCTGAGGTACATGCGCATCAGCATCTCGGC
>PMDX01000122.1 GCA_003154635.1 Actinomycetota bacterium | reverse complement strand
CTTCAACAAGACACTGGGCAAGTTCCACCTTGTGGGCATCCCGCCGGCGCCGAGAGGTATCCCGCAGGTCGAGGTCACGTTCGATATCGACGCGAACGGCATCGTCAACGTGTCGGCCAAGGACAGGGCAACGGGTAACGAGCAGAAGATTACCATCACAGCTTCCAGCGGCCTCGACGAGGACGAGATAAAAAAGATGACCAGCGACGCGGAGGACCACGCCGATGAGGACCGCAGGCAACGCGAAGAGGCCGAGACCCGCAACAAGGCGGACGAGGTCGTGTACACGACAGAGAAGTCGCTGAGGGAACTCGGCGATAAGGTCGACGCGGACGAGCGCTCAAGGATCGAAGCCGCGATAGCCGAGGTCAAAGAGGCGCTCAAGGGACCCGATGTATCCAGGATAAAGACATCCGTGGAGAGCCTCATCCAGGCATCGCACAAGCTGGCGGAGGCCGTGTACGCACAGGCATCGGCTGGCGCGAGCGGCCCGGGCTACGAGCCTTCGGGCAGCGACTTCGGGCCGGGCGAGGACGAGGTCATCGAGGCGGACTATGAAGTGGTCGACGAGGACAAGAGCTAAGACGTGGTGGCGCACAGACCACGCAAGCCGATAAAGGAAAGACCCTGAAAGGAGGGACTGTCAATGGCGATTATGAAATGGGATCCTTTCGATGCTTTCCTTGGAGCCCAGGAGGATCTCAACAGGCTGTTCCGCAGGGGTTTTCTATCAGCTGCGGCTGGCGAGGACAAGTCGCTCGTGGGGGGAAGCGCATGGGCGCCCGCGGTCGACATTTACGAGACCGCGGACTCCTTCACGGTGGAAGTGGAGCTGCCGGGTGTTGAGCCCGGGGAAATAGACGTGTTAGTAGACGACGGCATGCTGAGCATCAACGGTGAGCGCAGGCTCGAGAAGGAAACCAGGGAAGAGAACTTCTTGCGGGTCGAGCGAGCTTCAGGGATGTTTCAGCGTTCGATGCGTCTGCCTACGGACATCGACGCCGATCACGTCAAGGCATCTTACGACAACGGGGTGCTGAAGATAACGGTTCCGAAGACACGGCCAAAGAAGGCGAAGAGCATTCCTATTGCTGTCGAGAGCAAGAAAGCCGAGTCGAAACCCATCCGGGCTGAAGAGAAGAAATAGCCTGGGCAAGCAATAAGCAGGAAAGGCATAGCGGCGGGACTTGCTCCCGCCGCTGGCCGTAAGGTCAGGCTGGAGTTGAACTACCGAGGAAATGGATGAAGATATGAGCAAGGTAACCGGCTCGCGCGACGGTGCCGACAAGAAGAATGAAGTCAACAACGGTTCCGGTCAGAAGATCGAAATAGAGGTCATCGACGCGCAGGATGCGTCCGATCCGGGCGAGGCGCTCGAGGTCGACGAGCAGGAGCGCATTGAGTTTCTTTCAGAGGACGTCGAACTTATGGCCGCCCAGAACGCGGAGCTGCTCGACAGCCTGCGAAGGCTCAAGGCGGATTTCGATAATTATCGCAAGCGCATGATAAGGGAGCAGACGCGCATCCTCGAGACCGCTGAGGCCGAGTTGGTCAAGAAGCTGCTTCCCGTTATAGACAACCTCGAGAGGGCGCTGGGGAGTGCCGGCGAGTCAGGGCCGAAAGGTCTTGCCGAAGGGGTTGCCAAGGTTCTCGAGCTCATGCTGGATACGCTTGCCAGGGACGGGTTGGAGGTAATAGACCCGCAAGGGGAGCCGTTCGATCCGGAGCAGCACGAGGCGATGATGGTGGTCGAGACGGATGAATGCCCGGAGGATACTGTCACTGACGTCGTCCAGAAAGGCTACCGTTTTGCCGGGACGCTTCTGCGCCCCGCGATGGTGCGTGTATCCTGCCCGATCAAATAGCAAGAGGCGCAGGCACATCATATTATTCCGCCGCGTTCGGATATCGGAGACGTGATAGGAATTGAACGGCAAGGACTACTACAAGATACTCGGTCTTGGCAGAGACGCCGGCAAGGACGACATAAAAAAGGCGTACCGCGAGCTGGCGCACAAGTACCATCCCGACAAAAACCCGGGGAACAAAGAAGCTGAAGACCGTTTCAAGGAGATCGCTGAGTCCTACGAGATCCTGAGCGACGAGAAGAAGAGGTCCGATTACGATGCTGGCCGGCTGTACGCTGAGAGTGCGGGAGCGTACGGCGGCGGCGGTTTCGGTGGCCGCGACTTCTCGGGGTTCCAGGGTTCCGACATGGGCGGCGGTCAGGGTTTCTCCTTCAGCGGTGACCTCGGTGATATCTTCAACCTGTTCGGCGGCGGTGGAATGGGGGGAACTCGCACCGGAAGGGGGGGGCGTCGCGGCCAGCGCGGCAACGACGTCGAGGTCAACGTGAACATGTCGTTTGACGACGCGCTCAAGGGAGCGGAGGTCCCCATAACCATCACCCGCACTGCGGCTTGCGAGACGTGCAAAGGGCTTGGCTCTGCTCCAGGGACGCTTCCCGAGACGTGCCCCAACTGCGGCGGCACCGGGGCCGTGGCCGAGAGCCAGGGCATGTTCGGCATCTCAAGGCCTTGCCCGACGTGCCGTGGCAGAGGCACCATCATCCAGAACCCGTGCCCGACATGCGCCGGAGCCGGCACCCTTCGCACCCCAAAGAAGATAAGGGTGAGGATACCTCCCGGCGTAGGCGATGGCTCGAGGATAAAGTTCAAAGGCAAAGGCGAGCCGGGGGCATCCGGTGGACCATCCGGGGACCTCCACGTGGTCACGAAAGTTGAGCCGCACCCGTATCTCGGCAGGAATAACTCCGACATCACTATGGAGCTGCCGCTAACATACTCTGAAGCGGCGCTTGGGACCCAGGTCGAAATTCCCACTGTCGATGGAAGGGTCAAGCTCAAGATACCCGCGGGCACGCAGAGCGGGCACAAGTTCAGGCTCAGGGGCAAGGGGGCTCCCAGGCTCAAAGGAAAGGGCCATGGCGATATGATAGTAACCGCGAGGCTCGTCGTTCCCGAGAAGCTGAACAAGAAGCAACGTGAAGCGATAGAGAAGCTGGAGGCGATCGAGCCGAAAGACCTCAGGGCTCACCTGGCCCCGTAGGCCCCGGTCGGAGGGTCCGGTGACAATCGGACGAGCGGGTTGACCCGTTGAGGTAGAAGCGGATCTTCTGGAGAAACGATATGGAGCGAGACGAAACACAGGGCTTGTACATAATAAGCATTGCGGCGAGGCTTGCCGACGTGCATCCTCAAACGCTCAGGCTATACGAGAGGAAGGGCCTGCTTCGGCCGCAGCGCACGCCCAAGAACAGGCGCCGGTATTCGGACGTGGATATCGACAGGCTGAGGCGCATCCAGGACATGACACAGAACCAGGGCCTGAACCTCTCAGGGGTGCGCAAGGTCCTCGAGATGGAGGACGAGATGCTGGCTCTGCGGGAGCGCCTTTTGGAGATGGAGCATGAGGTGGCCGAGATGCAGCGCCGCCTCATGGACGAGATGATGGATATCAAGAGGAAGGTCGCACTCAGCACCAGGTCCCCCAGCAGCCTCGTCCTCCGCCGCAAATCCAAACCCTGACAATGGGGTTGGGGGGGCTCGGGGTACGTTTCTTCCTCGAGGTCCTCGTGGAAAGAGCGAAATGTTTCAGACTTAAGTCCACTGCGGAGTTCGACGGAAAAAAGTACCTCTCGCCCTGCAATTAAGGACAATAAGAAGACTTTGGTCTGGCTCTATTGCGTGCTGCCTGGAGGTGCGGGTCGAGCGGGAAGGTCATTGTTTAATGGGGTTGGAAAGCCTAACCTATAATACTTGTGTTACTGAAACGGAAATGGGTCTGAACCTCGGGCCACTTACGGCCGATAGACTATTGAGTACCGAACAGATGGGGCACTATGCCTAAGAGATACGACGTGATAATAGTGGGTGCCGGGCCGGCGGGTATCTTCTGCGCGCTGGGGCTGGTTCGATGCTCCGATCTCAAGGTCCTCGTGATCGATAAGGGCGAGGGGCTAAAGAAGCGTAGATGCCCGGCGCCGGATGGACAGTGCAGGCGATGCCAGCCGTGCGCTACCCTGAGCGGCTGGGGTGGAGCAGGCGCTTTCAGTGACGGCAAACTCACGCTTTCCAGCCAGATCGGCGGGTGGCTCAACGAACTCATCCCGGAACGCAAGGTGGAGAAGCTCATCGAGAAGGTCGACCAGACATACCTCGAGTTCGGCGCACCGTCGCAAGTGTTCGGCGACGACGAGGAGAAGGTCGGAGATATCGCACGAGAGGCCGTAAAGCACGATCTCCTGCTGGTGCCATCAAAGGTTCGCCACATGGGAACCGATGTCTGCCCGCGCGTACTCAACGCTATGCACGAGGAGCTCGCCGGCAAGGCCGACATCCTCATGAAGACAAAGGTCGAGAAGATCCGCGTCAAAGACGGCAGGGCCGTCGGCGTCGAGGTCCGCGGCGGCAAGAGGTACGATTGCGAGTACCTGGTCGCGGCTCCCGGGCGGAGCGGCGCGGAATGGTTCGACACGGTCGCCGGGGGCCTGGAGCTCTCGCGAAATAACAACATGGTCGATATCGGTGTCAGGGTCGAGGTTCCCGCCGTCATCATGGCTCCTCTCACTGACGAGCTCTACGAGCCCAAGCTGATCTACTACTCGAAGCCGTCCGAAGACCGTGTGCGCACGTTCTGTATGAACCCCTGCGGCGAAGTCATCAAAGAGTACTACGACGAGGTCCTGACGGTTAACGGCCACTCATTCGCCGCAAAGACGACGGATAACACGAACTTCGCGCTGCTGGTCGACAAGCGTTTTACGGAGCCGTTCCACCAGCCGATAGCGTATGGCAAATACATCGCCTGGCTCGCAAACCTGCTGGGTGACGGGATAATCGTGCAGCGGCTTGGCGACCTGCTTGCGGGCAGGCGCTCCAACCCCAAGCGCATCGAGAGGAGCACTGTCTCGCCGACGCTGGTCGATGCGACACCCGGCGATCTCAGCCTGGTGCTCCCGTTCAGGTATCTCTCGGACATCCTGGAGATGCTGTACGCCCTGGACAGACTTGCCCCGGGCGTTTTCTCGCGCAACACCCTTCTCTACGGAGTGGAGGTGAAGTTCTACAGCTCCCGGCTCAAGGTGTCCTCCGGACTTGAAAGTGAGATACATAACCTGTTCGGAGCCGGCGACGGTGTGGGGCTCACCAGGGGGCTCGTACAGGCTTCCGCTTCGGGCCTCATAGTGGCCGACACGATACTGAAGCGCGAGAAAAAGAAAGCTTAGCATGCGCGGGTCCCTTATCTTCCTCCTGCGCGTGTTATAGTAGTTGGCTGAAATGTGTATTAGCCGCGCGAGCGGCCAGATCTTCAATCGTCAAAGCAGGTGATGGAGTTGCCGGGCACGGTCGTGCTGGGAGCCCAGTGGGGCGACGAGGGCAAAGGAAAGANNAACAACGCCGGCCACACGGTCGTCTGTGGCGAAGACGAGTTCAAGCTCCATCTAATGCCGTCCGGAATCCTCTACCCGCACATAACTACGGTCATAGGCAACGGGGTTGTCGTTAACCCCAAGATCCTGCTCGAGGAGATGGACAACCTCCACGAAAGGGGCATATCGTGCGAGAAGCTGCGCATAAGCTGCAACGCTCATCTCGTGATGCCTTACCACATGGCGTTCGATCACCTCGGGGAGTTGAGCCTCGGGAACGCCAAACTCGGCACGACCCACAGGGGCATAGGCCCCGCGTATTCCGACAAGGCCGACAGGATGGGCATGCGCGTCCAGGACCTGCTCGATGACAAGATATTCCGTACGAAGCTCGAGACGGCTCTCGAACGCAAGAACGCGATACTCGTCAAGGCGTTCGACCAGGAGCCGTTCGACGTCGACTCGATAATGACCGAGTACATGGGCTATGCCGAGAGGCTCGCCCCGCACATCGAGGACACTTCCCTGCTACTCCACAAGGCCCTGGAGGACGGAAAGAAAGTGCTGTTCGAAGGGGCGCAGGGAACNNAGGGAACGCTGCTCGACCTGGACCACGGCACGTACCCGTTTGTCACGTCGTCCTCGCCCACGATCGGTGGGGTCTTTACAGGCACCGGTGTCGGGCCTACCCACGTCGAGAAAGTGCTCGGCGTTGCCAAAGCTTACGTAACCAGGGTCGGCTACGGCCCGTTTCCAACGGAGCAGCAGAACGAGATCGGCGATAAGCTGGGCCAGATGGGAGTCGAGTTCGGCACAACCACTGGCCGCAAGAGACGCTGCGGGTGGCTCGATGTGGTGTTGCTTCGCTACGCGGCGCGCGTTAACGGACTTACCGGCATCGCGTTGACCAAGCTCGATGTCCTGTCCGCTTTTGACAGGTTGAAAGTCTGCGTCGGCTACTCGTACCAGGGCAAGATATATCACGACTTCCCTCCACACCAGACGATCTTTCACAAGTGCGAACCTGAGTACCTCGAGGTCCCGGGCTGGCAGTCCGATATCACCGATATCACCGAGAGGGACGATCTCCCCGAGGAGGCGCTCAGGTACGTCGAGTTCGTCGAGGAAGCCGCCGGCGTCCCGGTTGAGATAGTATCCGTCGGTCCCAAGAGGACACAGACGATAATCACGCGCGAAGAGTACAAGCCGGCCGCAGAGGAGGGCCCATACCTCTACCGTGAGGATTTTGACACTCCGGCCACGAACGCATAGTCGGCACTACAAGCGCATCGCGGCAATTGAGGCATGGCGTGGCTCCCCGCCTGCTGGAGCGCCGGTCGCCGGTTCCGATTGACTCAAAACCTGGGGGACTTTCATGAAGATGATGATAGTCGGTAGTGGTGGAAGGGAACACGCCCTGGCCTGGAAGATCTCTAAGAGCCCCCTGATCGATGACATGATCTTCGTTCCGGGCAACGGGGGCATGCGGGAGATGGGCGAGTGCATCAGGGCCGACGCCGAGGACCCCGGCGCGGTTGCGGACATCGCGGCCGCACACGGCGTGGACTTTACCGTCGTCGGACCCGAAGCGCCACTGGTCGCGGGCATCGTCGACGAGTTCCAATCGCGGGGGTTGAAGGCGTTCGGTCCCACCCGTCAGGCGGCCCGCGTCGAAGGCAGCAAGAGTTTCGCGAAGAACCTCATGGAGAAGTACGGCATCCCCACCGGCTCCTCGAGGGTCTTCACTTCGTACGACGACGCGAAAGAGTACGTCGAACACATTGATGCTCCCATCGTCGTCAAGGCAGACGGCCTGGCGGCTGGCAAGGGAGTGATAATCGCGAAGACCACCGATGAGGCGCTCACCGCGCTCACCGGGTGTATGGTAGACGAGATGTTCGGAGAGGCCGGATGTACGGTGCTCGTCGAAGAGTATATGGAAGGTCCGGAAGTTTCGATACTCTCTTTGACCGACGGGAGCGCTAATGCGCACATGGTCGCTTCCCAGGACCACAAGCGCGCTCTCGACGGCGATGAGGGTCCAAATACCGGCGGTATGGGAGCATACTCCCCCGTCCCACTTCTGGATACCGGCACTGAGTCGATGATCCACCGTACGGTCATGGACGCGACGGTACAGGCCCTGTCCGGGGAGTGTATACGCTACCAGGGTGTTCTTTACGGAGGGTTGATGCTCACGGACGCGGGGCCCAGGGTGCTTGAGTTCAACGTGCGGTTTGGCGACCCGGAGACGCAGGTAGTCCTGCCCAGGCTCACGAGCGACCTCCTGCCCGCACTCCTTGCCACGTACGATGGGACGGTCAAAGACCTCGAGATGAAGTGGAGTTCCGAGTATTGCGTCTGCGTCGTGATGGCCTCCGGTGGGTACCCCGGCAAGTACCAGACCGGGATCCCCATCACCGGGCTGAGGGCCGCGGCATCCGATCCCAAGGTCGAGGTGTTCCACGCTGGCACCAGGCTCGAGGACGGCAAAGTGGTAACGTCCGGAGGGCGCGTGCTGAACGTAGTAGCACTTGGCCCGGACATCAAAGAAGCGCGCGGCCTGGCCTACCAGGCCGTCGAGATGATCAAATTTGACGGCATGCATTACCGTACGGATATCGGGCACAGGGCTGTAGCCCGCTGAGGAGGCTCAACGATCAGATGGATGCGATAAAGGTCTTCATCCTCACGGGAAGCGAAAGCGACCTGCCGCGCATGAGCCAGAGCAAGGAGATGCTCGACGATCTTGGCATCCCGAGCGAGATCGCCGTGGCTTCAGCTCACCGGAATCCCGAGCGGGTGACCAGCCTTCTTGCCGAGGCCGAGGCCGCCGGCGCCGAGATAATAATCGCAGGTGCGGGCATGAGCGCCGCGCTTCCGGGTGTGGTCGCGTCCCAGACGGATCTGCCGGTCATAGGTGTGCCACTCGACTCGGGCATGCCCGGCGGGCTTGACGCTCTCTTCTCGATAGTGCAGATGCCCACAGGCATCCCTGTAGCAACCGTCGCGATAAACGGCGCAAAGAACGCCGCCGTGCTGGCGGCGCGCATCCTGTCCCTGAAAGACCCGGTTGTCCGTGACACATTGAAAGACTACCGGCAGAAGCTGGCGGAAGGTGGTTCGAAATGATCGAGAGGTACGGCCTCGCTCCGATGAAGGAGATCTGGACGGAGGAGGCCAAGCTCGAGAACTGGCTTAAGATCGAGGTGCTGGCCAGCGAGGCGATGGCCGACCTGGGGTTGGTCCCCCGGGAAGCTGTGGAGGACATCAAGGCAAACGCGGCGTTCGACGCAGACAGGGTCGAAGAGATCGAGCAGCGTACGCGTCACGACGTGGTGGCTTTTCTCGAGAACATGTCGGAGCACATCGGGGAATCCGCGAGGTTCCTCCACTATGGAATGACATCTTCTGACGTGCTGGATACCGGACTCGCACTCCAGATGCGCGACGCCGTCGATATCCTTATCGTCGATACGAGCCACCTGCTCGCGCTGCTCAAGAAACGGGCACTCGAGTTTCGAGACACAGTAATGATCGGGCGCACCCACGGCGTACATGCCGAGCCCATAACTTTCGGCCACAAGCTTGCCGTCTGGGCGTTCGAGACCCGGCGGAACCTGGACAGGCTTCTGAGAGCTCGCGATACCGTCAGCTACGGAAAGATCTCCGGCGCGGTCGGTACCTACGCCAACCTCGACCCGTTCGTTGAAAAGTACGTCTGCGACCACCTCGGCCTTAAGCCAGCCGAAGCATCCACGCAGATACTTCAGCGGGACCGCCATGCGGAGCTCATGTGCACGATGGCGATCTGCGCCTCGTCACTGGACAAGTTCGCCACCGAGGTGCGCGCGTTGCAGAAGACCGAGGTCATGGAGGCGGAGGAACCTTTCCGGGAGGGGCAGACGGGGTCTTCGGCGATGCCTCACAAGAGAAACCCGATAATCTGCGAGCGCGTGTGCGGCCTTGCGCGGGTCATCCGGGGCAACGCGAGCGTGGCGCTCCAGGATCTGGCGCTCTGGCACGAGCGCGATATCAGCCACTCGTCCGCGGAGAGGGTGATCCTTCCCGACAGCACGATACTGCTCGACTACATCACGCATAAATTCATCGAGGTGCTGGAGGGTTTGGTTGTCTACCCGTTGAAGATGGAAGAGGATATGGCTATCACGCAGGGCCTGATCTTCTCGGAGAAGCTGCTGCTCGCGCTGGTGAACAAGGGCGTGACGAGGCTCTACGCGTATAAGATGGTCCAGGCGAATGCGATGAGGGCGGCCAAAGGTGACGGGTCCTTCTACGAGAACCTCGTTTCCGACCCCGATGTCGCCGACGTCCTGACACCTACGGAAATAGCCGACTGCTTCGACGCGCGAAAAGCGCTCACCCGGGTGCACGTGGTGTTCGAGCGACTCGAGGAACTGAAGGTTGATCCCTGAAGGCCGGCGAGAGAAAGGGGGCCTGCTTTGGCAGAAGCCAGGGTATACATAACGCTTAAGGAAGGCATTCTCGACCCGCAGGGCAAGACCGTGCTGCGGGCTCTGAAATCCCTCGGCTACGATGAGGTCGAGGACCTGAGGGTAGGCAAGTACATGGAGCTCAAGCTCAAGGGTGATGACAAGGCCGCTCTCGAGTCCAGGCTCGGCGAGATGAGCGAAAAGCTGCTTGCCAACCCGATCATCGAGGATTACAGGATGGAGGTCGAGGTCTGATGAGATTTGGCGTCGTGGTGTTCCCGGGAGCGAACTGCGACCACGATTGCCACTACGTGCTGGACACGGTCCTGGGCCAGGATGTCGGGTACGTGTGGCACGGCACCACCAGCGTATCCGGGTATGACTGCCTCGTGCTCCCGGGGGGTTTCGCGTACGGGGATTACCTGCGTACCGGTGCTATCGCGCGCTTCTCCCCGGTGATGAAAGCCGTCGAGAAGTTCGCGGACGACGGTGGGTACGTCCTTGGCATATGCAATGGATTCCAGATTCTCTGCGAGGCCGGGCTGCTTCCCGGCGCCATGATGCGCAACACCGGTTTGAAGTTCATCTGCAAGTTCGTGGACATAAGGGTCGAGACGACCAGCACTCCATGGACCTCGGCGGCCGCGAAAGGTGAAGTCCTGAGCATACCGATCGCTCACAACGAGGGCAATTACCAGGTTGATACAATGACGCTCGAAGACATGAAGCGCCACGGGCAGGTGGTATTCCGTTATTGCTCGCCGGATGGCGCGTTGCGCTCCGAGTCGAACCCCAACGGTGCGACCGAGGCTATCGCCGGCGTGTGCAATCGCGAGGGCAACGTCCTGGGCATGATGCCGCACCCCGAGCGGGCTTCCGAAGCCGAGCTCGGCTCGAGCGACGGACTGGTGGTATGGAGATCTCTGCTTGCACACTGCGGCGCAACGGTATGAACTCTTGCGGCGGAGGAATGGGAGCGTGATGGTAGACAAAGTCAACGTTGATTTCCACGTACACACGGTTCATTCACCTGATTCCGTTATCACATATCCTTTCCTCGTGGACGCATGCAAGGCCGGAGGGATCGATGCGGTCGCGATAATGGACCACGATGTTATCGAGGGGGCTCTCGAGTTCTCGGCGCTCTCAGAGCAGGCTCTCCGCCGGGGCGAGTGGGCGCCCCGCATTCTGATCGGTGAAGAGATCAGGACAAGCGGGGGCGAAATATGCGGGCTGTTCTTGAACGAGCACGTCTCAAAAGGGCTTACCCCTCTCGAGACAATGCGCAACATCCGTGCGCAGGGTGGGCTCGTCTACGTGCCGCATCCCTTCGACATCCTGAAGCTGAAGCGCCTCAAGACCCAAGAGCTCGAGGAGCTGTCCGGAATGATCGATATCATCGAGGCGTTCAACGGAAAGCCTCGTTTTCCAGGCGCCAACACGCTGGCGTGGCGCTTCCTCAAGACTCACGATTTTCCCGCGGGCGCGGGCAGCGACTCGCACGAGCCGACCCGCCTTGGCACGGTCTTCGTCACGATGGACGATTTCAAGGGAAGTGGAGACATACTCGAAAAGCTGGTCACCGCGGAGATCACCGGCAAGCTCTACAGCCCACTCTCGTCAGCGTACACGAGGTTCAAGATGCGCCGCGCTTCCGAAGGCTAGGCGTCCTCCCCGTCCTCGTTCGTCGCCGGGCCGGGTTCCCAATTGTCGTCATCGTTGTAGGCATCCACGTCGACTTCAGCGATATCCAGTGGAACGCTCATGTTAGCGGCCGCCTGCGCCTGCCCGTCCTCCAGTGCCGGCAGGGCAAGAGCCGGAGTGACGGTCGCGGGCTTATTTGACCTGCTGCCGAAAGACAGCTTCTTGCCGGACGCGCTTGCTTTCATCAGGAACGGTATGCCCACCGCGCACGGTACTACCAGTATAAGCAGTATCAGGTCGAGCGGCTTCCAGAAATAAGTGCGCGCGAAAACCGAGAACGAGACCGTGCCCTCGGACGAGATCAGGAAAGCGCTCATTTCGAGAATCACTCCGAACAGTATCACCACGGCCAGAGATGTGAGAGAGATGACATAAATCGGAGGAGGTTCGAGCCAGGCAAGGCGCTTCCTTCGTTTCTTTCGGGTCGATGCGTTATAGAGGACCCACGGTACAATTATCCCAAGGGTAAGAATGGACACCTGGGACCAATGTCCTCTGAACCAGAAGGCCAGCAACAACCATATGCCGGTTACGATGACGGCGGCGATGATCGCACGTGGCAGAGCGCGGGCGATCTTGAACAACGTCTCGACACGCGGGCTCCAGTCCACTCTCAGCTTGTCTTTGATCTTTCCACCAAGGCTTCGCAGGCGCGATGACTTCGCGGGGCCGGGCTTCTCCGTGGTCTGCGCTACTGCGATTGAGACAGGAGGGGCAGCGTCCGTGGCGACGGTGGCTTTGTGCTGGGGAACCGGCCCGCCATCCGCATGAGTGGTGTCTGGCACCTGCGCAGCCGAGCGGCTTGTGGGCTCCGGCTCATCATCAGTCTCGGGCGCGGCGACCGTGCCGTTCTCAAAGACGGTGATCTCGCCCACGGCCGCAGGAGTCTCGCGGTAAGGGAGCGTAGGTGTTTCGATTGGCTTTTCTTCCGGTATGGGTTCCGCGGGCTGCCTTGTCGAAGCCGCGCAACTCGGGCATAGCTGAACATTGCCGCTCTCTTTGCCGCACTCCATGCAGATCGGTTGCTTGCACGATATACAACTCCTGATGGCGGGTCTCCTCGGGTGTCTGTAACACGGTTTGAATCCGTATGAGACCTCAGGGTCAGCCAACCTTCTGCACCTCCATGGACGTTCGGTGTGTTTCACTCACCGGTTTCTCTGTGCCGGCGCTATGGGAAGCGCGAGCTCGCCCGGTCGATAAACATCATCCCTGTTGTGCCGCGCCGGATTTGCGCACCATCAAATACTTCAACGCTTGTAGCGGATTTCCGTTGACCTATTATGGATATCGGTTAATGGTCAGGAGCCTGTAATACGCCCCTGGCAGAAGGCGGTGTTCACCGTCTGCGTGAATCCGGTCAGTTCTTCCGCGGTCGGGAACTCGTCGCTGGCGAAGAGGAACTCCTCGCTAAAGGGATTGAGCCTCAGCGGCTCTCTCTCCTCCGGGGAGCACCTTTGGGCGAACTGCTCGAATAATGCGGTTCCCTTGAAGACGACAAGGGGGAAGAAGGTTGCTGTCTCGATTCCATTCTCTTTGAGCATATCCACGGTGCGCCAGATGCTGTCGCGGGTCTCTCCCGGAAGGCCGACTATAAAGGTGAGCATCGGGAACATCCCGGCCTCGCGCACGTCGCGGGCCGCATCGAGCACCGATGCCACGCTCAGACGCTTCCCGGCCACTTCCTGGAGGATCTCTTCGTTGAAGCTCTCCGCCCCTATCGCCACAGTCGTGAAGTTGGCGTTCGCCAGAGCCTTGACGATGCCTGGGTTCAGGTAGTCGGCACGCGTCTGTATCTGGTACGAGAACNNCGCGAGCAGTTTGCCCAGCCTCTTGCTGTTCATCGTGAACGTCGCGTCGCCGAAAAAAAACGACCCCGCTTCGCTCCTGAAATTTGCCGCGCAGTAATCGAGCACGTTGCGAACGTAAGCCGGTGAATGGAATCGCGTCCTCCTGTTGTTGAGCGCGGGGTCGAGGCAGAAAGTGCAGCCTTCAGGGCAGCCGCGCGAGGTCAGAAAGCCGGCGCCGGGAATCCAGTCACCGTGCGGCAGCAGCTCAGAGAGGAGCTCAAACCTCCTGCCTATCCTGAACTCGTCAGAGACTGTGTACGGATGTGGAAGGGAGTCGAGCTCGGCGATCGGCTCGCGCGGGCGGTTACGCACGACGGCTCCGTTGTCGCGAAAGCTTATTCCCGCCACGTCCCGCAGGCTTTTACCGGCGGCGATGCTGGCGAACATCTCGACGCAAGTGACTTCGCCCTCTCCGCGGACCACAACGTCGGCATGGCCGTCGGCGAATACCTCATCCGCGTTCATCGTCGCGTAGATACCGCCGGTGACCAGCAGGGCGTCAGGGCAAGCCTGCTTGATCTCGCCGAGAAGCTGCCTGACGAATAGCGCGAGGTTGTAAACCGACATGGAGACCAGGATTATATCCGGGCCGACATTGCGCAGCGTGTCGAACAGATGTTTTCTGGACGCATCCGCTGCCCACGTTCCAGCGATCTCGGAGCCCGAGTATTCGTCAGGTTCCGTGTTCGGCTCTCTGAACAGCTCAACGCGGTCATGGATATCGGCGACCATGTTTACCACCTGCACATCGAATCCCGCTGCTTTGAGCGATGCCGCGACGTGCATTGCGCCGTAGTCGGGAGCGACCAGGTCTTTGTTCCTCAGCCCGGTGAGCCTCACGCGCCAGGCAGGCTCGGGCCTGGCAACGAGGATGCCAAGAGCGGTTGTATCCGATATCAGGACGGCTTTCACATATACTCCATCTGTCCACTTGGATAGACGGATATTAACCTTCGGATGCAAAAGAATCCAGCTGGGTCGGCCAAGGAAAAAAGCCCTCGTTCAGGAGGGCTTTTCCTGACCATCACAAATATCCACACCCCGAGAGCCGCCCGTAAGCCGCTGGATGTCAAATATAGACCCCTGGATGGCCGATTTCAACCATTTGTGGTTAGTATTTCCACATTTTCTTGTGAATTACTCTGGATCATGCGCTCGATTGTCAATAATTCATGGAATAAGTGATGCATTTCCAACGAGGTCTGAGCCCTCAAGCACGGGGGCGGTAAGGTCGCTTGTGCGGGCCCAGCCTCGATACGCCAAGGCACGCCCTGTCGGCAAGATTGAGCGCGAGTTGCATCAAGTCACGGCCGGGCACCTGGCCTATCGAGCCCGCAAGGCAGGAGATCTCATCGAATGACGCCACCTGGTCCAGCCTCGCGTTCCTTCCGACGGCGACCAGCGGAACCGATTCGCCCGAATGTATGACTTCGCCGGTTCCACCGGACGGTGAAGTATGCTCAGAGGTGATTATCGTCAGAAGCTCGGGATCCGGCGCAAGGTGCTCGCGGACCGCGGCCAGCGAGAGGTCCAGCTCCTCGAGGGTGCGGACTTTTCGCCTCGGCCGCCCGCCCCGCGAAACGATATCCGCCGCTTCTGAGTGGACAAACGCAAAATCAAGACCGGCGTCGAGCGCCTCCCTGGCCGCTAGCACCCTGTTGTACAGCTCTTCTCCCGCGTCTGACGATTTTACCTCCCGGTATTCAAAGCCGAGGGTCTGAGCCAGGCCCGAGTGAAGGACACCTGCCCCGATCAGGACCCCGTCGAACCCCCACGCCTCAGAGAAACGAGGCACTTCGGGGCGTATGGACGGCCACTTGATCAGCAAGTGGTTGATGGAAGGCTTGCCCTCTGATTCCCTCTCAGCATTGACGGGATGGGATTCAAGGACGCCCGCCGCCCATTTGCTGAACCTCGAGAGCTCCAGTGCCGTCCTCGAGGCCTCGGCCCCGTTTCCTGCAAGGGGCACTATCTCGGGTATGGGCAGCCTGTAGAAGACCGGGTCGGAATCGCTCACCTGCCTGGAAGCCCCTCCCGATAGCCCCAGAGTCATAAGCGGTCCACCAAGGTGAGTGAGCCTGCTCGCGAAGTGCTCGGCCTCGTACGTCGAGAGGGAGTCGGCGATGCGCTCTGCCTGCTCCTCTTGCAGGTGCGCTGGGGCCGTCTGTACGTATCGTTTCCCGCCGTCCACCATCGTGATCGCCAGGTCGACCCTGAAGACGACCTCTCCCGGCTCCACCATCACTCCCGCTCCAGCGGCTTCGATCGATGCGCGCCCGGGGTAGCCGCGCTCTCCGTAGCCGAGGATCTCCCATAGCGCTTCGCCTGTTTCGGGGCATATTCCGGGTGTGAGCGGGTAGACATGGCCGCAAGCGCCCGCCGACGCGAGGGCGTCGAGGTTCGGAAGCGTGGCGACTTGAAGAGGGGTGCGCCAGCCCAGTTGTTCCTGTGACCGGTCCGCAATCCCACCTATCAATACCAGGGCCACCTTCACTCGCTTCTCCTTTCTTCGGCGCACCGCCCGGCGGTTTCATTATAAGGGGCGGCACGCGGTACGGCGACGCACCGGGTCGGATTCGCACGAGCCGACAAACCCGCCTTCGAGCGAGCCTCGGACCCCCGGCTGCAACGTCGGGCCGCCCCAGTTGACATAATCTAAATGCCGGCTCAAGGGCCGGTAGATCCTTGTCGGTACGATCGATGGAGGGAGTGGAGACGTGGGTCGTGGGTCAAGGGTGATAGTTCCTGTACTGCTTATACTGTTCGGACTCGGGGCGGCCCTTTCTGGCTGTGGCGCTGGTCCCGGTACCGGCAGCTTCCTCGCAACCCGTGGCCACGAGCAGCAGCGTGGCTTCCTCCACGGCTGTGGACATCGACGAACACATAATCGGATCGAAGAGCAAGACGCCCGAGGAAAAGAGCGCCGCCAGCTCGATACCGGTAACTGGGAGGGGGCGCATACCGGAAACGGACTCTCCCAGGATGACCTGCCCGGTGCGCCTCTGGAGATATTAAAATAGTTGAGGGCGGACCCAGGTCCGCCCTCAACCAAGCTGCTGTTTCTAACGCCCTTACTTGAGCTTGTCCCGCCCGAAACCAAGGACGTTCCTCGCAATGATGAGCGTCTGGATCTGGCCGGTTCCCTCGAAGATATCGTTGATCTTCGCGTTGCGCATCCACAGCTCGAAGAGCTGGTCGCGCGAGTAGCCGAGAGGACCCATCAACTCGACGCACTTCTGGGTTATCTGGGTTACCGAAAGGCCTGCCTTGGCTTTTGCCATTGAGGCCTCCAGGCTGTTCCTCTGGCCGTTGTCGAGCATCCAGACTGCTCGCCAGGTGAGGAGCCTCGCGGCTTTCAGTGCGGCTTCCATCTCCGTGATGTCACGCTCGATGGCGGTCATCCTGTTCGGAGAGATCTCGTACCTGACCTCGAGGCCCTCCTCGGCTAGCGTCTTCTTGAGCATCTCAAGAGCCGCCCTGCCGACGCCCAGGGACATGGCCGCGACCATCGGCCTGGTCGCGTCAAATGTGGCCATGACGCCCTTGAAGCCCTTGTCGGTCTTCTGGCTCGGGTCGACGACCTCGGCGCTGCCGAGTATATTCGCCTCGGGGATACGGCAGTCCATGAACGAGATCGAGACGGTGTCCGAGCAGCGGATGCCCAGCTTCTCTTCGACCTTCGTGATCTGCATGCCGGGAGCCCCGTGCTCAACTATGAACGGCTTGATGCCGGCGCGGCCGGCCTTGGGATCGACGGTCGCCCAGACTACGACGAAGCCCTCTGAATCCTCGAGGGCGCTCTTGCCGCTCGTCACGAAGATCTTCTCGCCGTTGAGGACCCATTCGTTGCCGTCCTTGACTGCGGTCGTGCGGATATTGGCCGTATCGCTTCCGGCTTCCGGCTCGGTAATAGCCATCGCTCCCCAGGTGGGTTTGTCACCTGAGAAGCGCGCGAGGAACTGTTCCTTCTGCTCGGGCGTTCCGGTGGCCTGCACCGCAGCGCCCCCGAGGCCCTGCCCCGGGAATGCCAGTGCCAGGCCCGCGTCGCCATAGAATATCTCTTCGACCGTGATGGCAGTGTTGAGCTGGTTTTCGCGACGCTTTTTCTCGCCGCCTTCTTCTTTCTTCTCACCGCCGCCCATGGCGCCTCCGACGCCGCCTTTCATGAAGCTGTGGACCATGGTCATGAGGTCCCAGGGCTTCTCGTGCTCTTCCTCGTC
>PMDX01000218.1 GCA_003154635.1 Actinomycetota bacterium | reverse complement strand
CCGGGCTCGCCTCGGGGTGGTACTGAACCGAGAAGGCGGCAACATCAGTGCAGCGCATGCCCTCTGATGTCTCATCGTTGAGGTTCCAGTGCGTGAGCTCGACTTCTCCAAACCGGCACTCCGCAAGCGACGACGTGTCCACCGCGAAACCGTGGTTCTGCGCGGTTATCTCGACACGCCCGGTATCGCCGAACATCACCGGCTGGTTCGCCCCGCGATGTCCGAACTTGAGCTTGTAGGTGTCGCCGCCCAGCGCGAGCCCGAGAAGCTGGTGCCCGAGGCATATCCCGAAGATCGGCTTCTTCCCGAGCAGCTCGCGTATCGAGTCGATCGCATACGTCACGGCTGCGGGATCGCCCGGGCCGTTGGAAAGGAAGACGCCGTCAGGCTCGAGCTCTAGAACCTCGCCGGCGGTCGTCGACGCCGGCACGACGGTAACACGGCAACCGCGCGCGTTGAGCAACCTCAGGATATTGCGCTTTATTCCAAAATCGTATGCTACGACCTCGAACTCGGGCTCCGACTCCAGCCCCCGGTCCCAGACGTAGCGCTCGGCGATGGTCACCTCTCGAACGAGGTCGCGGCCGACCAGGCCCGGAGCTTTTTCGAGCTTCGCGAGAAGGCTCTCGGGATCGAGGTCGATGTTGGAGACCGCCGCTTCCATGGCGCCCTGGTTTCGGATGTGCCTGGTAAGCGCCCGGGTATCGATACCCTCGAGGCCCACAACTCCACTTTCCCTCAGAAAGCTGTCAAGGTCGCCGGACGAGCGCCAGTTGCTACGCACGCGCGAAAGCTCCCTGACGATGAACCCACCCATATAGATGCGGTCGGACTCGTAATCCTCTGGGTTTATACCGTAATTGCCGATGAGCGGGTAGGTCATGTTCACCATCTGGCCGGCGTATGAGGGGTCGGTCAGTATCTCCTGGTAACCAGCCATGCTCGTGTTGAAACAAACCTCACCGAAGAACTCTCCCTGTGCTCCAATCCCGGTCCCGCGGTATGCGGTACCATCGGAGAGGACCAGTATCGCAGGCTCTTTTTGCCTTGTGTCCAATACCATCTACGGCCTCGATCTCTTTCGTTTCTTGTCATTGGTTGCGCCGAATGTCTTTACGCTGCAGGTGCCGGCAGGAACGGCCGCGCGCGCGTCACCGGCTGCCAGCGTTTCCCGTGCGCCAATCGATACAGACAGAAATGCCGGGGCTATCAGCGTGGCCGAAACCTTACGTCTCACGCTATCTCCTCCCGGCATGTATTCACCGTGGGCACTTGCCGAACTCCGCCGTCTTCAACCTTCACGGGCATCTCGCTTTCGAGCTCTCCAGTCAGTTCACCACCACGGACCACGAGTCTGCCGTTGAAAATCGTGTGCAGTACCTTTCCCCGGACTTTCCAACCCGAGTACGGTGTATTGCGGGCGCGAGATTTGAACACGGTGGGATCGACGGTCCATTCGAGGCCGGGATCGAATACCACGAGGTTGGCGGGGGCACCCTCCTCTACAGCCGGGCGGTACCCCCAGCGCTCCATACCCATTATCCTCGCCGGCGCTTCCGTAAGCCTTGCGATGGCATCCGCAAGCGATAAAACTCCGCCATCGACGAGCCTGGTCACGACCAGGGCCAGGGAGGTTTCAAGCCCAACCACGCCGAACTCGGCCTGGTCGAACTCGGTCTCTTTTTCGTGCGACGCGTGGGGGGCGTGGTCGGTCGCTATCACATCTATCGTCCCGTCCGCCAGCGCGTCCAGCAGGGCCTCCACGTCTTCGGCTGAACGCAACGGAGGGTTCATCTTCATGTTGGTGTCATACCCGAGCAGACGGGATTCGTCGAGCGAGAAGTGATGGGGTGCAACCTCGCAAGTCACCGGGAGCCTTCTGCGTTTGGCATCCCGCACCAGCTCTACGGAGCCCGACGTCGAAATATGTGCAAGGTGGAGTCTCGCGCCGGTCTTTTCCGCGAGGCATATATCGCGGAAAACGCCTATTTGCTCGGATTCTCGAGGAATCCCACGAAGGCCCAGGTACGTCGCATGGTAGCCCTCGTTCATCTGCCCGCCCTCTGAGAGGCTCTTCTCCTCGCTGTGCGAGACGATGAGAGCGCCCATCGTCCGGGCGTATTCCATCGCGCGACGCATGATCTCGGAATCGGTCACGGGACTGCCGTCGTCACTGAATCCGATCACACCCGCCCTGCACCGGCCCATCTCGCCCATCGGCGCCAGGGCTTCGCCCTTTCGTCCCTGCGTTATGGCCCCATGAGGGAGCACCATGCACAGGCCCTCGTCAACCCCGCGGTCATAGACGTATTCGGCGACTGAGGAGTTGTCTATCGCTGGCTCGGTATNNATGAAGCCCGGTGAGACCACGAAGCCGCGCGCGTCGATCGCGTCGGCGCCACCCGCGTTGAGGCCTTTGCCGATCCTCGCGACCTTTCCGCCGGCGACCAGCACGTCGGATTCGCCGAGAAGGCCTTGCGGATACGTAAGAACCCTGGCTCCCTTAATGAGCAATCCTCTCTCTTTATCCATGGCTACCTCCAAGAACTTCGTAGAGGACCGCCATCCTCACCGCTACACCGGCGGACACCTGGCCGGTTATCACTGACTCGACCTCGTCCGCGACGCTCGAGGCTATCTCTACCCCCCGGTTCATCGGCCCCGGGTNNTCTCCACCCCCCGGTTCATCGGCCCCGGGTGCATCACGAGTGGTTTGCGCTCGAGCCGGGACCATCGCGTGGAGGTCAACCCATAGAGGAGTGTGTATTCCCTGAGCGAAGGAAAACGGGACTCTTCAACCCGCTCCATCTGAATGCGCAACAGGTAAAGCACGTCGCACCAGTTGAGTGCTTCGTCGAGCGAACCCGTGGTCGTCGCTCCCATGCTCTCGATCTTTTCCGGGAGCAGCGACCGGGGCGCGACCAGCTTCACCTGAGCTCCGACCTTGTTCAGGGCGTGGATATTGCTGCGGGCGACGCGCGAGTGGTCGATATCGCCGACGATGGCAACTTTGAGACCCTCGAGGCGTCCCATCTCTTCGCGCATGGTATAAAGGTCGAGAAGCGCCTGCGTCGGATGTTCGTGCATGCCGTCGCCCGCATTCACTATCGAGCAATCCGCCCAGCCGGTCATCATATGCGGGGCGCCGGCGCTGCTGTGACGTATCACCACCGCGTCGACACCCATCGCTACTATTGTCTTGGTGGTATCTTTAAGGCTCTCGCCTTTCGAGATGCTCGACGTGCTCGTCGAAAAATTGATAACGTCCGCCGATAGCCTCTTTGCCGCGAGCTCGAACGACATGCGGGTGCGCGTGCTCGGCTCCGTGAAGAGGTTGACTATGGTGCGCCCGCGAAGAGCCGGAACTTTCTTGACAGGGCGTGTCGAGACCTCGGCGAACGATCGCGCCGAGTCGAGAAGCCTGATGATGTCGTCCGCCTCGAGATCGGTTATCGACAGCAGGTGCCGGTGGGAGTTCGCTCGCTCGCTCATTCCGAAACCTCTTCCCCTACCTCGACCATGTCGGAACCATCCACCTCGCTCAGCGAGACCTTTACCCGCTCGTTGCCGGACGTCGGGATGTTCTTGCCTACGTAATCGGCCTTGACGGGGAGTTCGCGATGGCCGCGGTCGACCATAACAGCCAGTTGTATGACTCGCGGTCGCCCAAAATCCATGAGGGCGTCCATGGCGGCGCGAGTGGTGCGCCCCGTGTATAGTACGTCGTCGACTATGACGACTTTCTTGTCGTTGATATCGAACGGTATCTCTGTGACGCCCACGTTCGCTGCGGGCCTCATGCCGATGTCGTCACGGTAGAACGCGACGTCGAGCTCGCCAACGGGAACGTTACCCCCCTCGATCTCGGCGATCGTGCGCGCGAACCTCCTCGCGAGGAAGACCCCCCGCGTACGGACTCCTACCAGGGCGAGCCCCGAAGATCCCTTGTTGCGCTCAAGTATCTCGTGCGATATACGCTTTACGACTCTAGCCATGTCATCCGCGTCGAGTACCCTGGCGCGGGCTCTAAAAGTCATGACGGCACCCCATTCACATCGATCGAGGGAACGGTGACCGGTGCTCCCGGGTCTGTCTTGAGTAGTGCGAACGAGGGGATCAAAATGCTCGCGGCAAACGCCTGATCCCGCTTGTCGCCAGAAAAAAACGCCTTCCCGATCCTGGAGAAGGTGTTATGTGTATTCGATCTAACCACTGCCCTTCCTTGCTAGCCTCGCGGGACTAGATTAAAGGTTTTAATAAAAATAACATGTTTCTACTCGTCCGGCAAGGTGAGTTTTCCCGCCTCCCTTTCCCGGTTGACCCGACCCAGGACCCCGTTGATGAACTTGCCGGAGTCCTCGGTAGAAAACGCCTTCGCGAGCTCGACCGCTTCATCTATGCTGGCACCCGCGGGTATGTCGTCCTGGAAGAATATCTCGTAGAGTGACATGCGCAGGATGGTTCGGTCCACTCCTGGCATGCGCTCCAGGCCCCAGCCCTCCGAGTAATCCCTTATGACCCTGTCGATCTCAGACTGGTGCTGGCGGACGCCCCGCACGAGCTCCATTGCGAACTCGCCGGGATCCTCCGCGTCGACCAGCTTTTTGCCCTCGAGGACCTCGACGAGCGTCGAGTTGTTGATGTCCATCTCAAAAAGGATGCGCAGTGCAGCCCTGCGCTCTTTGCTCCTGCTGCTGACGCCCCTGGACAACCGCTAAACCCTTTCGATATAGCGTGACGAACGCGTATCTATCTTGAGCGTGTCCCCTTCTTCGACGAAGAGCGGTACCTGTACGACGAGCCCGGTCACGACCGTGACCGGTTTCGTCGCGCCGCTGGTGGTGTCGCCCTTGAGGCCCGGATCGGCCTTGGTCACCGCCAGGACAACCGCGGCCGGCAACTCCAGCGTCACGGCCTTGCCATTTCGGAGGAATACCGACAACTCCTGATTTTCAACGAGAAACGAGGTGGCGTCTCCGACGACGTCCGGACCCACTGTCACCTGCTCGTAGTTCTCCATGTCCATGAATACGTAGTTTTCCCCGTCCAGATACAGGAACTGCATCTTTCTGTGCTCGAGGATCGCCTCCTCGACCTTCTCCCCGGCTCTGAACGTC
>PMDX01000054.1 GCA_003154635.1 Actinomycetota bacterium | reverse complement strand
TGCGGCGCCCGAGACTACCAGGCTGATCCCGGTAAGATCCGCACCTTCGAAGAGGGGGTTCTCGACGAGTGGCACGAAAAGCTGCGGCGCGCCGCCGAAGACGGTAGCGCTATATTTCCCGACCCCGGTGAGGAACTCGGTCGGGTCGAATCGCGGGAACACGACCATCGTCGTTCCGAAGAGAACCTGCATGTTCAGGTAACCGATCACGCCCATAGCGTGAAACCACGGCACGACGTCCAGTATGGTATCGCGGCCCCTGTGGATAAGGTGGTTTTCAGGGCCGTCTCCCTCGAGGNNTACGTGACCGCTCCACCACCAAGGTAATGAGCGAACTGGCATATGTTTACGACCGTGTTGTAGTGAGTCAGGGTCACGCCTTTTGGCGTACCCGTGGTGCCGCCGGTATACGCGATGTGGGCGACATCTTCTTTGGCGTCGATTTCGACCTCGGGAGGCGACGCCTCATATTGAGCGAGCACCGCCGTAAAGTCGAGCGTTCCCTCGGGCGCGGGCATCTTCGGCAGGGGTTTTGCCGGAGCGGTCAGGGGCGGATACGAATCCGCGAGGCTCACGACTATCGTCCTCTTTACCGGAGTCCGGGGAATCACCTGCTGTGGCATGGCAAACAGGAGATCGAGCCCGACGAAAGTCTCGACCCCCGCGTCGTTGAGCTCGAATTCGAGCTCCCTCTCGGCGAGAAGTGGGCTTATCGGCACGAATATCGCGCCTGCTTTGAGCAGGCCGTAGTAAGCTATGGCGAACTGGGGACAGTTGGGCAGGTGCAGGCCGACCCTGTCGCCTTTCCTGACGCCCATATCCGCCAGCGCTGTGGCAAAGCGGTCTGAGAGCAGGTCCAGCTCGCGATAGGTCATCTCCATCCCGCCGAAGATTATCGCGTTGCGCTCGGGCCACTGCAGCGCGCTGGATCTCAAGACCTGGAATATCGGCACCTCCGGATAATCGAGCTCCCTGCAGACACCGTCCGGCCAGCAACTGAAGTTCTTCTCCATCTCGATACCCCCTTTATCCGTAGGCCCGCGAAAGCCGCCATGCGGGCCTACCCTATTGTGCGCAAAAACAGTTCTGCAAAACAAGTGAACCCGGAGGGATTACCGTGGTCGTATGAAAGATCCTCAGCGAGTGTAACCGTCGACGCGCGCGGCGCCCGGCTCAAGCTCAACGAACGCTATCGTCCAGACCGCGCTGCCTGTTATCGCGAAGATGCCCGCCGCGGCCGCGGCCACCGCCCATGCCAACAGGAAGGCAAGGATGCTCGCCGCTGTCAGGAACGCGTTGTGGTGAGTGTTTGCCGCGTTGAATATCCAGACCAGCGGAGTGGCGAGTATCGTCATCACGATTGCCATCACTATCGTGCCGGCGAGCAGTATCAGCATCACGTAGAGCCAGGTCAGCAGCACGTCGCGCCAGTACTCGCGAAACAGGTCCCACGCGAGCCGTACCGACTCCACTATCTCCGCGCCCTCCAGCACCAGGTACCTGCCCGCAAGCTCCAGCATCATGGCGGCGAAAACGGAGACGGCAAGGAACCCGAACCCGAGGACGATGCCGCCGAGGCACGGCAACACAAGGTGTCCGTTTCCACTTGTAGCCCAGGTGAGAATATCCGCCGGCAGCGCGAGAACAACCAGGATCAGCAGGTATGCGACCACCATGACGAAGTATCTCGGAAACCTCTGGCGTCCGAACCGGAAAGCGTCCCGGAGGCTCTCCTCACGCCCGCATTCGAGCCCGGCGACGGCCCCTATGGCCGAAGCCTGCGAAAATGCCCCGAAGGCCAGCACCACAAGGCCAGCCACAATGCCGAAAACAACGAACACGATCCAGAATAGGACGTGGCCGTGAGCGAAGGAGGTGATGCGCTGTCCGATGCGGTGGATGGGGCTATAGCCGGTAAGCCCGCTGGCGATCGGGCTCTGCACCCAGAGGCTGAATCCCTGCGCTCCGCCTCCTGCGAGCGCAATGAAAAACGCCAGGGGCCAGAGCATCCTGTTGTTCCTGACGTGGTACAAAGCGCGCTTTACGATCTCGAAGCCGTCGATCTGTAGCACGGGCGCCTCTTTGTCTTAGAATCCGGTTCGATACGTCAAGGGGCCTGTGCCGGGATTACCGGCGCCGTAATGCCGCCGATCAAGCATCCCGCGGTGACGCGATGGTGCAGGATAACGCACCGATGCCCTCGACGCTCATCTCCACTGTGTCACCCGGCTTCACTTCGCCGACTCCGGACGGGGTGCCCGTCAGAATGACGTCACCGGGGTGGAGCGTCATGATGTTCGAGATAAACGACACAAGGGCCGGTACGTCGAAGATGAGGTTCGACGTCCTGGATGACTGTCGCAACTCGCCGTTGAGCTTGAGCGTGATCTCTAGGTCGGATGGATCGAGCTCTGTCTCCACCCACGGGCCGAGCGGACAGAACGTATTGAAGTTTTTAGCCCTCGTCCACTGCCCGTCTTTCATCTGGAGGTCACGTGCGGTCATATCGAGACCGCACGTATATCCGAGAATGTACTCTGAGACATTCCCGGGACTGACCAGGTGCGCCTCGGCCCCTATCACAACCGCCAGTTCCGCCTCGTAGTCGATCTTTTGCGATTGCGGCGGGTAGATTACCTGACCGTCCGGTTCGAGTACGGTGGTCGACGCTTTCATGAAGAGCAGGGGTTCGTCCGGTATTTCGAGTGCGAACTCCTCGGCGTGGTCCCGGTAGTTCAGCCCGACGGCGATTATCTTGGATGGCTCTATCGGAGAGAGCAACGTTGCCGTTGCCGGATCGACTATCTCGATTGTGCTGACCAGGTAGTCGAACGGCTCCCAGGAGACGGGTTGTATCCCATCTTCCTTGTAAACACCGAAACCGGCACATCCCTCGGCGACAAACCGCACCAACCTCATGCCCTCTCCCTTTTACTCGTGAGGCTGCTGCCTCTTGTGGAGCAGGCCGTAATCGATGCTGTCGACGAGCGCCTGCCAGCTCGCCTCGATGATGTTCTCGTTGACGCCGATGGTGCCCCAATCCTTTTCGCCATCGGACGATTCGATGAGCACGCGCGTGACCGCGGCCGTGCCTTTCTTCTCGTCGAGGACGCGCACCTTGTAGTCGGTGAGCTCTATATCCTCGAGTGCCGGGAAGCTGCGCTCCATGGCTATTCTTATCGCGCGGTCGAGGGCGTTGACCGGGCCGTTACCCTCACCGGTTGCCACTACCCTGCGGTCGCCAACGTGGATCTTGACCGTGGCCTCGGTCATGACCTTTCCGTCCTCACGCTTCTCCATGATGACCCGGAACGACTCGAGCTTGAACGACGCCTTGTACATGTCGAGAGCCTTGCGGACGAGTATCTCGAAAGACCCATCGGCGGCCTCGAACTGGAATCCGACGTGCTCGAGCTGCTTTATCTCTTTTAGTATTTCAGCCAGCGTCTCGGGCTTGTGCTGGAGGTCGATGCCCATCTCCGCGGCCTTCATCGTGATGGTGGACTTCCCCGAGAGCTCGGAGACTACTATGCGCTGGATATTGCCTACCAGCTCGGGGCGGATGTGCTCGTANNCCGCCCTTGTGTGCGAACGCGCTCGTTCCTACGAACGGCTGGTGGCTGTCCGGGCTGAGGTTGGCGAGCTCGCTCACGTAATGCGACAACTCGGTGAGCCCGGTCAGTCGTTCTCGCGATATGCAATCGATGTTCATCTTGAGCGCCAGGTCGGGGATCACAGAGCAGAGGTTGGCGTTTCCGCACC
>PMDX01000303.1 GCA_003154635.1 Actinomycetota bacterium | reverse complement strand
CGAGATGGAGATCGGGGTCAGCAGGTTTTACCTGGTGCTGTCGCGAGCTCGCGGGCCTCTAGCGGGCTCTCTCAAGGAGCTGGTCGAAGGCCTCGACATAGAACTGGCCGGAATAGTGCCGGACGACCCCGAGGTCGCCCGCTTCGATGAGGAGGGCAAGCCTCTCATCGAGCTGGGAGAGGGCTCTGCCGCGCGGTCAGCCGTGCGCGAGATACTGGAGGGCGTCCTCCAGGGAGTCAAAGGATAATGTTTCCACGCCAGGTTCTTTGCGGGGGGTTGGCGCGGTTTTACAGGGGGTGAAGGAGTATATGTACGTAGAGGGCAAGATAGTAGATTTTCTCGACAAGCTTGCGTCGGCTTCGCCGGAGCCCGGCGGGGGCTCGGCGAGCGCTCTGGCCGCGGCCATAGGCGCCGCGCTGGTAAGCATGGTCGCAAATCTCACGATCGGCAAGGAGAAATACGCCGACGTTCAGGACCGGATCAACGAGCTCGTAAAACGGTCTGAGGCGGTGCGCACCAGGCTCCAGGAGCTCGTGCAGGAAGACACGGAGGTCTACGGGGTTCTCTCAAAGGCCTTCAAGATGCCGCGTGACACCGATGACGAAAAGGCGAAGAAGGCGGACGCCATACAGGCGGCATGCAAGGACGCGACAATGGTGCCTTACGCCATCGCCGAGCAGTGCCTGCAGGTGGCCGAGCTCAGCGATACCGCGGCGGACATCGGCAACGTCGGCGCCGTGAGCGACGCCGGAGTAGCCGTGCTCCTCGCGGACGCCGGGGCCCAGTGCGCCGCGCTGAACGTCAAGATCAACCTGGGCACCATCAAGGATCAGGCGTTCAACGATGAGAAGTGGGCGGGCATAACGGATATACTTTCACGGACGGCGGAACTCAAAGACAAAGTAGTCGAAGTAACGTACAGGAAGCTTGGGTAGGAGGTATACGATGGCGGAGATTATTGACGGTAATGCCATAGCTGAGGAGATCAAGGCGGAGATAGTCGCGGAGACGGAGAAACTAAAGGCCAAGGGTCTGGCGCCAGGCATAGCCACGCTGCTGGTAGGTGAGGATTTCGGCTCGAAGATGTACCGCGGTCAGGTCGAAAAGAACTGCGAGCTGGTAGGGTTCAACTACATCGAAAAGACCGTACCGGCCGAGACGACCGAAGAAGAAGTCATCAAAATCGTCAAGGAGCTCAACGAGGACCCGGCGGTCAGCGGAATCCTTCCCCTGAGGCCGTATCCAGAGCATATCAGCGACTCGGCGGTCATCAGGAACATTCGCGAGGACAAGGACATCGACTGCTTTCACCCGGCGAACATGGGGCGCCTGCTACTCGGCGAGCCCACGCTGGCGCCGGCGACGCCTTCAGCATGCATCGAGCTGCTGGACAGGGTAGGGGTCGAGTTCGAAGGGGCCGAGATAGTCGTAGTGGGACACTCCAACATCGTTGGTAAGCCCGTGGCGATGCTCGCGCTCAACCGCAACGCGACCATCAGCGTTACACATATATTCACCTCGCAGGCCGGAAACCTGGCCAAGCATACGACCGGCGCGGACATACTCATAGTCGCCGCCGGCAAGGCCGGGCTCGTCACGGCCGACCTCGTCAAGGAAGGCGCCGTCGTCATCGATGTCGGCATCAACCGTGTCAAGGTGCTCGACGACGAGGGCAACCCCGTACTCAACGACAAGGGCAAGCCGAAGACAAAGACAGTTGGAGATGTCGATTTCGACAACGTCAAAGAAAAGGCAAAGGCGATTACGCCGGTCCCGGGCGGGGTCGGTGCCGTCACGAACATGATGTTGCTCAAGAATGCGCTTACCGCGGCCAAGATGCAGGCCGGGCTGTAAACAGCCGGTTGAGCAACGCCCGTTGATGAAAATCAATGCGGCCCGTGGCAAGTAAAGCTAGAAAGGAAGTGGAACCAAATGGCGTTTGAGATGCCGAAGGAGACAACCGAGTCGAAGATTCGTGAAGTCACCCTGGGAACCGGCGATGTGAAGGTGGGCGGCGAGAACGTACTGCCTTTCTACACGTTTGAGGGCTCTATGCCAAACCGCCCGAAGATAGCCGTCGAGGTGTACGACAACAATCCGCAGGAATGGTCCCCCGTTGTGGCCGGGCCGCTTGCCGACGTGCTGTCCGACCCTGTCGCCTGGGCGAAGAAGGCCCAGGACGAGTGGGGCGCCGACATTATCGCGCTACGGCTCAAGAGCACGGACCCCAAGGGCGACGACAGGTCGGCTGAAGATGCCGCGCAGACGGCCAAGGCCGTTGTAGAGGCGGTAACGATACCGGTCATCATCTACGGGGCGGAAGATGCCGAGAAGGACGGCGAAGTCCTCAAGGTGGTGGCTATGGCTACTGAAGGCAAGAACGTGGTCCTTGGACCGGCAAACGAAGACAACTTCAAAAAGATCGGCGCGGCCGCGCTCGGTTACAAGCAGACGGTTGCAGCCAAGACGCCGATTGACGTCAACCTTGCCAAGCAGCTCAACATCCTTCTCTCAAACCTGGGCGTGGACGTCGGCAACATCATTGTCGACCCGACGACCGGCGCGCTGGGTTACGGCCTCGAGTACACGTACTCGGTCATGGAGAGGTTCAAGATCGCGGCGCTGCGCCAGGATGACGGTATGACCCAGATGCCCCTTATCGCTGACGTCGGGCCCGAGGCTTGGAAGGCCAAAGAGGCCAAAGCGCCGGCGGCGGACGAGCCGCAGTGGGGTGACGAGAATAAGAGGGGCATACTCTGGGAGATACTCACTGCATCCTCTTTGCTGATAGCGGGGGCGGACATCTTAATAATGCGCCATCCCGAAGCGATAAAGACGGTCAGGAAAGTAATCGACAGCCTCATGAGCTAAATGCGCGCTAACTAACCGGTCGAGAAGACCGATTGTCAGGAGCTCAAGAAGAGACGAGGAGTTGAGGACAGTTGGATTTTGAAGACAGGACGTCTTGTGAAGCATCAATAGAGATGCTCAAGAAGGCTGAAAAAGGAGAGCACTCCACCGCATTCAGCCGGACGGAGACTATGAAGGAGTGCACCATAGGTGCGAGCGGCATCTGCTGTAAGACATGCAACATGGGCCCGTGCAGGCTCACCCCCGCAAAGAAGGAAGGCGAGCCGGAGAAGCGCGGCATCTGCGGCGCGACACCCGAAGTCGTCGCGGCACGCAACTTCGCCCGTATGATAGCCAGCGGCTCTTCCGCGCACTCCGATCATGGCAGGGCCGTAGCCCACACCTTCCTGATGGCCGCGAAGGGCGAGGCCGAAGGGTACCAGATCAAGGACCGCATCAAGCTGCTGGAGGTCGCCGTCGACCTCGGCATCGAGGTTGGAGACCGGCCGGTCGAGGAGATCGCCGTTGACGTGGGCGAGAAGTGCCTGGCGATGTTCGGGCAGCAGGAAGGCGAGCTGACGTTCGGCCTGAGGGCGCCCGAGAAGCGCATTGAGATCTGGCGCAAGCTCGGCATATTCCCCCGCGGGATCGACCGCGAGGTCGTCGAGACGATGCACCGCACTTCCGTGGGAGTCGACCAGCAGATGGAGAACATAATGCTCCAGGGCTCGCGCTGCGCGCTGGCCGACGGGTGGGGCGGCTCCATGATAGGGACCGAACTGCAGGACATCCTGTTCGGCACCCCGACACCCCTCAAGGCCAAGATCAACCTCGGCGTCCTCTCGGAGGATGAGGTCAACATCGTCGTGCACGGCCACGAGCCGTTGCTATCCGAGATGATCCTGCTTGCCGCCCAGAGCGAGGATATGCTCAAGAAGGCTGAGGCCGCGGGCGCAAAGGGTATTAACATCTCCGGTATCTGCTGCACGGCCAACGAGATCCTCTCGAGGCATGGCATCCCGGTCGCCGGTAACGTGCTCCAGCAGGAACTCGCCATCCTGACGGGTGCCATCGAAGCCATGGTCGTGGACGTGCAGTGCATCTACCAGGCAGTGGGTGAGATATCGAACTGCTTCCACACCAAGATAATAACCACGAGTACCAAGGGCAGGATGCCCAATGCGGAGTACGTCGAATTCCATGAGGAGACCGGGCTCTCCACCGCTAAGAAAATTGTGGAGATGGCCATCGACAACTTCCCCAACAGGGGCGAAGTGGACATACCAAAGCAGACCAGCGATTTTATCGCCGGTTACGACCACGAGTACATCAACTACATGCTCGGCGGCAAGTTCCGCGCTTCGTACCGACCCCTCAACGACGGCGTCATAGACGGACGCATCCGAGGCGTGGTCGGCGTGGTCGGCTGCTCCAACCCGAGGGTCAGGGGCGGAGGCAACCACGTACGCGTGGTGCAGGAGCTCGTGGCCAACGGCTGCCTCGTCGTCATGACCGGTTGTGCCGCCCAGGAAGTGGCAAAGACCGGGCTCATGACTCCCGAGATTGCTTACAAAGAAGGCGTAATGCCCCAGGGCCTCCGCGAGATCTGCGAAGCGGTCGGCATCCCGCCGGTCCTCCACGCGGGTTCCTGCGTAGACAACAGCCGCATCCTTGTCGCCCTCACCGCGATGGCCAAGGAGGGTGGCCTGGGAGACGACATATCCGATCTGCCGGCTGTGGGTTGCGCTCCCGAGTGGATGAGCGAGAAAGCCATCGCGATCGGCCAGTACTTCGTAGCCTCCGGTGCCGCCGTCGTGTTCGGCGCGAACTGGCCGACCACGGGTAGCCAGAAGCTCAGCGACTACCTCTCCGAGGGGATCTTCGATCTGTACGGCAACGCCTGGCACTGGGAGGAGGATCCCGAGAAGATGGTTGGAAAGATCCTCAGCCTCATAGACACGAAGCGCGAGGCGCTAGGGATTTCGGCCAAGCGTGAGCGCGTTCTCTATGACATGGCAATGAGACGTGAGCTGGAGATATAGAGTCGCTTCGGGTGGTTGGCACTGACTGACCGATACAAGGAGGAGTTTGGATGTCGAAGATAATCGCGAGTGCCGCAATCAGAGGCGCACACGCCATCCATGACAGGGTGGCGGCGAGGCTTGATGAAGCAATGCAAAAACACGGGGAAGGCCAGGAGATAGGCTTTCCCAACACCGCATATTACCTGCCAATAATCTACGCAATGACGGGCATGAAGGTCGAGAAGCTCGGCGATTGCGCGCCGGTCATGAAGGTCGCTGAAGAGCTCCTGCCGCCGGTTCCGGCGGAGGACCTCTGGACCCCGTACCTGGGGCCGACGCTCGACGCCGG
>PMDX01000160.1 GCA_003154635.1 Actinomycetota bacterium | reverse complement strand
CGTTCGTGATGCTGTGGATCACCGGCGCGGTGTTCTGCTTCTTTCGCTGGCAGGAGATCGCCGAGGCCCCGGAGGGGCTCGGCTGGCTTGGGCTTTCCGGCGCCTTCGCCGGGCTGGCGATGGGGACCAAGTACTACGCGGCGATCTGCCCGGCGGTGCTGCTGCTCTTCCTGCTGCTCGGAGCGATGTGGATCATCCCCGCTTCTAGGGGCGATGTTGCAGCATCGTTCGACAAAACCGACCTGAAAGTATTCGAGACACGTTCAACGTCCAGTGTCGGCGTCGCGCTCTCCGTGGTGGGGATGTACGGTTACTGGAAGACACAGATCGATTCGGTCATGCCAAGGGGGTGGGTGCCACTATGGCCCGTGATAGCTATCGGCCTTGTTTTCCTTTCGCTATTCGGCTTCTGGAGCTATAGACACGACCCGAAGAGACGGCCACTGGTCTGGGCGCTACTGGTGCTGGGGGTGGCGGGATTCTTCCTGGCGCTTGGCGCGAGGGCACCTCTGACCGGGCCGCTGTTTTCTTTCGTGTACAACCACGTACCCGCTTTCAGGCTCTTTCGCGAGCCGCAGAAGTTCGTTGCGCTACTGGCCCTTCCATATGCGATACTGGGCGGGCTCGGCGTCGAAAGGCTCCTTACGCGAAGGTCCCGCAAGCCCGGGCAGCAAGACGGGTGGCGGCGGGCCTTGCCGGTACTGCTCATATTGCTTGTGCTCTTCTACAGCTTTCGGATGTTCGGCGGCCTCTGGGGCGAGGCGAGAGCAGTGTCGTATCCGAAGTCGTGGTATCAGGCAAAACAGGTACTCGAAAGCGACAACGGCGACTGGAACGTCCTCTACCTGCCATCTTACTGGTATATGCGGTTCGACTTCACAAAGAGCCGGTGGACTATAACCTCACCGATGCAGTTTTTCTTCAACAGCCGTTACGTCCGACTGAACACGTTGATGGTTGGACCGGTCAAGCTCGACCAGCAGCCGATCGACTCGTACATTGACGCTTCTCTCCAGTCGGCACGCAAGAACTCCAATCTGGGAGCCATGCTCGCCCCCCTTAACGTCCGCTACGTTCTCATGCCCCTCAACATGGCGAGCGAGAACTTCCGATTCGTCGAGAAGCAGAACGACCTCAAGGTGGTAGGACGCTGGCGCGACCTCGTGCTTATGCGCAACAAGGTGCCCACGAGCAGGTTGCAACTCGCGGCACACACCGGCTCTTACACCGACTGGAGCGAAGTCGGGGCGCAAGCGAGGGGCGGTAACCTTCTCGGCTCATTTTTACACAAAGGGGCAAGCACGGACATCCCCTCCGCGAGGGGCGAGCCGATTCCTCACAGCACGGCGCGGAGCAATGCCGTTACGGCCACCCTCCCGCCCGCGAGAGGCAACTCATCAACCCTGCTATTCGCCGAGCCGTTCAACGAAGACTGGCGGATGAAGGGCGCCGGCGATCCGGACCCCACAAAGCAGCTCGGTATTGTAACGGCATTTCCGCTTGAGACTGGAACTTCCGGAACAAATACTGTCACTATCCATTACAGGTACACAAGGCTCATAGTAGGGTACTCGGTGAGCGCCGTAACCCTGTTTTTATGTGTGATAATTATCGTGACTGAAATCGTGTCAAACAGGCGAAGAAAGAAAAAAGCTTGAGTTGGTCGAAATGAGCAGGTCAAAAGGTGGGCCGAGTACAAATGTGCTTGCCCTGCTCTGGCATGCGCCCCACGAGGTCATAGCAGCCGGAGGCTTTCGCAGGGCGTATGAGATATTCAAGCGCACCCCGAACGAAATGCGAGTCTGCGTGGTCGATGACGAACCATCGTTCCTCCGTGGAATCGACATCCCGAACATACGGCTCGAGGAGTACCGGATTCCACGGATTGTTAGAAAGCTCGAAGAGGATCATTTCTGGTTCGAGCGCGTCCTCGAGTGGATACTCGCGACGATCATCATGATCTTCACATGCTTTCACCTGTGGCTCGCAGGTGAGAAGTACGACGTCATTTTCGTGCCGAGCTCCGAGCAGGTACCCGCGCTGCTGGCAGGCATCGCGGTGAAATATCTGTTCCACGCCCGGCTCGTTGCCTGTAACCTCAACATCGATATTTTTCCGGCACCGTTTCGAGCCCCACTGACTAGACTCCACAATCGTGCCGACGAGGTGATCGCGATATCGGAGCACCTCGCGGCCGAGCTCAAAGCGTACGGACTCCGCGTTCCCGTGGCGGTGAACGGCGTCGGTCTCGATACAGAGGCGATAGAAGCAGTTGCGGTCGGGCGGGGAAAAAGACAGTTCGAAGCTGTCTTCGTCGGGAGGCACGACCCTGAAAAAGGGCTATTCGACCTGGTGGAGATATGGACCGATGTGGTAAAGGAGCACCCGGAAGCCAGGCTCATCATGATCGGCAGCTGCAATCCCGGTACCAGGGAGAGGCTTGTCGCTTCCATCGAATCGCACGGCCTCGAAGATAACATCGCGCTCATGGGAGTGATAGATGATCCCGAGAAATTCTCCCTCATGAAGAAAAGCAAGGTCTGCCTGTTCCCCAGCCATGTCGAAGAGTGGGGCATTGTACCCCAGGAAGCGCTTGCCTGCGGCTTGCCTGTAGTAGCCTATGACCTGCCGGTTTACCGTGAGAATATCAAGGAGTGCGCCGCTGTCTTTACAGCACCCATCGGAGACATTGCGGGCATGTCCTCCCTTACCTCCGAGCTGCTGACAGGCGAAGCGTACCGCGGCTTCGAGAGGATTGGCCCGGAATTCGTAAAGAAGTTCGGCTGGGATGAGGTAGCAAGCGGTGAATTCCTGAGCATAGCCGGGGACGCGTTGCTGGAGGTGTGTACGACTGGCGGCTCCGGAGTGTGGGGCGGCGGCGCCCGGAGCCTGCTCGAGCGAGTGACAAAGAAGATCATCGATTCGCCGCCAACAGCGCTGAAAGAGGCTCTAAAGAAAGCAACCGTCTGGTACTGCAAAGCGTTCAAGCAGTCAAGGACGTTCACGTTCAATGGCCGCGAACACCATTACTTCTACCACCCGTACAACCTGGCATGGCGAAACGAGCGCACTATTGAGGTCCCAATCGCCAGTGAGCTGTTGCTCGCGCATGAAGGTCAGTCTATCCTCGAAGTGGGCAATGTGCTCGGTCATTACATTGACTCTGATCACGACGTGCTTGACAAGTACGAAGAAGCCGAGGGCGTTACCAACGAGGACGTCGTTGATTTCAACCCGGGCAAGAACTACGACCTGATATTAAGCGTCTCTACTCTCGAGCATGTAGGGTGGGACGAGGTGCCCCGGGATCCGGGGAAGGTCGCGGCGGCTGTCAATAACATGGCAAGCCTGCTGGCCCCGGGGGGTGAGTTTATGGCTACTGTTCCGCTTGGCTTCAATCAGGAGTTAGACCGCCAGCTCGAAAACGGCGCGCTGCCGTTCTCGGACGTGTACTTCCTCAAGCGCATCGGCCGCAAGAACGAATGGAAGCAGACCGACCTTTGGTCGGCGCTGGGTTCCAAATACGGCGGGAGCGCCTTCAGGGCTAAGGCAATAGCAGTAGGGTTCATCAGAAAAGGATAGGTATATACCGCTTGACATCGACACAGGCCGGGGCCGCTGAAGTGGGGGTGCGATTCCGCAACCGCCCGGCCCTGAGGCACGCCATCTCAATAGTCTTGATAATCCTCGTCTCTCTAGTGTTATTCTACAGGCATTTCGCTACTCGCGGCATGCTTATGCACGTGGATATGACATTCCCGACTACCATCAGCCGCAACCTCGCGCTATATAACCATACCTGGTGGCAGTACGGCAGCGTCCAGAACATCTGGAACGTTCAGCGGGTCTTCTGGGCGTACCCGCTTCTTGGTCTCGTGAAACTGTTTAATATCGCTACCGACCGCTACCTGCTCATTATGTTTATAGGCACCTTCGCACTGGCAGGCGTTTCAATGTACGCCCTTGCGTTCTATACGATAAAGCGCTTCAGGCTGGGCGGAACCAGCCAATACGCACTGCATGTCGGTGCGCTCTTCGCCGCGATCATCTTTATGTATAACCCGTTCTCGGTAAGTCATCTGTGGCCTTACTTCGGCTACCCGGGATACGCCGTTCTGCCACTCGCGTTCCTGCTCCTTGTCATGGCAGTGGAGAAACCCAGAGCCTGGAAGTTGATATCACTCGCCATCCTGATAACGGTTGCCGGCACCGGGCCTATCAACGTCATCTGGTTTTGGTTCATGATCATCGCGTACCTGCTGTTCTTCATCATTTCGAAGAGATTCGACCGTCGGAGTCTCGCGAATACCGGAAAGGTCGTACTGCCCCTGGTCGGGTTATACGTTTTGCTCAATGCTGTCTGGATGACGCCATTCTTTGGCTCCATGCTCATCAACAAACCGTTTACCCCCGTCTACCAGGGAAGCTTCGGCCGTCCCATGCTGGACATGCTCTCAAAGAGCGGCACGATCCTAAACAACGTTCGCTTTACCGCGGGCTGGGGACTGCCGGTCAATCCACAACCGAGCGGCTCGTTCTGGACGATACTCAGCTTCGCGCTCCCCCTGCTGGCACTCGTAGCCCTCCTCGTCCTCCGGCGAAAGCTGTTTCGCGACAGAATAGTGATCTTCTGGTCATTGATGTTCATCGTGTCCGTGCTCCTGGCGACAGGCACATCGTCCATCCTCGCAAGGCCTTACAGTTGGTTCGTACTGAAAGCCCCCGGCCTATCCTCGTTCGGGTGGGTTTTTCGTGCAGCGGACAGGTGGCTCATCTACACGGCTGTGTTCTACGCGCTTTTGCTGGGGTTGCTCGTGGCACATCTCCTACGAAACCAGAAGGCCATGAAGAACGCACTCGCCGCGGTCATAGTGATGCTCGTGGTTACGTCGTTCGCGCCCATGACTCTCTCGTATGCGAAAAATGTCTACAACCCGACCGTGATACCCTCCGATTATACGAACGTCACCAAGTACATGGAGAAAAGCTCTCCCGGTTCCCGGCCGATCTGGATACCGTTCGCCAAGGACGGCTTTAACTATGACTGGGCTCCGGAGAAACGCATCGGCTCATTCGACGTCTACACGTCGAACCCGTCATTGAACAACTTCCAGGACATCTTCAACAAGAATAATTACTACTACTGGCTCGAGTCCCAGTTCTCGAACAATTCCCTGGGTCCGGACGAAGTGTTGAACCGTGCGATCATGTTTCAGAACAGCTTTGCTTCCGGGCTCTTTGCACCGTTCGCGGCCCGGTTCATGGTCGCCGATTCCTCCGTTCCGTTTTACAACTTCGGTGACAGCTTCTCAAAAGACAAGAGCCTGAAAAGCGTCTTTCAGAACGGTAACCTGGAGGTGTTCAAACTCGATTCGAGTGGGCGGATGCTAA
>PMDX01000108.1 GCA_003154635.1 Actinomycetota bacterium | reverse complement strand
AAAAAGTACCCCTCGCCCTGCACTTAAAGACAATTAGAAGACTTTGGTCGGAGTTTCTTGTGGCGTAGATGCGTCAGCGGGGCCAGGCACGGGGGTGTCACGCAAACGGGGGTCAAACACAGCTTTGCGTTGCCATTGCTTGAGCCGGGTCTCTCAGGCGTGAGTAGCAGAGGGCAGGGTGCATGCCACCCTTCGAGGGAGACGATGTCTATCAGTTGATTGACCGGGAAGGCGGCAAGTCATAGAATTTCGTAGACAATTGAATAACAAGCCGCACAGGTGGCATTCGGCCTCAATAGGGAAGCCGGTGAGAATCCGGCACGGACGCGCCACTGTGAAGGGGAGCGACCCGCATTAACCACTGGCGAAAGCCGGGAAGGGCGGGAAGCGATGAACCAAGTCAGGAGACCTGCCTGAGCGGATTCCCATGACGTCCTCGCGAACGGGAGAGCATTGGGCCACTTGTGACTATACGACCGCCCTTCGGAGACGAGGGGCGGTTTTTTCACGCCCGGCCGGAAAGGAGGAAGCCACGCGGGAAGCGTGGCAGCGAATCGTCGAGTTATTCGTGCCAGGCAAGGAGGTTCTTGGTTTGAAGCAGTTTTCAGGTAAATGTCCGGGAATATTCATGATCGCCGTCCTGGTCTTCGGGCTCGCGGCTGGCCTCGTTGGCTGTGGCAGCCAGTCCGGTTCCAGTTCGGGAAAGATAACGCTCAAAGACGACAACGGAAAAATCCTCGCCATGGAGAAGCCGGCCGACCGGGTCGTCTCGCTCGCTCCCGGCAACACGGAGATCATCTATGCGATCGACGGGCAGAAGAAACTGGTTGGCGTCACCACGTACTGTGATTACCCCCCAGCGGCCAAAAAGATGGTAAAGATCGGGGACTTCTCTACCCCGAACATCGAGAAGATAGCTTCACGCAACCCGCAGGTGGTCTTTGCGACTGGAGGGGTTCAGGCCGGAGTGGTCACCAACCTCGAGAAACTCGGCATCAAGGTGTTTGTAGTAGACCCCAAGAGCTTCAACGGCCTGTTCGCGGACATGGAGAAGGTGGGCGAGATAATGGGCCTGAAGGACCAGGCCGATGCTAAAGCTGACGCTTTGAGGAAGCGCGTCACCACCGTCGAGAGCAAGTCCAGGAACCTCTCCAGGCCCACAGCCTTCTTCGAGATATACGCGCAGCCATTGATGACGGCCGGGAAGGGAACGCTCATCGACTCCATGATCGCGATGGCGGGTGGCACGAACCTGGGTGCGGCAGCCGGTCCCGATTTCCCGCAGTACAGCCAGGAGACTCTTCTGAAAGAGAATCCCGACGTATATGTCGCTGTTAAAGGGACCCAGACAAACCCGGGTGACATCGCGAAGCGTCCGGGCTACGAAACGATCAAGGCCGTCAAGGACGGCAAGGTCTACGTCGTGGAGGACAACCTGTTCGTCAGGAGCGGCCCGAGGCTTGTCGACGGCCTCGAGCAACTCGCGGCGATACTCCACCCCGAGGTGTTCAAGTCCCAAATACGGTGAAGAAACGGAAATGTGAGGATCAAGAAAAATGAAGATCGATGAGTTGATAAAGAGAATAGTGCCGCTGGACGCGGCGGCGATGGAAACCGCACGGCAGCGGCAGGCAAACCTGACAAAGCCGGCCGGAAGCCTGGGACAACTCGAGGAGATATCGGTGAGGATCTGCGGGATTACCGGGCGCGATGCGGTGACGGCCGAAGCCGCCATCATCCTCTGCGCGGCCGACCACGGGGTGACGGAAGAGGCTGTGAGCGCCTATCCGTCCGAGGTGACCGGCCAGATGCTACTCAACTTCGCGGCGGGAGGAGCCGCCATAAACGTGCTCGCGCGTGACGTTGGAGCACGCGTTGTTGTTGTGGATGTCGGAACGCTGTCTGACGTGGACAACCCTATGATCCTGGACAGGAAGATCCGCGCGGGCACGAGCAACCTCGCAAGGGGCCCCGCCATGGACCGGCGGGAGGCTGAAGCGGCGGTGCTCGCGGGTGCCGAGGTTGCCGCTGCCGAGATCGAAGCTGGCGCTGACATCGTGGCTACCGGTGACATGGGAATCGGAAACACTACCGCCTCGAGCGCAATGATAGCGGCATTCACGGGCCTTCCCGTCCTGTCCCTCGTCGGAAGGGGAACGGGACTCGACGACACCGCGCTCGAGAATAAGGCCGAGGTGATCCGCCGGGCGCTCGACCTCAACAAGCCGAGACCTGACGATCCCATCGACGTTCTGTCAAAAGTGGGTGGGCTCGAGATAGGAGCCCTCGCGGGGGTGATGCTGGGCTGCGCCGCGAAGCGGGTGCCGGTGGTCGTCGATGGATTCATCTCCGGCGCTGCGGCTTTACTTGCGAGCCGGCTTTGCCCACATGTTGTTGATTACATGTTCGCGTCGCACCTGTCCCAGGAGCCCGGCCACCGGGTCGCCCTCCAGGAGCTCGGCCTGGACCCGTTCCTGAATCTCGGGATGAGGCTGGGAGAGGGCACGGGGGCCGCTCTCGCGATACCCGTGATCCAGGCGGCGATGAAGCTGCTCGGCCAGATGGCGACGTTCGAGCAAGCGGGAGTCTCGAGGGAAAGTGAAGAGTCAGAAGTCAAATAAGAATACCATCCTGATCGGGGCGGCGGTGATAGCTCTCTTCATATTCGCCGCCCTGCTTTCGCTCGCGCTGGGACCTGCGAACATCTCGGTGGGAAAGGTCTTCAAGTACCTGTTCCAGGGGAGGATATCCGGCGACGCGAGCAGCACCATCTTCTGGCAGATAAGGATGCCCCGAGTACTGCTCGCCCTGCTTGTGGGAGCAGCGCTTGCCCTCGCGGGAACGATTCTGCAAGGCCTGTTCCTCAACCCGCTGACCGACCCGTACGTCACGGGGGTCTCCTCGGGAGCGGCGTTCGGGGCAACCCTGACCTTCTTCTTCAACATGCCGGCGATACCGTGGCTGTCGCTCCTTGCCATCGTCGGCGGTTTCACGACACTCATCTTCGTCTACTCGATCGCCCGCACCAGGGGCGTTCTCAATGTCTACAGGTTGCTCCTGGGCGGCGTTACGATGTCGTACCTTTTCTTCGCGCTCGTGTCGATCCTCATGATAAAGTCGGGCCGCGACCTGCACGCCGTTGTGTACTGGCTCCTGGGGAGCTTCTCCGGCAGGGGTTGGACCGAGGTGAAGATCGCTCTCATGATAATCCCGTTCCTTATCGTGCCGTTCTTCTTCGCCGACGAGCTGAACATACTCCTTCAGGGTGAAGAGCGCGCGCTCGAGCTCGGTGTCGAGGTCGAGAGAGTAAAGAGAGTCCTGTTCTTCGTGTCGGCGACGGTCACCGCACTGGCCGTCTCGGTATCCGGGATAATCGGGTTCGTTGGTCTCGTCATCCCGCACATCTGCAGGTTGATAATCGGACCGGATCACAGGAAGGTGCTCTTCCTGTCGATCTTCATGGGCGCGTCGCTCATGACGCTTTCGGACCTCCTGGCCCGTGTCGCATTTGCGCCATCGGAGATACCGGTAGGCGTCGTGACCATCTTTTTTGGAGCGCCGGTGTTCCTGTACCTCCTGAGAAGGAAGACTGCGTAGTATGAGTAACAGCAATGCCCCCGACAGCCCCGCCGCGGTCATAGAAGTAAGGAACGGGAGCTTCTCGTACGGCGAGACGCCCGCACTGCGCAACGTGTCTTTCCAGGTCGCAAGGGGCGACTTCGTCGGGATCGTCGGTCCAAACGGAAGCGGCAAGAGCACGCTCCTCAAAATTGTCGACGGGATCCTGACGCCGCAGGAGGGCGAGTCGCTGCTTTTGGGGAAACCGGTGCGGAGTTACGGCCGGAAATACCTCGCGCGCGAAGTCGCGCTCGTCCCCCAGAGCTTCACCCTCGATTTTGATTTCGCCGTACACGAGGTAGTCGACATGGGGCGCTACGCCCGCAAAGGGTTAGAGACACACGGGTTGAGCACCGACGAACTTCTCGAGAAGCTCGAGATCGACGCTCTCAAGGACAGGCGCTTCCCCGAGCTCTCGGGTGGCGAGAAGCAGATGGTCGTCCTCGCGCAGGCGCTGGCGCAGGAGCCGTCACTCCTCCTGCTCGACGAGCCGGCGGCGCACCTGGACGTCTCGTACCAGTTAAGGCTCTTCGACTGGCTGAAAAAGCTCAACAACGAAGGGCTGACCATAGTGTGCGTTCTCCACGACCTCAACCTGGCTCTCCTCTACTTCGAGAGCATGCTGGTCTTTTCTGAAGGCAAGCTCTTCGCTTCGGGACCTACCGAGGAGGTCCTGACACCCGAGACTATCGAGGCCGTCTATGGGGTGCACGCATATCTGCATCGCCATGCCGGCCGCACCTTTCTGACGTTCTCGCCCAGGTCCCGCCCGACCAGGAAAGAGAAGGTCCACCTGCTCTGTGGAGGCGGGACCGGCGCGCACCTGATGAGAGAGCTGGTGGATCTCGGCTATTCCGTCTCGGTCGGAGTGGTCAACGCTATGGATACCGACGAAGTGACGGCACGCGAACTGGGGCTTCCGATTGCGGCCGAAGCCCCGTTCACACCTATTACCGATGAGGCATATCGTGAGAACATGTCCCTGGTCGAAAAAGCGGACCTGGTGCTGCTCACGGACGTGCCACTGGGTGCCGGAAACATAAGGAACCTCGACTCATTGAGGGAAGCGGCCGTGATGGGCAAAGACGTTTGGGTGCTCGATGGGGTAGCGGAAAGGGACTTCACGGGACTCGCAACCGGGATACTCGAGGGCCTGGTGGATGTGAGGTACCTGCGCGATACGCAGACAATGCTGGTCGATCTGGGAGAACGGGTCTGATGGGAAAGCTGATATTTATAACGGGCGGGATCAGGAGCGGCAAAAGCACGCGTGCCCTCGAGCTCGCGATGGCGCAAGGCACCCCGGTGCTCTTCATCGCCACGGCGCACGCTTCAGACGAAGAAATGGTCCAGCGCATAGCGAAGCACCGGGCGGAGCGCCCGGCTGGCTGGCGAACAGCCGAGGCCACAGACGGCGCGCTCGAGCAATACGTCGCCGGGGAGGAAGAGGTTGCCCTCCTGGACTGCCTAACGCTCTACGTCGGCCGCAGGCTCACCGAGGGGACAGGCGGAGAACAGATCGCCGCGGAAGTCTCGGCCGGCATCGACCTGCTGCGCCGCGAACACCAGTTGTGCATCGCGGTCAGCAACGAAGTGGGGCTGGGCATCATTCCAGACAACCGCCTGGCGCGCGAGTTCAGCGAAGTGCTGGGCAGGGTAAACCAGGTAGTGGCCTCCGCCGCGGACGAAGTGCTGATGATGGTCTCGGGCATACCGATGAAGGTGAAGTAGATGGCTGTGGCACTGATGATCCAGGGGACCGCCTCCCATGTAGGCAAGAGCATCGTGGCGGCGGGCCTGTGCCGCGTGTTCTCAGATATGGGTTATCGTGTCGCTCCGTTCAAATCCCAGAACATGAGCCTCAACTCGTTTGTCACGAGGGACGGTGGTGAGATCGCCCGTGCGCAGGAGTTGCAGGCCCGGGCGGCTCGCGTAGAGCCAACGGTCCTGATGAACCCGGTTCTGGTGAAGCCCAAGGACAACATGCGGGCCGAGGTCATCATGCTCGGCAAGTCCGAGGGTGACTACAGCGCCATGCGTTACGTCAAGGACGCGCGCTCCCGCGCGCTCGAGTTGATAAAGCAATCGTACGTCGACCTCGAGCGCGATTACGATATCGTGGTCATCGAAGGCGCGGGCAGC
>PMDX01000298.1 GCA_003154635.1 Actinomycetota bacterium | reverse complement strand
TCGCTCCTGTAGGCGGTATACATCGTGGGTTTCTCGTAGTAGTTCGTGCTCTTCGCGCGGAACTCCATAAAGTCTCCATCGCGCAGGGCGAAAAACACCGTGTCGCTGGCTATTCGCTCCAGGGGCGCTTCGTCCCGGTAGTTGGGGATTATCCGCTCGAGGATGTCAGCGAACAAGATGAACGACGCAACATTCTTGGCCCCCGCGTATTGCCCCCGCTCGACCAGGACGGTCTCGATGCCCTTGCGTGCCAGCCCGATCGCGCATGCCGCGCCGGCCGGGCCGGCGCCTACAACGATACACCCGACCTTATCCATCGCCGCCTCCTCCCGAATAAAAGGACCGCTCGACGATTTTATCACATGGCCGCTTCCCTTGCTTGGCTGTACGCCACCGGAAGGCATGAAGCCGTCCCTTTTCGAAATGAGCCGGGCGGTAAAGCGCATGCCGTAGGAAATCAATTGCGCGCGGCGAACTGCTTGCTATAATTATCGGACTTTCGAAGGGCCGGCGGCGGCCGGTATCTATTGCAAGGCAGGGTGTGAACGATGCTCGAGATCGAAAACCTCTCGGTGTCCATCGAGGGCAAACGACTCCTCAAGGACGTCAGCCTCCACATCGAGGAGGGTGAGACCCGGATGCTGTTCGGNNCTGTTCGGCGAGAACGGCTCGGGCAAGACGTCTCTTCTCATGGCCATCATGGGCCTCGGCAAATACAAGGTTGACAGCGGCCGGATAATCTTTAAAGGTGAGGACATCACCCACCTCCCCACGAACGAGCGGGCGAAGCGCGGCATCGGTATCATGTTCCAGCGCCCGCCGACCATACGAGGGCTCAAGGTCGAAGAGATGCTCGAGCTCATCAAGCGGGAGGGCCGCGATCCCGAAGAACTGGCAGAGCGGCTCAACTTCAGCGATTTTCTCGATCGAGATCTGAACCTCGGATTCTCAGGTGGGGAGATAAAGCGAGCCGAGCTGCTGCAACTGATGGCGCAGGACCCGGACCTCGTGCTGCTGGACGAGCCTGAGTCCGGGGTCGACCTCGTCAACATAAGCCTGATCGGCAACGCGATACGCCAGCTCCTTGAGAAGGACGTACACAGGGGGAGGCGCAAGTCCGGGCTGATCATCACACACTCCGGTTACATACTCGACTACGTCGAAGCCGACAAGGGGTGCGTTCTCGTAAACGAAACGATTTGGTGCACCGGCAATCCGCACGAGATTCTCGAGGGGATCCGCGAGAGGGGCTACGAGGGGTGTCTGACTTGCCAGAAGTAGAAGAGACAAGGGAAAGAGCGGAGGCGGCAGAGCATAAGGTCGCCAAGTACGGCCCGGACATAAAGCTCGAGGAGTACACGACCGATGCGCCGGATTACGAGGAGCAGAAGCTCGCCGACATCGACCTTGTGGACCGCGACAGGCTCCTGAACGCCGGGGTTGACCTCACCGGGAGCGAGCGCTCGGGTTCTTTTATTCAGGTTGACCGTTCGGTGATCCACGCGGCTCCTACCCAGGAGGGCATCGAGGTAATGTCGACGCGCGAAGCGCTCGAGAAGTGCGACTGGCTCTCCGAGTACCTCTGGAAAGTGGTGGATGTCGACACCGACAAGTACACGGCGAGCGCCGAGCTCAACTTCCAGGACGGGTACTTCGTGCGGGCGCTACCGGGGGTCAAGACGGTCTTCCCGGTGCAGGCTTGTCTTTACCTCAAGTCCGAGGACATCAGCCAGAACGTGCACAACATCATCATCGCCGAGGAGGGCTCCGAGCTTCACATCATCACCGGGTGCGCCACCGACTCACCGGAGTCCCGCGGCCTCCATGTCGGAATAAGCGAGTTTTTCATCAGGAAGAACGCGAAGATCACGTTCTCGATGATCCACAACTGGGCGCCGAACGTCGCCGTTCGCCCCCGAAGCGGTATCCGCATCGAGGAGGGCGGCGTCTTCCTCAATAATTACATATGCCTCCACCCGGTGGAGTCTCTCCAACTGTTCCCGAGCGCTTACCTCGTGGGTGAGGGCGCGACCGCGCGGTTCAACTCGGTGCTCCTGGCGCCCAGGGGCTCCAACATGGACGTCGGCTCGCGGGCCGTACTCTCCGCTCCCGGGACGCGATGCGAGATGATAGCGCGCTCGATCACGACCGGTGGCGACGTCATCAATCGCGGGCTGCTCGTGGGCGAGGTCGAAGGCGTCAAGGCGCACCTCGAGTGCCGCGGCATGATCCTGAAAGGCGGCGGCAGGATGTACGCCGTCCCCGAGTTGGACGGGCGTGCCGAAGGAGTCGAGATGTCCCACGAGGCCGCCGTCGGCAAGATCGCTCAGGAAGAGGTGGAGTACCTCATGGCGAGAGGGCTTTCTGAAGACGAAGCGGTCGCTACGATCGTTCGCGGTTTCATGCATGTCGATATCGAGGGACTGCCTCCGGTTCTCAAAGACCAGATCGACCATGCTATAGAGCTCTCAGAGCAATCACTGTTCTGAGCAATATGACTTTGCGCAAATCGGTGTCTGAGACCCCTGTTTGCGTTTCACTTCTTGATCCGGGTCTCTCCAGGCCCGGGTCGTAGTTTCACTTCTTGAGCCGGGTCTCTCATGCCCGGGTCGTAGAAGACAGGACCTTGTAGGACAAGGTTTGATACCACTCCNNTGGGCAATCCTCCCACTGGCCAACCAACCAAATGGCGCATCCGGGCTCATCAATTGGAGCCATTTATCCCGCATAGGCCGCCGTTTTCGTCAAGCTGCACATCCGTTCGAACGATCACCTAAGTAGGCACCGAATCAAATAGATTCGGATTGGGTGGCAGTATAATGAGCATAGTAAGGCGCCGCGCGTCGGCGGGGGCGCCGGGAGTACACGTAAGTACCCGGTTCCTCGTGTTAGTACTCATAGTTCTTCTAGCTTCCCTTGCACTGCCGGCAATAGCAGCGCCGGTAGTGGGGGCGGCAAGCGATCTGCAATCGTACCTCNNAACCCACCACCTCGGGTTCAAACCCGCCACCACCGCGGCGGCCGCCCGTTTCGAAGCGGCGGGAACGCCTGACAGGCTCGCGGCCGGACAGCCGCTCGGAGCCTCCGCGGACCTCTCGGCTCAGCTTCCCCCTATCGGCGACCAGGGAAGCCAGGGAAGCTGTGTGGCATGGGCGACCAGCTACTATTACAAGAGCTGGTCGGAAAAACAGGAGCACACCGGCTGGAACCTCAGCAACGCCAAATACCAGTTCAGCCCCTCGTTCATGTACAACCAGATAAACGGCGGCGGCGACTACGGCTCCACGTTCCCGGATGCGTTCGACCTGCTGCAGCAGAAGGGAGACGTCGACATCTCCGAGATGCCGTACAACGACAACAACTACACAGTCAAGCCGACCTCCACCCAACTGGAGGCCGCAAAGCCTTATCGCATCGCCTCGGGATGGAGCTACCTGTGGCTTCAAAACGGTCTCGGGCCGTTTTCCCAAACCAACGACATCGCAAAAGCAAAGGCATGGCTTGCCCAGGGCAAGCTCCTGGTGATGGGAATCCCGGTCTACTACGACTTCCCGGACTTCGGAGGCAGTGG
>PMDX01000276.1 GCA_003154635.1 Actinomycetota bacterium | reverse complement strand
ACGGTCTGCAACTCGTGCAACAGGACGAGCAGGGGGCTGTCCGCTGAGTGCCCGATATGCGGCTCGGAAGACACTTACGGCATAACCCGCATCGTCGGCTACTACTCAAAAGTATCCACCTGGAACAAAGGCAAACTGGGTGAACTGAAAGAGCGAAGGAGAACTTCGCTGACTGGAGGGGATAGAGATGTTGTTGAAAGTATTCGTGAAGGAAGACTGTCCCAACTGTCCGGCAGCTAAGGAAGTTGCCAACCAGTTCCCTTTCAGCAGGCTCTACGACATGGATGAAGCCGAGGGGCTTGCGGAAGCAGCGTACCACAGCGTGCTGTGTACGCCGTCGATGGTGCTGGTCGATGAGAACGAGATGGTGATCCAATCATGGCGCTGCCACGTACCGAGGCCTACCGAGATCGCCAACTACGCCGCCTGATGGGAGGGCAGTCACAACCGGGTCTTATCGTGTCGTTCAAGCGGATACACCCGGAAGCGGGGGTTCCCGAGTACGCTCATGACGGCGATGCCGGGTGCGACCTGAGAAGCATGTGCGACCTCGAGCTCAGGCCGGGTGAGCGGGCGATAGTCCCCACCGGCATCGCTATGTCGATACCTGAGGGTTATGCCGGCTTCGTCCAACCACGGAGTGGCCTTGCCGCGAAGCACGGGATCAGCATCGTGAACACGCCGGGGCTTATCGATTCGCATTACCGCGGCGAGATAAAGGCAATCCTCATCAACACGGACCCCGAAGCCTCTTTCGAGATAAAGCAAGGGGACAAGGTATGTCAGCTCGTGTTCCAGAAAGTGGATCAAGCCCTATTCGTCGAGGTCGATGAACTCGATGAGACGGTGAGAGGCTCAGGAGGCTTCGGCTCCACCGGGGTGTAAGACGTAATCTGGCATCAGAATTCCATATCTCATACGCCGGCCAAGATTTGCGTTACCGTAAAACCAACAAGCGCAAACATTTCTCGAGCGAGCAGCCGGGCGGGCTAAAACTGCTAGAATCTACTCGGAGGCTGAAAACATGGAAATGCGCCGGCGGGGCGAGAACCCGTTTGACGAGCCAACAAGAAAATTGAAGTCGTCTGACCCCGAAAAAATAGCGTCGCTCGCGGGCGCCACCTGGGAGCCCGGGGACGTTGGTGGGCGACTGCTCCTGCCCGTGCTCGGCGGGACGTTCGAAGTCGCGTGGCCCGATATCACTGTCGATGGGCCGCCCCTCACGGCATCTTTTTCGATGAAGCTGCTCTCATTGATCTACCTGTGCACCACCGAGGGAACGTTGCCCTCTAGAAGATGGATCGCTTACCGCGAGCTTCCCGGCGGGCGCTTCTATGAGCCGGTGGTCCAACGAAGCATCGAAGCTCCACTCGCGCAGGCCTACGCCTTCGACACCACGCATTTCGCCTCCGCCGCCCAGCGGCTGGGGGGCAACTCGCTCTCACTCGGCGATGTGTCATGCTCGATACCGATGTTCCCAAACGTGCTGCTCGCTTTCATCGTCTGGCGGGGCGACGAGGAGTTCCCCGCGCGGGCGCAGGTGCTGTTTGACTCGTGCGACATAAGGCACCTGAGCGCCTTTGACCTCCGCATGGGCGCCCAGGAGATATCCTCCCGCCTGATAAACATAGGAACGGAGCTATACGGTGGTTGATGAAGGTATCGTCCTCCTGTCCGGTGGCGTGGACTCGNNCCGGGCCCTGTGCGAAGCGGCGGGCGTATCCAGGTTCGTCGTGTCGGGAATAATGTTCCCGTACGAAGGCATCCTTACCGAAGAGAGCGCCTCCGTGCCACTCGACCGTACCGAGAGCGAGATCAATGAATCCGGCATAGCGCCCACCTTTTTCCCGGGCCGCAACCTGGTGTTCCTTGCTTTTGCGTTCGGCCTTGCAGGCGCGCGCGGAGCGTCCACCGTATACTTCGGCCCGAGCGCGCTGGACGACGCGGGCTACCCCGACTGCCGACCGGGTTTCGTCAGGTCCGCGGAGGCCGCTGGCAGGCTCGCGCTCGACTCTCCCGAAATCACAGTTGTCGCACCATTGCTTGAGATGACCAAGGCTCAGGTCGTGTCGATTGGTCAGTCCCTCGGCGTCCCGTGGGATCTGACTTTCTCGTGTTATGCGCCCAGGGACGGCACACCATGCGGGCGTTGCGACTCCTGCGTCACCAGGCGGGCCGCGTTCGAATCCGCCGGTATCGATCATACCGATTTCGACCAGTGATGAACCCGGCAATACGGCTTCAGCGGCATTCGAGGAAGGTCCGGCCGCGGCAATGAAAGGTCTCGAGATAAGACGGCTTGAAGACGTTGAGATTACCCTTCTGCACGACCTGACCCCTGATACATGGACTTACGACCTTGCCGGCTTCTTCAGGAAGTACTTCGAGCAACCGTTTTTTCACGCCATAGTCGCTGTGATCGACGGAAAGCTGGTGGGAACCGCGGAGGGGATCGTCAACGGCAACGTCGGCTGGCTCGGCAACGTGATAGTTGCGCCCGAGTTCAGGAGACGGGGTATTGGATTCGAGCTTGCGCGTACGATGATGGATATCTTGAGGTCTTTGGGATGCGACCTTCTACTGTTGATCGCTACGGAGATGGGGGAGAAGCTATATCCAAAGCTTGGGTTTGCCACCGGCACCTCTTACAGGTCCTTCACGGGCGGAGAACTGGCCGAACATGCAAACGACATGGAAATCAGGCCGATCTCAGCCCGCGATCTGCCGGACATCCTGGAACTGGACAGGGAGATCACCCGCGAAGACAGGGCGCTCTTCATCAAGACCGGCTGTTCCACCGGGTGGATTTGTGACGACGTGCGCTCGCGCGGGCTGTCCGGTTATTTCTTACCGGACCTTGGTGAAGGGCTGATAGTGGCATCGAGTGCCGAAGCCGGCTTGAGGTTGCTTTACGTTAAACATCGTCTGTTCGAAAGAACCACTGTGATACCCGAGCAGAACGAGGTGGCGGCTGAGTTCCTCCTGGACAACGGCTTTGAAGAGCGCACCGGCGCAAAGAGGATGTTCCTGGGCAAAGAGCTTGACTGGAAACCGGAGAAGCTGTTCAGCAGGATCGGAGGATACTGCGGCTGACCTGGAATCCGGGCTCAGTCATCGTCGTCGTCAGGGAGGATCTTGGGCATGGACAAGTCGAGGTTCACCGCACGCTTGATATAAGTGTTGAACACTATCGGTACAAGCATGATGATCGCGATCGCGATCGCGAGGTATATCCAGCTCTTTCCCGAGCCTTTGCCAACGATAAGGGGCCGTCCCGTCGAGGTGGTGTTCCCGAACAGGTTTGTGGCGGAAAACTCCGACGTCAGCACGGCCTCGGTACCGCGCACGCGACCCTCGAAGTACCTGTCCCAACTGGTGCCGGTAGCCGTCTCTACCATCTCGCTTAAATCCGCAAGCGTGTAGGTCTCGCCGTTTTTCAGATTGTCGTATTTCGCGGTCATGGCACCAAGAAGCGTATCGATATCCTTGACGTTCTTGCTTTTGGATTCATTCTCGAGCCTCAGCGAGATCGAGGCACATAGCGCCGCGCCTTTCTGAGCCTGTAACGCCCTCTCGGCCGTCCGGTCGGACGCATCGGCCAGCGATACCTTCGTCGCGGACGGGTTGGTCAGGTATGACTTGTACACGGCCGAGAAGCTCTTGAACGCGTCGCTGGAATCCGCAAGGCCCGTTTCCGCCGCGACTCGCCTCGGGTAGAAGAGCGGCAACCCGGCATGGAACCACTGTGCGTCACCACCGGCTTTCGGGACCAGGGAGAAGTTGTTCCACAGTCCGAAGAAGCCGCTCGCCGCAGCGGTGGCCGCATCTCCGTCGAGCAGCTTTCCACCGTGACATAACACCACGGACCCGAGCATCGTGCCCGACGCCGGCGTTTTGAGTCCACATCTTTTCTCTCCACACAGTACAACAGTCAGGTTACCGAGCCCGGTCCTGTCACCGAGCGTTTTTGTAAGCCGCTCGAATAGTGCGACCATCGCGTTGTCGTAAGCCTTGCGCTCGTTGTCGCTCAATCCAGAATAATCGCTCGAATAGCCGAGCGATATTGCTGTCTTCGCCGCTTTCGCCTTGATTATGTTCAGCTTTCCCCAGGCGATATAGTTTTCAAGCAGTTGAGACTGCCCACTGACCGAGAACGAACCCGCGCTGCTGCCCGCATCCCACGGCACCAGAGCGCTTTGCCCGGACGGCAACACGATATCGACCGTGTACTCCGTTGCAATCGGCTTGCCCCCCTCTGCTTTCAGAGGGCACAGAAGGACGTCACAGGCCCTGAAAACCTTTAGATCGGGTATGGATATGGCTTGCGGGGGCGCGGTGCCTCCAGGAGTCTCTACGTCGCGCGTAGCGGCGTTTGAATTAGTGAAACTGACCTTGTACGGCACTGTCACTTCACCAGCCTCGGTAGATGTGACAGCCCACCCTCCACCTGGAGATGAAGGTACCTCGACCGAATATGGAGAGTCAGCCGGTGGCAGTATCTCGACCGCTGGTGAAGACCCCTCATATGGGTACATGCCGGCGTTCTTCGATGGCGCCAGCATAACTTTTTCCCCCTGTCTGGAGTTGAACGTAATCGAGACGTCTACTGCAGATGGATTGGAGGGATCTGACTTCAACTGGTACTTCACCTTCGGTTCAGCCCCCGCGGCGGCAGGGCACAAGGTAACGACCAGCATCACTGCCAGCATCGCGGTCGCAAGCGTTATTCGAGTGGCAAAAGACCCGGGATTACGCGGATTTCCGTGCACGACAAACCTTTCGAGTATTTCCCGGTGAGTATAACAGAACCGCATCCCTGGGCGCATGTGAACCGTCGTCATCGACGGGGGAGAGGTCAAGCGCCCCTCTCCTTGGTCGCCTCGGCCAACTGGACCCTCTTGACGTACCGGAGCGACGGGACCTGGCAGATGAGAAGTATGGCGATGATCCCGACAGCCACGAGAACGATGCTCGAAGGGTTCACCACGAGGGTCAGCGTCATGAACTCGGATTGCTGAAGGCTCAGCGCATATCTGCCTATCATGATGCCGAGGATTATTCCTGGCACAATGGACAACAAACCGTATGTGACGTTCTCGATGGTGGACATCGCCGATATCTTCCATGATTCCGTCCCGATGGTCCTGATCGTAGCTATCTCCTTCTCGCGCTCAAGAATGTTAATGGTGATCGTGTTGAACGTGAGCGTGAATGCCATTATCAGTGCGAACACGAGCATGACGTAGACTATTACATACATCAGACCCATGTAGCTCTCGACCTCTTGCTTTATCTGCCTGAGGTCGATGGTCGTGGCCAGGCCCCGCATCTTCTCGAGAGAGGCACGGGCCTCCTCGTACTGACCCGGAACCACTTTCACATAGAAGCTGCCGCGGCTCGTCATCCCGTAGTCCATCAACTCCTGGGCCTCGACCCGCGGTATATACACCATGTTTCCCATCGGTTCTTCGATGAAGGGCGACACGATGAACGACATCGTGCGGTACTGGGATGTCAGTTTTACCACGTCGCCGACGTTTACACCTTTCTTGTTATGGTAGTACTGGTTCATGAGCACGTGGCGGTCCGTGAGCTGGATCTGTTTTCGGTCGGGTGTGAAGAACTCCCGCATCTTCGTTGTCGGCTCGAGGCCCATCATCACCGCATCGGAAGTAGTCCCGTTGAACGTCAACTTCACGTTGCTGGCCACGTTAGGCTCAACCTCGGCGATACCGGGCAGCCTTCTGATCTTATTAGCCAACGCGGCGTCACGGTCACCCAGGAACACGGCAACCATGTCGAACTTGTTGTTCAGGTTGAAGCCACGGTTCAGCGCGTCACCGGCCGTGTTGAGCACGGCAAGGAACACAAGCACGATCATGACCGAGAACATCAGCCCGATGATCGTGAATGCCGTGCGTCGCTTGTTCCTGAACATGTTCCTCAACGGCACCTTCACGAACATCGGCATCTTTGAAAGAGGGGGGAAGTACTTCTCGAAAAGAGGCATCTTAAACTGCTGCTGAAGGGTTTCTCCGCGCATCGCCTGGGTAGGATCGAGGCGCGCCGACGAGAGCGCGGGCATGATGCCCGCGAACGCGCAGAACGCCAACGACAGAAGCATGCCTTCTATCATGACGGACCACGTCACCTTGATGCTCACCAGCGGTATCCCGATGGTGTTCGCATAGACGCTTGTGATGACGTATGACACCGCATAGCCCAGTATGGCGCCGATGATCGCCCCGAGTATCCCTATGATCAACGCGAAGGAGAGGTAATGCATAAGGATCTGCCTTCGCGTATATCCCATTGCACGCATGACCCCGATGAACGGTCGCTGGGTATAGACGAGCCTCGAGAGCAGAATGTAGATGCTGAAGCAGGCGATGCCCAGAAAGAGGAGGGGGAAGAAAAGCGCGAAACTCTTGAAGCCTTCGAGGTCCATCTTGAGCATCTGGTTGCCCCGATGCTCAGCCTGGGTCGTAACCTCCTGGATGCCGGTGTTTTTCATCACCTCTTCGGCGGCGGTTATCTGGGGATCCATATGCTTGGGGTCCTTCACCTTGAAGAGGACCTGGTTGTACTGGTTGGGCATTCCCGCCATGGACTGGACGTCAGATATCGGCATATAGAGTATCGCCATGGCCGTGGCGGACAGCATCGGGCTGAAGTCGCCCTTCTCACCGGCGAGCACCAGGTACTCGGGACTCCCGGCCACCCCAATGATCTTTACCGGAATCTCCGTGCCCTGTTTTATATAGAAGATTGTGTCGCCGGGGTGAAGATGATAGAACTTCGCGAAGTGTGACTCAGCGATGCACACCATCTTGGCGCCCTTTTCGAAGTACCTGCCCTCCTTGACCAGGAGGTCGTCGACCATGGGGCGCTCGAGAGGTACACCGGTAGTTCGCCCTATGAGTTTTTTGCCACCGGGGATCGAGAACGAGAGGTCTTTTCTGACGCGGGGGGTTACCATGGTCACGCCCCTGATCTGGCGGTCCCGGTCAACGACATACCTGGGTACGCTGTCAGAGATGACACGGAAGTCAGCGAAATGGAGCTTCTCATACGTGTGCAGATAGGATGTCTGGAGATTTCTGTACGACATCGAGGACGCGATGAATATCCCGACGCCGATTAT
>PMDX01000150.1 GCA_003154635.1 Actinomycetota bacterium | reverse complement strand
AGAAGCAGCCACTCAATCCACCTCCTCGCGCAATGTCGTGGCGTCGATAGTCGAATCACCTTCCTGACTCATTAAATGCTCGTCGGCTCCCGATGGTTGCAGCTCCGTGCGAAGGCGTTTGAGGGCGCGGTGGAGCTGGGCTTTCACGGTGCCGGTGGGGCGGCCGAGTGACCCGGNNNCGCCGCACGCCTTCGTTCTCGTCGGAAAACTCGGCCGGGGCCGCCCACCTCTTGAGGCGCCCCTGCCTGCGGAAGTGCATGGCGAGCTCGCGCGACGCTATCTTGAAGAGCCACGCCGAGGGCGGGACGCCCCTCTGCTCGAAAGCCGGCCACGCACGGAGCGCCTTGAAGAAGGTCTCGGAGGTGAGGTCCATCGCGGTTTCGATGTCGCCGCAGCCGTACAGGAGGTAGTTGAATATCCGCTTGTAGTTGTCTTCGTACAGGCAGGAGAAGTCGGCGCGCGCGTTTTTATCGCAATCGCGCGAACCGGCGTCGCTATCGTTGACGGGCCGCTGCCGCATCTCTCGAACCGCTCCCTCCACCGCCTGCAAACGTTTCTGGCCTACGGCCAGCAACTCCTCCACCCCTGATAATGCATTACAGGTCTATTTGGTTGCCCCGNNGGCCGTCACGTTCGGCACCTCCAGCACCGGCTGAGGCGCCTCCGCCTCAGGGCAGGAGCTTGCCCGGGTTCATGATGCCCGCAGGGTCGAGAGCCTTTTTCATGCCGCGCAAGAGCTCCATGCCCTGGGGCCCGTACTCGCGCTCGAACCACGGCGCGTGCTCGTAACCTACGCCGTGATGGTGAGTGATGGTGCCGCCGTTTGCAAGGATGGTGTCCCCCGCCGTTCTCTTGACGTGCTCCCACTGCTCGATCTCGCGTCCCCTGGCGATCTTGCCGAGGAAGATGAAATAGAGGCTCGAGCCCGTGACGTAGGAATGAGAGAGGTGGCACGTGACCATGGACCGCGAATCGTAGTCGGCCAGCGCTCCCCGTATCGATTTCTTGACCGCATGGTAGAGCGGCATTATGTTATCCCACGTCGTCGCGGTCTCAAGCGTGTCCGTCATCACGCCCCAGCCGAACATTATGTCGCGCAGGTACGGGTTGTCGTAGCGCGTCTCGAACCACTCCATGCCGGCTCCCTTGCCGAGCGGCATCGCGCCGTTCTTACGGCAGATAGCCTGCATGCGTTTCATGCGGACCGCCACATCGACCTTTTTGCCCTCGCACCCCAGGATCGCGAACGCACCTGTCTCGAACGACCAGCCGAGTCGGCTCAGCCCTTTGAGCGCGCTCTGCATGGCCTGTTCCTTGGTGGGATTGCTGGAGGGCCTGCGCACCCGCATGGCCATGGAGCTTTCCTCGTCGTCGGATATTCTTATGGTTTCGGGGAAAAGGCCGTGCTGCAGTATCTCGCGCACCGCCTGAACTCCGCCCTCGAAAGTCTTGAAGAGCTGGCCGCGGTAATCGTAAGCCTGCGGCAGCGGGTGTACCTTCATAGTCGCCTCAGTGATAATGCCTAGCGTACCCTCGGACCCACAGAATATCCTGTCGAGGTCGGGCCCGGTCGCCGAGGCAGGCACGTCCCTGGTCTCGATCACGCCGCGGGGAGTCACGATGCGGACGGACTCGATCATCTCCTCTATCTTGCCGTAGCTGGTCGATTGGCGGCCTGCTCCCCGGCTCGCTATCCAGCCGCCGAGCCCGCTGTAGAGAAAAGACTCGGGCGCGTGCCCCAGGTACACCTTGAACTTCGCGAGCTCGTCCTCGAGCTCCGGACCCCAAATCCCGGCCTGGATGCGGGCGGTGCGACTCTCGACGTCGACCCGCAGCACTTTGTCCATGCGCCTCAGGTCGACGGATAGCGTGCCGGCGAAACCCTCGATGTCGAGTGGCTCGACACCGCCGACGACGCTCGAGCCCCCGCAGAAAGGCGTGACGGCAAGCGACCTATCCTCGGCCAGCTTCAGCAGCTCGACTACCTCGTCTTCCGAGCCCGGGAATATGACCGCGTCGGGCGGGTGTTTTATCTGTCCCATGCGCGCAAGCAGACAGTCGCGGTAGCTCCTTCCTATAGCGTGCATGACGCGGTCCCGCCTCGTGGTCGAAACGTTGTCCTCCCCTACTATCTTCTTGAGCGCGTCGATCGCGTCAGACTGTAACCGGGACTCACGCAACTCCAGCTCGCTCATGTCGGGATCCGGGGTGCGGACGTGCTCGACTTCAACGTCGAGCTTCTCTTCTATGAAAGGCACGTAGGTGGGACGTTTCTCGACTTCGTAGGTCTTGTTTATGTCGCCCCAACCCCACCAGCGTGCTTCAATCTCATTCGACTTCGGCATGACAAGCCTCCTTGCCGGTTGCGACTAAGGCTCGGGCCGGGACAAGAGCCCCGGCCCGATTATTTTACAACGTTATTCCGGAGCGGCGCATCGTAGCGCCCGCGCCAGCACCTGCCTACCGGCCGTTCTTCTTCATCCGCTCCATTTCTTCCTCGATCATACGATCCCTTGTCGTCTTTCTGGCGCCGGAGGTCAGACGCCGAGGAACTTCTTGATGACCCGGTTGAGGTCTGAGACGTCTATTGGCTTGAGCAGGAACTCGTCGGCTCCCACCTGGGACATCTTCTCGCGCGTGGCCGCCGCGAGGCTCGCCGTGATAGCCACGACGGGCACATCCTTTGTATGCACGGTGTCTTTTATGCGTCGGCACACCTCGCTGCCGGAAAGACCGGGCAGGAGCACATCGAGCAACACCATGTCGGGCTTCTCTTGCTCGATCTTGTCGAGGCACTCGTTCCCATCCCGCGCGATCTCGACTCCGTACCCCATCCGGTCGAGGACCACCTTGTACGTAGCGATGACATCGTAGTTGTCGTCAACTATCAGTATTTTTTTCTTTTCTCTCATCGGGACCCCGAACCGGCACCCTGAAGGTAAACGTTGTGCCTTCTCCAACTTGACTCTGGACGGTGATGCTTCCCCCGTGCGCTTCTACTATACCTTTGCAGATGGCCAGACCCAAGCCTGTTCCCCTTTTTTCGGAGCGCGTATCGGCATGCGCCTGGGACCACTTTTCGAAGATCGTGCCGATGGCTTGCGGGGAGATACCCGGCCCGGTGTCGGTCACATCCACCTCGACCCAGTCATCCCTGCGGTCTATGGAAACGGTAACGATACCCTCGTCCGTATAGTTGATCGCATTGCCCAGCAGGTTCTGCAGCACCTGGTACATGCGGTCCCGGTCGCACCTCGCTGTCACCGGTCCGTCGCGGGATATGACCTCGAGTCGCAGATTCTTGGCCGTCGCTTCGGGCTCATCACTCTCGACCACCTCACTGGCCAACTCAAAGAGGTCGTGTTCGTTGAGCTCTAGATCGAGCTGCCTCGCCTCGATCTTGGTCAGGTCCAGAAGGTCAGTGGTCAGCTTGGTCAGCCTGTCGATGTTTCTCTCGGCAATGGTCAGCATCATCTTCTGCTCGTCGTTCAGGGAGCCAACCATCTCCCTGACGACGGTGGCTACACCCATCTTCATCGACGATAGCGGCGAGCGAAGTTCATGGGACGCCATCGAGACAAAATCGCTCTTGAGCTCGTCGAGTATCTTCAGTCGCTCGTTCGCTTCCTGAAGCTCTCTGGTTCGCTCATCGACTTTCTTCTCGAGTGTCTGGTAGAGGTCGTCGAGCCTTCCCGCCATCTTATTGAACTCATTCGCGAGGGTGGTGACTTCGAGGCCGTCGCTTATCGTTACCCTTGTGCCCAGTTCGCCGCTGGCGAGCGCCTTGACCCCGTCCTGCAGCTCCTCGAGCGGACGGGCGATCGACCTGGCGATAAGGTAAGCCAGGGCGCACCCCCCGATGAGCAGGACGACTATCACAAGTATGTCCACGTTCCTCAACCTGTATATTGGCGCAAAAGCTTCTTTGCTATCCGCCGAGACAGTTATTCCCCAGTTGCTTACAGCCACGGAATCGAATGAGACCACGAGGTTTGCTGAGCCCTCTTTGGCCTGTATCTCGCCCCGCTCCCCATGCGCCGCCTTTACGAGAGCGGATCCCGAACTGCCGGAAAGGGTCGCAAGGACAAACGTGGTCGAACGCGGTTTCTCGGCCGGGACGGCGGCCTGAATCTCGCCATCCGCAAGCTTGCTTAGCACAATCTTTCCGGATGGGCCTAATCCCGACGTATCCGTCAGCTCTCTTTCGAGGTCGGTTGCATGCCTGTCTATCACGAGCACTCCCACGAGTGAACTCGAGCCCTGACGGTAGACAGGTGAAGCGGCGAAAAGGATTATCTGGCCGTTCCTCACCGTGAAATCGTAAGCCGTCCTGCCGAGAGCCGCACGGGCTATCATCTGATCGGAGCCAGAGACATTGAGACCCGATGTCTCGGCGGTCTGGGTGCTCTGGGCGATCACGTCGCTGTTGACCGTTACGAGCACAAGCCGATCAGTCAAAGGGATGGATGGCTTCGTTAGATCGAGTAGACCGCCCAACTGCGCGGCGAGTACCACCTTGTCGGCGGTACCGTCGGCGTACCGCGTCACACCCTGCTGTACCTGCGGCAGCGAGGCCACTTTGTCCGAGAAAGACCCGAGCGTCTCGGCCGAAGCCTGCACGTCGAGCGACGTGCGCGTCACCACACCCTCGAGCGACTTGAACACCTGGTCTCTCAGGCTCGTGCGCGCTATGAAGAACCCGAACAACAGCACTACCGTGCCGGTGACCACGATGGCTACCGCCGTAAGGATCGCGAGTCTTCCCTTAAGGCTTCTGGCGAACCTCATCCAAGAACTCCTGGAAGCTGGTTTTCCCATCCATCGATATCCACCAACCGAGGACGGGACTGGACGTCTGTAATTCTGACATATTTGCGAGTGATAAGCGCGGGTCGAGTGCGGATTGACCGAACGAGAACCCTCACTTTATACTTCGGACATGGTGAGTAACTATGGTTAATACGGGAACTCAGAAGCTGCTGCGCGTGGGGGAGCTCTCGCGACGAACGGGAATCTCGACCTCCGCGATCAACTACTATGTCAGGGAGGGGCTCTTGCCGCCTCCCCTGAAAACCGCGCCGAACATGGCCTACTACGACCCAAGCTACGTCGACATGGTCAACTCGATCAAGGTCCTGCAGCGCGAGAAGGGACTCTCGCTCCAGGAGATCAAGGACCTGCTGGACCGTGGCGAGTTTCGCTGGACGACCGGCCTCCCTCACGAGGATTTCGATGGGGCTACCGGTGCGGTGAGCGGGACCAAGAGGGCTCTCGACCGTCGCAAACACATAATGGGCGTCGCCTCCAAGGTGTTCTCGGAAAAAGGGTACTACGCCACAACGATAGCAGACATAGCTTCCACTGCCGGCATCGCCAAAGGCACTATCTACTGGTATTTCAATAACAAGCGCGCGATCATGATCGCCATCCTGGACGACATCTCCAACGAGATCGCCGAGACGTTCGGCGGAATAATGCAGGCTGCCACAAACGGTCTCGATGCCGTTCTCGACTGTGTCGGGCCGGCTTTGCGCCTCCTCGACAAGCATGGTCCCATCTACCTCATGTATTTCCTCGAGATAGGCTCGACCGACCGCACCATCCAGGAGAAGTACAGGAATATCTACAAGCTGGTCCACGCCGGGACCCGGCTTGCCATCAAGCATGGCATGGACGAAGGTGTGGTCCGGGACGTCAATCCTGACCTTGCCGCATACGCGGTAATGGGGCTGGTCGAAAGGGTCAGCGAGATCGGGGGCAAGGGACTATCCGGAGAGCAGATAACCGTAGAGGACAAGGCGGCCCAGACGCGAGAGATGGTGCTCCACGCTCTGACCTCGAAGTGCACGTCCTCGCGGAAACCCGCAAAAGCCAGGGGGAGGGGCAAGGCGGCCGCACGAGGCTGACCCCGGCCACAGCATATTTCACCTGCTATCACGTGCGCAGGCTCTCGTACGCGTCGGTGAAGAGCCAGGTAGACAAGTAGCGCTCCCCGGTATCAGGTAACACCACCACCACCATCTTGCCGTCGTTCTCAGGCCGCTTCGCCACTTCGACGGCCGCCCACGTCGCGGCTCCGGAAGAGATGCCCGCCAGGATTCCTTCGAGCGTCGCAAGCTTCTTCGTCATGCCTCCGGCCTGCTTATCGGTGACCGTTACGACCTCATCGATGAGCTCCATGCGGAGCACCGCGGCCACGAAACCCGCTCCTATCCCCTGGATCCCATGAGGACCCGGCTCGCCACCCGAGAGCACAGGGGATCCCGCGGGTTCCACGGCCACCGAGNNACGCCGGTGATGGTACCGCCGGTGCCGACCCCGCAGACCAGGATATCAACGGCTCCGTCCGTATCGTCCCATATCTCCAGAGCGGTGTGCTCTCTGTGTGCGCGCGGGTTGGAAGGGTTCTTGAACTGCTGTGGTATGAAGCTGCCGGCTACGTCGGCCGCGATCTCCTCCGCCTTTGCGATAGCTCCGCGCATCCCCTGGCTGCCGGGAGTGAGCAGGACCTCCGCACCCATCACTGCCATCAACTGCTGCCGCTCAACGCTCATGGTATCCGGCATCGTCAGGATAAGCTTGTACCCCCGCGCCGCGCAGACCATGGCAAGACCTATGCCTGTGTTTCCGCTCGTCGGCTCAACGACCGTGCCACCCGGTGAGATCCTGCCCGCCTTCTCGGCGTCTTCGATCATAGCCACGGCTATGCGGTCTTTCACATTCGATACCGGGTTGAACGACTCCAGCTTCCCATAGACATCCGCGACACAGCCCTCTGTAACGCGATGCAACTTAACGAGCGGTGTGTTACCGACGGTCCTGGTGATGTCTTCGAACAACTTTGCCATCTCTAACCTCCGCGAAACTGGTGTCTTTCCCCGTGCGCCCCGAGCGATTCCTCAGCTTGAGTTCGACACCCCCGAGGCGGTTCCCCCTGTATCGCGGGCCTGCAACCTTTCGTCGTGCCGACATACTTACGACCCCGCTGGCGGGGTCGCTTATCCCTTCCGGGCCCGGGACCCGGTTATGCTCAGACTCCACTGTGCCTCGTTACCGGACGAGCCGGTGGTACCTGATCCAATACCAGACCAGCCGTATCACGGTACCCACCTCCAAGTTTCAATAGAGCTTCGGACCCATTGCCGATGTTTCCTTTGATTTCAGATAGCGGGTATCCGAACACGTACTTTCGAGGAGTGAATGCGCTGGTGAGATAATAAGCGCAGGCTGTTTCGGCGAAAGCGCACGCCCGCTTAGCTCAATGGCCGTAGAGATACCGGGGAAAGGAGACGTCGTGAGGATTAAGAAGATCGACCACGTAGGCGTCGCGGTGCGAGACAAGGCTTACGCCGAGAGATTCCTGACGGANNGATGATAGAGCTCATAAGCTCCCCCGACCCGGACAGCTTCGTGAACCGCTTCATAGAGAAGAACGGCGAGGGTCTGCATCACGTGACGCTCCAGGTGGAAGACCTCCTGGAGGCGGTCGATTACCTCCAGTCAAACGGCGTGAAGGTCGTCGACGTCAACACGGAGGACCCGCACTGGAAAGAAGCTTTCATCAGCCCGAAGGACTCGTTCGGCGTTCTATTCCAGCTTGCGGAGTTCGACGAAGAGCACTGGCTGAAGAACGAGGGGAAGTAATGCCCTGGTCAGAGTGCCATCCCGTAGTCGGCGTGCTTTTTCACGAAGCCGAGCTTCTCATAGAAGCCCTTGGCGCGCTCGTTCTCGATCTCGACGCTTACATCGAGCTCGTCACACCCCATCGTGCGGGCCAGACGTTTTGCTTCGTCTACCAGCGCCGCTCCGACTCCTTTGCCCTGGCAATTACCGCTGACGATAAGCTCGGTGATGGCGGCATAGTTACCACCGTGGTAGAGAGAAGGAAGGATAAGCAGAATAAGAAGGCCGTACTTCTTTGCGCCTTGCTCAGCGAGAAGGAAAGTCCACTCTGGAGAGGCGATCATCTTTCTGAGGGTGCTGTACCACGATACTGGATTGACGTCCCCGCTGACGCCCATTGCCTGGCCCAACTCCCTTATGAGAACCGCCACGTCTTCTTCGTCCGCCAGAGTCGCCTTGCGTATCTCAACCATGAAACCTCCCCAGCAATCAGTTCCAATGCCGGTCAAAAGAATATCACAATGTCTGGTCGTCTTGTATCGGAAGCCGGTACGTGCCTGAACCGCTCGACGAAGCAGGGAAAGTAGCGGATAAACCAGTGCGTAAGTATAATATAGCTGCTTGTCACTTACACAAGGGGCTGTTATGAAAGGAAGAGGCCACAGCGAAGGTACCCGGCAACAGGTGCTCTCCGCGGCAATGAGAAAGTTCGGTGAAAAGAGTTTCCTCGGCGCGACCACTGCCGAGATAGCCGTCGAAGCGAACGTAAGTGAGAAGACGATATTCGATCTCTTCGGCGATAAAAAGACCCTCTATCTTCAGGTCCGCGATTCCATCCACCGCACGATGTTGCGCGACATGTTGCCGAACCTGCCCCTCGGCGGAGGCGCCCCTGCGGTACTGAGGTCGCTGGGCCGGGAGTTCCTGCGGGAGGTCAGCCAGAACCGCGACACAGCCAGGGTGAGCATCCAGGCTATCACCGCCATCGACGATCCGGACATCAAGAAGAGCACCCAGGATTTCTTCCTTCAGATCCACAGTCTCGTAAAGGGGATACTGGTGGATGGCCAGAAAGCGGGGCTGGTGAAGCCGGGTGTTAACATCGATCAGTTCGCATGGACGTTCACCATAGCGCTACATTCGGTAGGTTATGTGACCCTGATGGAGTTCCCGCCCGAGATGGCGGAGGACCGTGCGCTCTTCTTCCTGAACCGCCTGGTCGACCAGATCGAGCCGGAAAAAGTCAGCGTCTAAGTAGGGACACATCCCGGCGGGACGTTCCACGTGTCAGGACCGCTCTCCCATCGCCTTGATGAAGCGGTCGAGTGCGTAGTCCAGGTCGAACCCGCCCTGGGAGTCCCTGTCCAGATCGAGCAGAACCGCGTAGGCGATAAGTGACGCTAACGACAGGAACAACCAGGCGATGTCCTCCGGATTGGCTGCAAGCTTGAGCCGCCCACTTTCGACGTCTTCGTTGAGCTGTGCCGCAATGACCTCTACATTAGCGGCAAACTGCTTGCTCTGATCTCGCCTTATATCGGGATCGACCATGGAGACGGCTTCGGCATGAATCCTTGCAAGGCCTCGATTCTGGCGTATGAAGCTGCTGTATGACGACAATATGTGTCTTGCCATCATCAGGGAGTCAAGATCCGGCTCTTTCGGAATTCGAGCCAGCACGTGTCTCATCAACTTGCGTGTGGCGTGATCCATGGCCGCAATGAAAAGCTCTTTCTTGCCACTGAAGAATTTGTAGAGAGTCTTTGGTGAGACCCTTGCCTTGCTGGCAACCTCCGACATCCTGGTGCCGTAGTAACCTTCTTTGCCGAAAAGCTGCACAGATGTCTTTAAGATCCGTTCGCGTTTCTCATCATCGTTTTCAGGCATGTGCCGTCTCCCGAGATAAGTCCAATGCTGTCTTATTATTAATAGCAGAATATCAGAATTCGAACCATACCGGAGCAGGGGCCATCAAATAACAGAGGAGAAGTCGCTGGCCACTACCAGAAATTGCCAGCGCTATTTGCATTATTTTCTGATAACAGTGGTATCATTTGTCCGTTGTCAGGTCTGGAGCGCTTACCGCCTGTATTATCTTTGATCATGAAAAAAACGAGCCCGAATACCAGGACCGCAAGAGGACTGTTCGCCCTTGCCATGATAGCCACCGTTTCCACGCTTATTGCAGGTGGGTGCGGCGGAGGCCAGAAGGCGCTGTCTCGTAACAATGTCGAGAACCTCCTCAAGAAGGGGATAAAGCCGAACGAGATGGGAATGGTGATGGTGCTTGAGTATCACCGGGTCCTGGACAAGGAAAGCAACTACACCCGCAGCATCGAGAACTTCAAGAAAGACCTGCAGACGCTGTATCAGAAAGGCTACCGATTGGTGACCTTCCACGACCTGATGACCGGCAAGATAAACGTGCCGGCGGGCACCACGCCAATCGTGTTTAGCTTCGACGATTCGACGGAAAGCCAGATCAGATACCTAAAACAAGGTACCGAGACGGTTCTTGACCCCGACTGCGCGCTCGGGATTATGCAGACGTTTCACAGGAAGCACTCCGATTTCGGGTACGCCGCTCTGTTCAATTACCTGCCTACGCTCTTCGAACAGCCAACCTACCAGAAAGCAAAGGTAGATTATCTCTACCAGAACGGGTTTGAGCTGGGTGACCATACGATAACGCACCCCCTGCTCGCGCGCGATACCGACGAGCAGGTTCAAAAAGAAGTAGCCGTTCCCATCAAGGACATGCGCGCAGTCAATCCGAACGTCAAGGTAGATATCCTGTGCCTTCCCAACGGCTCCATACCGAAGAACCAGGCACTCATGTATGACGGTTCCTATGAGGGAATCACGTACCACAACAAATGGGCGCTTCTCGTTGGTTCCAACCCGTTCTACCCGGTATACCATTACAAGAACCCCGGAAGGCTCGTGCCCAGGATCCAGGCGATGGATTACGACGTTCAGGATGGTTCGGGAGCTGATGGCTCCGGTTACTGGTTGCGCTATTTCGACAACCATCCCGAGCAGAGGTTTATTAGCGACGGGGACAGCGCCACGATCTGTGCTCCCGCTTACATGGAGACGCGCCTGCTCGCCAACAACCTTCCCCATGGTGTTACATATGTCGGATACTAGGATCGCTCGAGCGGGAGACCGGACCTTGAACCGGAGCCGATGAATGGCCAAGAAACAGATTTTCTCGGACAGACGAGGTGGAGACGCGTTTCTGGGTAGCCGTCGACCTTCACTCGATTTCGAGGATGTGGAGAGATCCGTCCTGCCGCGGAAACCACCCGGCCGGCACCCGAGGGAGGGATCGTCCCGGCCTCCCCGCGACCGCTCCCGTGGCAGGTCACAGTCGAGGGGCTTCAGCATCTCCGGCATCCACGTCGCGGTCGGGTTTGTGGCGGTAGGCCTTGCAGCGTTTTTCATCTATTACCTCTTCTTCATCATGCCTTCCCCGATTGGTGGGTTGAGCCCCGCCAGGGGCAACTTCGTCAAGACGCCGGTGACCAACATCAAGGCCACCTTCACCCGCGAGGTCACTCCCTCTCAACTGGCTTTGCTCGTCGATGGCAAAGACTCCATCATGAACGCTTCGATAAAGAAGAAGTCGCTTTCCGCGAACGTTCCGCTCCAGGACGGCAAGCACGTTGCAACGGTACGCCTTGACGGTGGAGGACTCACCGGAAAGCGGACTGCGACCTGGTGGTTCGTGGTTGATACCAAGCCACCACAGCTCAACATTACGAGCAAGACGGTTACGGACATAAAAGGGACAGACCAGGTCAAGATCTCTTTCAAGGGGACGACCGACAAGGGGTCTGTCGTCAAGGTGGATAACACCACGTTGCCCGTCGATTCGAAAGGCAATTTCGAAGGCGCCAGCACGGCTTCGCGAGTGCACAGCCTCAAGATATCAGCGACGGATTCCGCGGGTAACGAAGCGGCCTCGTACGTCGTGACGCAAAAGCCCGTTCAGGCCAAGGGGGCGCATGTCTCCGTTTACATTGCCGGCAGTGATACCAGCATGAGGAAAATGATCGGACTGGTGCAGAGGACCGAGCTCAACGCCCTCGAGGTAGACCTGAAGGACGAAGCCGGGCAGATAGGTTTCAATCTAGACTACCCGCTGGCAAAGCAGGTTGGCGCGACAACGGAGTATATCAGCTCCCTGGAAGACCTCGTCGACCTGATGAGGTACGACGACGTCTACGCGATCTGCAGGGTGGTCTGCTTCAAAGACCCGAAGCTGGCCAAAGGCCGGCCGGACCTCGCGGTGCAGGACAAAGCCGGTGGCGTCTGGGGCAAAGGCGTATGGCTCGACCCGTACTCCAAGGAAGTCTGGGACTACGATATCTCGGTGGCGGTGGCGGCGGCCAAGGCTGGCTTCAACGAGATCCAGTTCGACTACGTGAGGTTCCCCTCAGACGGAAACACCAGCACATGCGTGTATCCGCACCAGGATTCACGCAATCAGACAGAGGTGATTGACGGTTACCTCGCATACGCAAGGGAGAAACTGGCTCCGTACAACGTGTTCATCTCGGCGGACCTTTTCGGGCTTACCGCGAGCAACCAGGGCAGCATGGGCATCGGGCAGGACGTAAAAGGCGTGTCACGGCGCATTGATTATATATCTCCCATGGTCTACCCATCTCACTACAACACCGGCGAGTACGGCATCAAATCGCCGGAGAGCAACCCCGGCGAAATCGTGTCGAAGTCGTTGAAAGATTTCAAGAAGGTCATGGCGGGAGCTCCCGCGACGTTGCGTCCGTGGCTTCAGGATTTCTCGCTGAGGGTCAAGTACACGCCCGACATGGTGCGACGGCAGATAGACGCCACGGAAGCCCTGGGCATCAAGCAGTGGCTGCTGTGGGACCCGGATTGCACGTATAGCGAGACCGCGCTCAAGAAGTCCTCCAAATAGCGAGGAGCCGCCGCGGTTTCATATCACGCAACACCGTGTGGTTGAATATCTTCACTTTTCCAAAGGACGTTCTGCCGAACGACTGCTGCCACCTGCTGAATCTCGCCATCTGCTCGGCGGCGNNCCTCCGCCTGTTCCCTGTTGAGACCCCCGGGTTCAGCAAGAGTCTGAGCAATCTTCGCTTTGACCTGGTCCCTGTCCGCGGCTAACTCGTTGCCTGGAGAGACCGCCCTCAGGTGTTTGGTCCGTCGACCCGGTTCGCGGAGAAGAAGTGCGATTCATCGCAGGGTTGTCGTTTATCATTGAGGAGGCAAGCCGAACGAATGTAGCCTTCAAAAGAACGGGTATTCTTCGAACGGAGAAGTGATGAAGGACATATTCGACCAAGGGTTCTTCAGCGAAGAAGAGATCGAGCTTGCGCGCCGCGTCCTCGAGGGGAGTCTTGAGCGGCGCGAATTCATCAAGAAAGCCGGGCTATGGGCGGGGGGCCTTCTTCTGGCGGGCTCGCTGGGGGCACTGGCTGGATGCGGAAAGAAAGCCGAGCCGGTCGTCCGGTCCACGGTTCCTTCCAGCGCCGCTGCGACGCAGCCCGTCGCGACGTCCGCGGCCGACCTCGCCGTCGCGACGGGGCCGAGCCCTGCGGAGATAACGCGCAAAGCGATTGACGCGATCGGCGGGATGGAAAGGTTTGTAAAACCGGGATACACCGTGGTTGTAAAGCCGAACGCCTCGTTCATGGACGGGCCCCAGGCGGGGACGAGCACGCATCCTGAAGTTGCCGCGCAAGTGGTCACCATGTGCCGTGAAGCCGGTGCTACGCGTGTGATAGTCATGGACCATACACTCAGGGGAGCGGCGCAGACCTGCCTTGCGAGGAACGGTATAGGTGCCGCGGTCAAGCAGGCCGGCGGAGAGATCCTGGCTTTTGGAGCAGGCGATAGCGGACATGGAGTTGACGCGGCGGTCCCCAAAGGCATCGCGCTCAAACATACGAACATCTATCCCGAGATCCTCAAGGCCAACCTCGTGATAACCGTCCCCAAAGCCAAGCACCACGGCAGCGCGGGGCTTTCCCTGGGCATGAAGAACTTCATCGGCGTCGTGACCGATATGTCAAACATCCACAACGTCGGTCTGCACCAGGGTATCGCCGATCTCAACACCCTTGTCAGGCCGGGGTTGTCGGTGGTCGACGCGACCACGATACTACTCGACAACGGCCCGGGCGGACCCGGGCCCACGCGCGCAGCCAACACCGTCATCGCCAGCCGGGACGTAGTTGCAGCGGATGCGTACGCATGCACGCTTTTCGGCGTCTCCCCTTCCGCGATCGGATATATCAAGTATGCGAACCGCGCAGGCCTTGGCGAGATCGACTACAACAGGTTGAGCATCGCGAGGGTCTGACTTGGAAGAACTTCACGGAAAACGGGGCAGGGCGGGCGTCTCCATAGCGCGTTGGACGGTCAGGATCACCTTCCTGGCCTTATTTGTTGCGCTGGCCTTCAAGGCGGCTTATCCCCCGATCGCCACGCCTCCGTCCAATCTCATGCTTCGTCTCGACCCGTTATCCGGCATCTACTCCCTCATGACGGCGAGAAGCGCCTCGGCGGCGGCATACTTCTGGCCCGCGTGGGTACTGCTGGGGCTCACCATGCTTTCGAGCAGGTTCTTCTGCGGCTGGATCTGCCCACTCGGCACCTGCTTCGACGTCGTCGACGCGGCCAAGCCCCGGAAGTTGAGGTATTACGAACCCAAAGGCCGGGAGATGAAAGGGCTCCTCGCCAGTGAAAAAGCCGGGCTCGTTCGCAGGCACGTACGGCTGAAATACCTCATCCTCGCGGGCGTGTTCGGGCTCGGCCTGGCCGGGGTAAACCTCCTGTATTTCGCCAGTCCGCTTGTCGTCATGAACCGCAGCGTATATTACGTACTGCTCCCCCAGATCCCATTCCTGCTTCTCGCGCTACTCTTGCTTGCGCTCGCTTACAGGCCCAGGTTCTGGTGCGAGTCGCTCTGCCCCATGGGCGCGCTGATGAGTCTGGTCTCAATGGTAAGCAAGCGGCTGCCTGCCCTGATCAGCCCCGTCTCGGTTGTGAAAGATACGGGCGCTTGCATCGATTGCGAAGCCTGCTACAAGTCATGTGACTTCGAGGTGGTTGAACCGTTCCTGAAGAGAGACAATGGCAAGCTGCGCTCTGCCGACTGCACGGCCTGTGGAGACTGCGTGGCGGCATGTCCCTCGACCGGAGCCCTTGAGCTCCAGAGCTTCCGTCTTCCGGTCTATGCATCCACAGGCAGAGCAGGCCCACGTGCCAGATCGACAACCTCTTTGGGGATTGAACCTCAGGGTGCGGATGGCGTTAGCAGTGTCGAATCTATCGTGCATGCGAATCCAGATCCGGGCCTGAGAGACCCGGCTCGAGAAGGTGGTGACCACGCTCAGGAATGCTTTCTCTCCCCTCGAGCTGCGGGAAGGCTTACTGTGGACAGGCGGGAGTTCATCGGTTCGTTGAGCCTGGGGGCGGTCTTGCTCGCGGGCTATGGGGTAGGCCTTCGCCAGGTGTCGGGTCCCGTGTTGCGGATGCCCGGCGCGCAGGACCAGTCGAAGTTCCTGGCTGCGTGCAGCAGGTGCGAGGAGTGCGTTCGGACGTGCCCGGCCGGCTGTATCAAGCCGATGGGCCTGGAGGATGGCCTGGGCAAGCTATGGACACCCCGGTTCTACCCTCGCACCGCGGGTTGCATATTCGACCAGTGCGATCAGGCGTGTGCGCGCGTCTGCCCGATGAAAGCCATCGAACGGCAGCAAACGCGCGAGGTCAGGATCGGCCTCGCGCACGTGAACAGGCAGAGTTGCCTGGGCTACAGGGGCAGGCCATGCCTCGTCTGCAAGGAGCGCTGCCGCTTTAATGCGATAGACGCGAATGGTTTGCGGCCGGTCGTTGTCGCACACAAGTGTACGGGTTGCGGCGCCTGCGAGCAGACCTGCCCGACGAAGCCTGCGAGCATCCGCGTTTTCGAGCTCGGTCAATCCGCCAGATGGCCTTCGGGTGGTAGTGTCGGAGAAAGGCGCCGCGGCCAGGGGCAGACCTGACCCGGACTACCTGGCCTGGAAGTACGCTTCTATACCCTGCACCAGTTCGACAGCAAGCCGCTGCCTGCCTGCGGGATTGAGAGCGACCGACGCGGGGTTTTCGATGCAGACCACCGGTACGCGTGAGAGCAAGCTGCCGACAAGACAGGTCGGGTGGCCGGGCGGCGTACTGTTGCCCTGGCTCGTACCCCCGGTATCGTCTTTCACCGTGAGTCCAAGCGCGGGCGCGAGATAGGTCGCGAGCTCGTTGCTACCCGCCGCAACGGTCGGGTCTACAACCGTTATCCGCCCCGGGTCGGACGTCGGGCACCTTGCCGCATTTGCCGGTGGGCGCATGACCCCGGTGAAGCCCGTATCGTCGAAATGTAACCGCACCATGATGTCACACGTGTTGCCGATGTCCGCCCGGGTTCGGAGCGAAGCGTAATCCGTCGCACTGCCCTTTGTGAGCCTGACCTCGAACCCCGCTTCTTCCAGGAGAGCTTTCGCCCTGCATGCGAGGTCCCAGTTGGACCCGAGCTCCCCGCTCGCGCCGGTGTTGTCACCGACGTTGAGCCCGGTCGCAGGGTCGATCTCGCTCCCCGTATGCCCGGAATGACCGGGATCGAGACACACCGTCCGGTCCGCGGGCATCCTGAAGTACATCGGTCTTTCCGCGACAACGGGCAGCGTGCTCTTTATGAACGTGGAGACGTCCTGGTTGGCGCCGACGTCCGCGGAGATATCTATCGTGTAGCGGCTCCTCGCGGCGACGGTGTGTGTGACAGTGATGGGATCGCCCGAGGCCAGCATGTAGGTGAAGGTGACGTCGGCTGCCTTGGGCGCGGGGTTCATCACCGCCATGTAAGTCGTGAAGTTATCCCTGGTCGTGCCTTCGGCGAAGTAC
>PMDX01000045.1:921-3812 GCA_003154635.1 Actinomycetota bacterium | reverse complement strand
GGGGGAGGGGAATACATACTTGAGCCGGTTAAAAAAATATCGGCTTGGTGCAAAAGTATATGCTAGATGAGGGACTCAGTGCGTATTTGCGTACCGCGTCGGGGCCGAGCTCGGCCGCGTAATCCTCACGCGTGACGATGAAACCGGCGCTCTCCAACCTGCCCTGGAAGTCGCGACCGTAGACCCTTACGTGGTCGCTCTTGCCATACTCCTTTAGGCGCTCGGCCCTCGAGCTGGTCTCGACCTCGTAGGTGGTTTCGCGGCCCGCATCCACTGGCACGCTGATGATCGCCCAGCCCCCGGGCTTCAGGATACGCAGCACCTCGGAGAGGGCGTGCGCCTCGTTCTGCACGTGCTCGAGCACGTGCACGCACAGGATGGCATCGAACTCCTCGCTGTCGCATGGAATATCGGTGATATCCGCTTTGAGGTCGGCGAGCGGCGAGCGAAGGTCCGCGGTCACGTACGTCATCCTGGGCAGGCGGCCGAAGACCCGCCGGAACCAGAACTCGGGAGCGAAGTGCAACACCTTGAGCTCGTCCGTGAAGAACCCCGTTTTCTGCTCGAGAAAAAGCCAGATCAGGCGATGCCGCTCGAGCGACCTGCACCTCGGGCACATCGAGTTGGGTCTCTTGACCGCGCCATACGCCTTGAAGCGCCGGAAACGCCCTCCGCAACACGGGCACGTCAGGGCATTGCCTCTGTACAACAATGCATTGAGCCTGCCGTACGCTGTGAGCAACAGGGGGATAAGCCGGGCCGGTACGATTCGCTTGATGAGCCTGGAAATCCCGTCGATAAGCTTGTGAACGCTCCTCGTCGTGTATCTGCCATCTGTCATAGTAGGGAACCTCCGAAGTTGAGCAACCCGGGGCGTGTCACCAGTCCCACCTAAAGCTCCGAGACGGTGTCCTCTAGCCTGGGCGCCTTGAGCTCCCGCTCCATCTTCCACCTCGCGGCGAGGGTGAGAGGGAGGTTGAGGATGTTGATGAAGTAGCCGTGGTTCAGCGGGACCGCCTGCTCCCATGGCTCGATCATTGTGAGCCAGCGCTCTTCCATCGGTAAGGCGCGTTCGAGCAGGAACCGCCAGGAGTAATTCTTGAGCATAAACCGGATACGGTTCCTGTGATAGAGGTAGTAATAACGCTTCGTGAACTTGCCGACGGTAGTCGACTCGTCGTGAACAACACGAGCGCCGGGAATGTACACGACGCGGTAGCCCAACCTGCGAATCCTGAGGCAGAGATCGGTCTCCTCGAAGTACGCGGGGTAATAGCCCGGATCGAGCATGCCCGCGCGCACAAGGACGTTGCGCCTGATTGCCAGGGCGGCGCCGGTCACGTATGCGCACTCCCATGGTGTATCGTACTGGCCGTCATCGGCCTCGCCCACGCCGTAGTGCATTGTCAGCCCATTGTCCCGGATATAACCGCCGGCGTGCTGTATCGTCACCCGGTCGGGGTAGAGCACTTTACAACCCGCGATACCCACCGTCCGATCATCCAGTGCCGCAACAAGCTTCTCAAGTGCATCCGGCCACAATTCCGTGTCGGGATTAAGCATCAACAGCACTTGACCATGGGAAAGCGAGAACCCGAGGTTGTTAGCCCTTGCGAACCCGCTGTTGCGCCCGGTCTCGCTCACAAGGCACTTCAGCCCAGCCTCCGCCGCACATTTCCTGGCGAGCAGCGGCGAAGCATCCCTCGAGCCATTGTCCACAAAAACCAGCTCAATCGGACGGTAATTCAGCGATGCGATCGAAGACACGCAACGGCTGATGTGCTCGGCCGAGTTGAACAGCACGATAATGATCGACACCAGCGGGCGGTCGTCCGGACCAGCTCCTCCGTCCACTGCGCTCAATGTTCCCCCTGTAGACATGTCCGACCGCGGACGCGGTATAAATGGTTACCGGGAAACATTATCACAAGTGGACGGGCCGGTCGCTCGGCACACCAGGAAAAGGAGCCGGGCCTGGAGAGACCCGGCTCAATATTCATGTTGCTGGAACGAAGATCAGGGCGTCTTGAAGGTGCTCGGCTTGTTGCCGTAATTCGGCAACTGGGCCTGCCATTTCTTGTACTCGTTCCACGCGGGCATCGCGTTTCCGTTGTAATCGTAGAGGCCGTTGAACGCCTGATCCCACGAACTAGGCGGGTCCACATCCTCGAAGATCCATATCTTCTTGCAACCGGCACCCCACAGTCCACCGACCCCAACCTCGCCGATAGCTTTCCGCTGGCCCTCCTGCGAGAACTCGGCCCTGCCGGCGTGTGGCCAACCTATCTCGGTGACTATGACCTCCTTGCCGCCGTAACCGTTCTTGGCGCAGATGTTCACCACGTTCTGGTAGTACCAGGCCCAGTACTCGGGATAATCGTACGGGTGAACGGCGATGCCATCACAGATCGTTGCCATGCTCAGCGAGTTGTTGACACCAACAGTGGTACGGCTCTTGGGAGGCAGGCTCACGCTCTGCTTCTGGGTCGTGCCGTCAGTGAACATGTAGGTGATCGTCGCGGTATCGGACTTGTTCGTCGGGTTCATGAGAGTGGCCCACTCCTCGAACCCCTCGCGGGTGGTGCCCTCGGCGAAGTACCAGGTCTTGCTCCCGCCCTGGCACCCGAGCACGTCATCGCCGCCGGTTATCTTCATATGATAGTCGAAGTACATCGGGCGCTCGGCGATTATCGGCTCTTTGGAGTTGAGCTGCACGGAGACGTCCTTGTTGTTCCCTATCTCGCTGTTCACGAGGATGGTCTCGCGGGAGTGTGCGCCTACGGTCTTGCTGCCCCCCTGCGTTCCTCCCCCCGGGAACATGTACGTGATTCCGACGTTAGCCGGAGTGTCTCCGGGGTTCATGATAGAGATCCACTCCTCGAAGGCGCCGT
>PMDX01000045.1:0-889 GCA_003154635.1 Actinomycetota bacterium | reverse complement strand
CCGAGACGTCCTTGTTGGGCCCGACGGCGGCGTTCACGTTCACTGTCTGGCGCGAAGTCTTGGAAATTTGGACGGTCTGTACCTGGGTGCGGCCTCCCTTGAACATGTACTTTATCGTGACGTCCGCGGCGGACGTACCGGGGTTCATGAGGCTTATCCACTCCTCGAAACCGGGCTGGGTCGCGCCCTCGGCCAGGTACCACTTGGTCTGGGGCGAGGCCACGCCCGAGCCGATGGAGCCCCCTGTCCACTTGCCGTGGTACTTGAAGTACATCGGGCGCTCGACCACGACCGGCTGGACCGAGTCGATGCGGGCCGAGACGTCCCTGTTGGGTCCGACGGCGTCGTTGACGTTGACGGTAAAGCGCGAGTTGGCTTTCATGGTGAAGTACTGCTGATGGGTCGCCCCGCCGGGGAACATGTAGGTGATGTTGACTCCGGTATCGACGCTGTTCGGGTTCTGGACGCAGATCCACTCCTCGAAGCCGCTGTAGGTGGCCCCCTCGGCGAGGTACCACTGCTTGAGTGGTTTCGTCGTACCGGTCCCGGATGTGCCGCCCGGCCACTGGCCGTGGTAGTCAAAGTACATGGGGCGCTCGGCGACTANNCGGCGAGCAGGGTCTCGTAGTTCTTGAAGTCATTTGAAGAGCGGGTTATGCCGTTCATCATGGACCCGGTGGCGACGTAAGCGTCGGAATTGCCCGCCTTGACCCCCTGGTATCCCGCTCGTAAGAGACCCAGATAAGTGAAATCGCAGTAGCTCGAATAATACACGACGCCATTTGACGCCGGCGGGGCATCGAGATCCCACCCCGGCTCCTGCCATATCTGGAAGTAGTCAACGACTTTTTTGTACCTTGTTGCCACAGCCTTGCAGAAGCTATACCAG
>PMDX01000101.1 GCA_003154635.1 Actinomycetota bacterium | reverse complement strand
CGGGATGAGATTAAAGAACTGGAAGATAAAGCCGACCGTGTCTCGCCTGAACTTCGTCAGGTCCTTTTCGTTGAGCTTCGATATATCGTGGCCGCCGACGACGATCTTTCCGCTGGTCGCGGAGTCGATGCCGCCGATACAGTTCAGCATCGTGGTCTTGCCCGAGCCGCTGGGACCGAGCGCCACGAGGAACTCTCCCTTGGTCACAGTGAGGTCGACCTCCTTGAGAGCTCTCACTTCGACCTCTCCCATCTGGTAGGTCTTGGACACCTTCTCGAGCAGAACGCTGACGTTGTCGTCCAAACGGTCCTCCGTCTCAATCGCACAGCAACCCGCGCTGATGTTCATTGTGACTATGCTATTGTCGGCAATCCCGGGGGTCAAGCTGTAACATGTTGCATGACCGAGGATAAGCGCCGGTCGCTTATCTCCAATGACGTCGTGAGTCGGCCCAACGTTTGCAGGGACAGCGGCTGCCAGCAAGAAAGAGTACTCAGGGGTAGATTGTCATGGATGCAGCAGTTCAAGAACCCGCGAGCATGAAAGTGCTGCTCGTCGAAGACGACCCAGGCGTAGCTTACGTAGTCAGGCAATTAATCGTCGCGGGACTCGGAGTCGAGACGGAGATAATAGCTGATTTCAAGTCTGCCTTTTCAATGCTTCCATTCGAGCAGTTCGATGCCGCCGTCTTCGATTACAGGCTGGGCGACGGAGACGCGCTCGAGTTGCTTCGGCCACTCTCCGAATATCCGGTGCATCTTCCCGTTGTGATCATGACCGGACAGGGAGACGAGAATGTCGCCGCCGAGGCATTCAGGCTCGGGGCGTCCGGCTACGTAATCAAAGACATGGATCTCAAACCAAACCTCCTGCAAGCTCTTGAAAACGCCCTGGCCAGGACCAGGCTGGAGCGAACGCAGGATGAGCTGGAACGCCAGACGTCGCTGCTTCAAACGGCACTTGACGCCATGCTGGACGTTTTCTTTGTGATCGACCTCGAGGGACGGCTGATCCGCTGGAATACGAGGGTCAATGACGTGCTGGGGTTCTCCGACGAGGAGCTCTCTCTGATACGGGTGGACAGTGCTCTCTCCGGCGTGGAGCTCCGGCGCGTCACGCAGGGAATCGAGACCGTCCGGCACGACGGTCACCTGTCCAACTTCGAGGAATGCCTCAGGCACGCGAGCGGGGAGCGTCGCCCGTATGAGTTTACCGCGTCGCTGCTCCGTGACCCCACCGGAAAAGCCATCGGAATATGTGGGATAGGCAGAGATGTCAGTGAGCGCAAGAGGTTCGAGGACGAGCTCGATAGCTCGCTCGAGAAGCTACGAGCGCTGACGGCACGTCTCCAGGCCGTCAGGGAGGAGGAGAGGACGGCCGTCGCCCGCATGATACACGACGAGCTCGGTCAGTCGCTCACCGTTCTCAAGATCGATCTATCCTTCTTACTAAAGAAGTTGCCGGAAGGCCTGGACGACATTGCAGAGCGAATCACACAAATGAGTTCGCTCGTGGACGATACCATCAGACTGGTGCGCCAGGTCGCAGTGGAACTCAGGCCCGGCATCCTCGATGATCTGGGTCTCCTGGCGGCGATCGAATGGCAGGCGGAAGAGTTCCAGGAACGGACCGTTATCACGTGTCTTGTCGAGTCGAATATGGGGTACCGCTTCCTGGACCCCGACGCCTCCGTAGGGGTGTTCAGGATATTGCAGGAGGCGTTGACGAACGTCGCGAGGCATGCGAGCGCCACCAGGGTCGAAATCAGGCTGAACGAGCAGGGGCGGAATCTCGTTCTGAGCGTAAATGACAACGGCAGGGGCATCACTCCCGCCCAGGAGAGCAATATAGAATCGCTGGGGATTCTGGGCATGAGAGAAAGGGCGCACATCCTGGGTGGGACCTTTGTGATAAGCGGTGAGCCGGGGAGTGGCACAACGGTAACCGTCAGCGTGCCGTTGAGGAGTTAGGGAGGCGTGCACGCGGATGTGCGAGGCGTGGAAGCGATGATAAAAATACTGGTAGCAGACGACCATGAAGTTGTCAGGCGAGGGCTCATCGGAATCCTCGAAGAGGAATACGATATGTCGGTCGTCTCGGAGGCGGCGACCGCGCCGGAGGTGATTGAGAATGCGGATTCGGAAGAGCTCGACGTTGTAGTGCTCGATATAACCATGCCCGGCGGCGGCGGCCTTGAGGCGCTCAAGGAGTTGAGGGTGAGGCATCCGGGGCTTCCGGTCCTCATCCTGAGCATCCACCCTGAGGAACAGTACGCCGTGCGCGTGATGAAAGCCGGCGCGGCCGGATACCTGACCAAAGACATCGCGCCCTCCGAGCTGGTCACCGCGATCAGGAGGGTCGTGAGCGGCCGGAAGTACGTGAGCACGACACTTGCGGAGAAACTCGCCGAAGCGCTGGAAGGCGGCGATAGCGGGTCTCCGCACGAGAGGCTCTCCGACAGGGAGTATCAGCTCATGATTCTTATCGCCAGGGGAAAGACCGTATCGGAGATCGCGGGGGAGCTCTCGCTGAGCGTCAAGACGGTCAGCACATACCGGGCGCGCCTGCTCCAGAAGATGAACCTGCGAAACAATGCCGAAGTCATGCGTTACGCCCTCGAAAGACACCTCGTCGATTGACCCATTCGTCCCTACCCCCCCTGATGTTATCTTGCCGCTTGAGACGGGTTTTTCAGGCCCGGCTCTTCTTAACAATACGAGCGTGCAGGACACAAACTGGTGTGTGAGAGCTCCTGACCCCCGTTTGCGCGCGTTGAGCGTGTAGGAAGGAACCCTACGGGTGTTCGGGGTTTGGCCTACAAAGACTTGAGCAAGACGCTGATACCTCTGGGACTCGCCAGAGCTTACTATTGAATAGAGGTCTGGAGCGGAGCCAGGAGGGGAGATGAAGGTTCTCATTGTGGATGACTCGGCGAAAATGCGGGAACGCCTCATCTCGATGCTGGAAGGCATTGAAGGCGTCGAAGTGGTCGGGGAGGCCGAGGATGCGCCAGGTGCGATAGTGATGAACGAATGGCTCAAACCGGATGCCATCGTTTTGGACATTAGGATCCCAAAGGGCAGTGGATTCGAGGTTCTCGAGCGCGTCAAACGAAGGACCAGGCCTCCCATCGTCATAATGCTCACGAACTTCGCCTATCCACAGTATCGGGATAAATGTCTCCAGTCGGGCGCCGACTACTTCTTCTGCAAGAGCGAGGAGTTCGAAAGGATACCAGAGGTGCTCGAGACACTTGTCAACGGCTCAATCTGAGACATGGACAGGGAGTATTTTCTAACATGAGCGCCTGGAAGACGACACACGAACACTCGCTGAAAATCAAGACTTTCGATGCCGCGGTGCCCACCGTAGATCGCTGCCTCACATCTGTGCGGGCTGGTGGCATGAGAGTCCTCGTGATCGAAGACGAAAAGGCTACCTCCTTTCTCATCCGAAAGCTGCTTGAGATGGAGTTCTCTGCCACTGTCGAGGTAGCGGCCGATTGGGCTGGCGCGAAAAAGAGTCTCCTCGCCGGCACCTTCGACGTCGTAACGCTCGACCTCATGCTCCCCGACGGCAACGGTCTCGAGCTGCTTTCTGAGATAAAGGCGATGGATAGCCACTTGCCGGTGGTCGTCGTCACAGGTGAAGGCAACGAGCAGGCGTGCCTGGCGGCGTTTCAGCGAGGAATGGCGGGCTACGTGATCAAGAACGGCCAGATGCCGTCCAGGCTGATAGAGGTTGTGGGGAACGCGGCCGCGGCGGCCGCACTCGAGAGTAGTGAAAGGGCGCGAGTCGGTAGTGAAAAGTACTACCGCTCCCTTATCGATCAGTCCCTTGACGTGATCCTGGTGGTGACCCCCGCCGGCACGATCACTTTCGCGAGTCCTGTGGCGGGCGTGTTTTTCGGCTGCGACGCGCTGGACCTCGTCGACCGCAACATATTCGACTTTCTCCCGGAGGAGGACTCCGGACGCCTTCTGGAGGAGCTGTCGAACCTGCTGGTACAACCTGGCACTGTCGGTTCAGCCCAGTTGCAGGTGCGAAGGAGCGATGGCGGGTTTAGAGACATAGAGGCTCTCGGCAAGGCGTTCGCCCGCGAAAGTGACGAACCGTACGTCGTCATCAATGGGCGCGACATCACCGAGCGCAAGCGAATGGAGAGAAGCCTGGCTGAGCTCAACGAATGCTTCCTCAGCCTGGGGGCGAGCACCCGCGGAAACATCGACATGATCGTGGCCCGCGGTCTGCACATATTACAGGGAGTGCTGATTGTCTACACTCGAGGTCATCGCGGCGAGCGGCAATCGTGTGTCTCCTGCGCGGCGCACCCCGATCACTTCCTTGGTTTCGGCTACAGCGAGGCTTTTCTTGTCAATCCCATCGAATGCCACGAGGCCCCCCTTCCCATCGAGGACATCTCCGGCTTCCCGGGTGGCAACGGGATAGTAGCCGGAGCCAGAAAAGCGGAACTGGAATCCATGCTCGTTTATCCGGTCACCATGGACGGTGAAATGACGGGCAGGCTTTACCTGTTCTACGACAAGCGCGTCAAGATATCGAAAGAGAGAATAGAGATGATGGGGATGTTGACAAGGGCGCTTGTGATCGAAGAGGAACGGCTCGCGCACGAGCAGGACCTCAAAGACTTTATAGCGATCGCCTCACACGAGCTGCGGCACCCGATCACGGTGATCAAGGGATACGCGATGACCCTCGAGCAGCACAATTCGGAACTCTCGGAGGAGCATCGCGCCCAGATACTGGGCAATATCAACAAGGGAGCCGACCGGCTCACGCGCCTGGTAACGGAACTTCTGGACACGTCAAATATTGAGCACGGCGGGCTCGAGGTCTTTCGGAGGGAAGCCAACATCGAGACCCTCATCAACCGGGCTGTCGGCCAGATGTACGCCAGGGGCGTGAAATACGAGATAGATGTGTACGTCGAGAAGGGACTCGGCTCCAGGCTCGCGGACCCGGTGAAGCTCATGATCGCCATGGTTCACATAATCGAAAACGCGGTCAACTACTCCCCGGCGGGCACTGGCATAAGAGTCATGGCGTGCGCGGACGGCGCCGGGTTGAAGGTGTCCGTTCTGGATCGAGGCCGGGGCGTGCCGCTGGCGGAAAGATCCCAGATATTCAACCGCTTCTACAGGGCGGATGACGTCGAGCACCACTCAGTTCCAGGCATAGGATTGGGTCTCTATATTGCAAAGAACATTATCGAGGGTCACGGGGGGGAGATCTGGTGCGAACCCCGCGAAGGTGGAGGCTCGATCTTTAGCTTCACTCTTCCCTGAGTGGGGGTCGCCCCCGGGGCTAGTAGGCCCAGGGAGGGCCGGGATGGGTGGCGGCCGCTCCCCCGGGTGGTGCTTTCATGGCTAACGGGGATAGGCTAAAGTTGTACTTGTGGTAGGTCTGAGGGCGTTCCGGTGAGTCCGGGCGTCCCGCAAGGAAAGCTGGGCGAATTGGCGGAACCAAGGTTTAAGAATCCATTCAGGGTAGTGGTCGTAGATGACGACCCGGAAATGGTCAAGGCAATCGAAGTAATGCTCAGGATCGCCGGCATCGATGTGAAAGGCGCGTTCAGCGGGGTTGCCGGCTACATGCTTGCCAGACGCGAACTCCCCGACGCGATTGTCCTTGACATCATGATGCCGGACATAGACGGATACGAGGTTTGCAGGAAGCTCAAGCTCAACCCGAACACGAGTCACATCCCCGTGATCTTCGTGACGGCCCGGACCGGCCAGGAGCACATTGAAAGAGGGCTTTCTCTCGGCGCTCAAGGTTATATCACCAAGCCGTTCAAGCCCGATGAGCTGATCGACAAGCTTGCCGAGGTCACCGGCTCTTCCTGACGATTCACCACCGCGAACCCGCAACTCGCCGGGAGCCGGTTTTCAGCTGTGAATTCACGCGGTCTTGAATTGTGATATCACATGTTGGAGTATCGGTCTTACGGATCGAATGGTCACAGCCGGTTGAAAGTTCGAGGTGTTCCCATGAAAGAGGGCGATGCTCAGTTCTTGAAAGAGTTCGAGATCTTGCGCTTTCGCCATTCCGAATGGCACACCGCTGACGACGTCATCGCCCGCGAGGAGCCGCTGGAGGTTCGGCTGAACGGGAGGTCGCTTGCGTTTCTGATGAGGTTGCCTGGAGACGATATCCTGCTCGCTGTCGGGTACTGTTTGAGCGAGGGCCTGATAACCGACCGCTCGCAGATCGACCTGGTCCGGCACTGCACCGATCCCGAGGGACAGCCCGGGGGTGCTTCACAGGCGGGGCCGGGCAACCTCGTGGAGGTCATGGCAGGCTCCGCCGCCGGCGTCGAGCGATTCGGCGAAGCGCGAATAATCAGAACGGGGTGCGGTGGGGCGGACCTGGATAGTGAGGTCGACCTGGAAAGCATCGCCGTGGAAACCGAGACGAGATTCGATGCGGCCGTGCTCGCGGGCGTACCGGACCGACTTCTCGAGGAACAGGAAGTGTTCAAGGTGAGTGGAGGCACCCACGGGGCGGGGTTGTTTGACACCTCCGGAGGCATGCTTGTGGTCAAGGAAGATGTCGGCAGGCACAACGCCGTTGACAAGGTGTTGGGCTTCATGCTGATGGCGGGCGAGTCGCCGTCGGACAAAGGGCTCATGCTTTCAGGGAGGCTCAGTTACGAGATGGTGCTCAAGGCCGCGAGAGCGGGCTTGCCTCTCGTCTGCTCGATCTCAGCGCCCACCGCCCTTGGCGTCGAGGTAGGCAAGAAGACGGGGGTGACCCTGGTGGGTTTCCTGCGAGACGGCAACTTCAACGTGTATTCTCATACGGAGCGGATTGGCCCGGCGTGATGGCTACGGGGATAATTCTTGCAGGTGGGGCCAGCACCCGGATGCCGGGCGACAAGGCCTTCATGGAGGTGGGCGGCCGGCGCGTGATCGATATCCAGCTCGAGGTCCTCGAAGGGCTTTTCGACGAGATATTGATAGTAACGAACGCCGCGCGCTTCTCGAGTCTCACTGGATTTCACGGAGATGCCGCCCGGATAGTCGAGGAGCCGGTAAAGGGAAAAGGCCCCCTCGGCGGGGTACTGAGCGGGCTCATGTTGTCGAGCTCGAGAGAGAATTTCGTGGTGGCATGTGACATGCCTTTCATAAAGCGTGACGCGATACATTTTATCCTCGATAACCTGGAGGGATGCCAGGTTGCGGTCCCAAAGACCGAGAAAGGCCTCGAGCCTCTGCACGCGGCTTACGACCGTGGCTGTGTCGAAGTGATCCGCAGACAGCTCGACGAGGGGAACCTCAAGGTGACCGGGTTCTTCGATAAGGTCCCGGTCAGGGAGATCCCCTGGGAAGAACTGAAGCGCTTCGATCCCACCGGAAGGTTCCTGCTGAACGTCAACTCCCCCACGGACATGGATGTGGCTGCCGGGACAACGGCCCCGGCCTCCCGGGCGTTCACGGAGCAAGACCCACGGCGCGAGAGTCCGCGCGGGCGGCCCGGAAAGACCAACGGTGGATCGGAACAGGGGAGTCAGTCGTAATGGACGCAAGGACGATCGTCGTCACAGGTGTTGGTGCGCGGGTGGCGCTGGCGGCGGAATTGGGCAAGCGGCTCGAGGGGACTGCCAGTATTGTGGAAGTGAACGCGGAGGAATGGCCGGAACCCCTGACACCCGCAATGTCGGTGCTGACGATGGAAGCTCCGGTTGAGCTCGCGCAGGAGGATCTTTCATGGCTTCGGGGTAGGATAGACCTTGTGCTCGTCGACATCGGCGTCCCGTCGGAGGGAACGAGCGAGCTAGGTCTCGAAGCGAAGATGAAGGAGGCCACGGGCGCGTCAAAGGTGCTCATGTACCATGGCGAGGAAGGTCGGAGCAGGGCGTTCCGAAAAGCCGCGGATATGGCGTTATCCAGGATAGGAGGTTGCATCATGCCCGAAGAGATGCCCCAGGTGGTAATAGACGCGGTGAAGCGGGAAGCCGTCGACAACAAGATCCCTTGCCGGAGGGCGCAGGAGCTCGCGGGCGAACTGGGGGTGCCGATCGCCCTCGTAGGACGAGCGCTCGACCTCCTCAAGATCAAGATAACGAGCTGCCAGCTCGGTTGTTTCTAGGAGCAAGGCCGCTACCGCGTCCGCTTCCCGTTCGGGGATCCGCGCCGGATTTTCTGTCCCGAGTCGCGATTCCTCCGTTTCTAGTTGATATAATCACACCGGCAGCGGGAGCCCGATGCCGGGATGCTTTGTTTTCGTTGCGAGCGCGAAGGGGGGGGCGATACGATGCCCACTGTGAAGTTCTACGCGACGCTCAGGCAGATCACGAAATCCCGGGAAGCCGAGGTGCGTGGCCTGACGGTCGGCGAGTTGCTGGAGAACCTCTCGACCGCCTACGAAGGAAAACTTCAGCGCTACTTGAAGAGTAGTACCGTGCTCGTGAACGATAAGAACGTGAAGCTTCTCAAGGGCAGGGATACTCGCCTGGATCCAGACGACGTGGTGTCGATATACCCGCCACTTGGCGGAGGCTAGAACTGGGAGTGATGCAGTTGCCCGAGCTGTTCGAGGAACTTGGCCTGACCCGAGACGAGTACGACCGGATTACCGAGATCCTCGGACGGGAGCCCAACAAGGTTGAGCTAGGTATGTTCTCGGTGATGTGGTCCGAGCACTGCAGCTACAAGAGCTCCAAGGAACAGCTGAGGAAGCTCCCGACCGAGGGCGCGAGGATGATGTTGGGCCCGGGCGAAAACGCCGGGGTCGTGGATATAGGCGACGGCCTCGCCGCGGTCTTCAAACTGGAATCCCACAACCATCCGAGCGCGGTAGAGCCTTTCCAGGGCGCCGCCACCGGAGTGGGCGGCATCGTCCGTGATATCTTCACGATGGGCGCAAGGCCGATAGCGAGCCTCGACCCGCTTCGCTTCGGCTCGCTCGAAAACGCGCGGACGCGTTACCTCTTCGATGGGGTCGTATCGGGCATAGCGTCGTACGGCAACTGTCTCGGGATCCCTACCATCGCCGGAGACCTCTATTTCGAGGAAGCTTACGAGGAGAACCCTCTGATCAACGTCATGTGCCTTGGCATCATGCCCAAAGAAAGGCTCATCCTGGGTCGTGCTTCGGAGCCGGGCAGCATTGGAGTGCTCATGGGCTCCAGCACCGGACGCGACGGGATAGGCGGTGTGAGTGTGCTCGCATCGCAGGAGTTCGACGAGACATCCGCCGCAAAACGCCCGAGCGTACAGGTCGGTGACCCTTTCACCGAGAAGATCGAGATCGAGGCATGCCTCGAGATGCTGGATAAAGGCCTGCTACTCGGCTTGCAGGACCTTGGGGGCGCCGGCCTCACGTGTGCGACGTGCGAGACATCGGAACGAGGCGGGTGCGGGATGGATGTCGATGTGGGTAAAGTGCCGCTCCGTGAGCCGGGCATGGAACCTGTCGAGATAATGATGTCCGAGTCCCAGGAGCGCATGTTCGCGCTCACTGGTCCCGAGAACCTCGAGGGCGTGCTAGCCATCTGCGCGAAGTGGGGGTTGGACGCGACCCCTCTTGCAACGGTCACCGAGGGAGACTCCCTCCGGCTCATCCTGGACGGGGAGGTAGTGGCTGACGTCCCCGCGAGCGCGCTGGCCGGGGGTCCTGAGTATCACAGGCAGGCGGCGAGGCCGGCTTACCTCGACGATGTGCAGGCTTTTGATACGAACAAGCTCGAGGCGCCCCGGGACGTCGGCGCGACACTGATAAAGATCCTGGGCTCACCGAATATTTGCAGCAGCCGCTGGGTGTTCGAGCAGTACGACCACATGGTAAGGGTCAACACCGTGACCCTGCCGGGGAGCGATGCCGGCGTCATTCGCGTGAAAGGCGGCAACAAAGGTCTGGCGCTCTCCTGCGACGGCAACGGGCGCTATTGCTACCTCGACCCCAACCTGGGAGCGCAGATCGCCGTGGCTGAAAGCGGGCGAAACGTTGCCTGCAGCGGCGCCCTGCCCATCGCCTTGACCAACTGTCTCAACTTCGGCAACCCTGAGAAACCGGAGATATTCTGGCAGTTCGTCCAATCCGTCGAGGGACTTGCCGAGGGTTGCCGAAGGCTCGATACCCCCGTCGTCGGTGGTAACGTCAGCTTCTACAACGAATCTTTCGGTGAGGCGATATACCCGACCCCGATCATCGGTATGCTGGGATTGCTCGAGAACGTCGAACGGCGTGTCGCTTCCGCGTTCTCGCGCGAGGGGGATCACGTTGTGCTTCTCGGCGATACGCGCGACGAACTGGGGGGTAGTGAGTTCCTCAAGGTGGTACACGGTATTGTGGCCGGCAAGCCGCCGACGCTCGACTGGGACGCGGAAAAAGCAGTCCAGGCATGCGTCGTGCGCGCAGCCGCGGCGGGGTTGCTTACGTCGGCGCACGACCTCTCTGAAGGCGGTCTCGCGGTTGCTCTCGCGGAGTCGTGCCTGCAGGGCGGGACCGGCGTGCATGTGGAGATAATGGGAGTCCTGCCGCCGCACGTGGCGCTCTTCAGCGAGTCTCAATCGAGAGTGCTGGCGAGCGTGCCCGCGGAGCGCCTGGCGGACCTGGAAGACATTGCCGCGGAGCTCGATGTACCCGTTCACGTCCTTGGGACTACGGGCGGAGAGCGCCTCGAGATAAAGGGAATACTCGATATTTCGCTGGGCGACATGGTGGACGTGTACGACAACGCTCTCGAGAGGATGGTCACCGGGGCGCACCACTAAGGTACCGCCGTGGCGGGCCGGGCTCTTCCTGCTCCGCATTCGGCACGGCCCGGACGGCATGACGCATGACGGGAATCAATACGGCGGACGCTTGTTTGAAGGATAATATGAATGTGAAGAATCTCATAGAGGGCGAGTGGGGCGATTCTCCTGAAGAGGCTTGTGGCGTATTCGGAGTCTATGCCCCCGGTGAAGATGTCGGTAGAGTGACTTACTTCGGGCTCTATGCTTTGCAGCACCGAGGCCAGGAGAGCGCGGGTATCGCTGTCACTTCGGGTGACGGGATACTGGTGATAAAGGACATGGGGTTGGTCTCCCAGGTCTTTGACGAGTCCAGTTTTGTCACCCTCCAGGGTGACTGCGCTCTCGGGCACGTGCGGTACTCGACAACGGGCTCCACGTACTGGGAGAACGCACAACCAGTTTACGAGAGCACTCCCCGCGGGCCGTTGGCCGTAGCTCACAACGGGAACCTCGTGAACACCAATGCGCTCAGGGAGCAACTGGTGCGGGAGGGGGCAACATTCACCTCAACGACGGACACCGAGGTCATGGCATCGCTTCTGAGCCATTCGGACGCCCCCACCACGGCCGACGCGATAGCCGAGACTTTTCCCAGGATGGTCGGTGCGTACTCGGTCGTGATACTCACCGAGGAAGGTCTTTTCGGAGTGCGTGACCCGTATGGCCTGCGTCCGCTTTGCATAGGCGTCAAAGATAACGGATGGTTTCTTGCCAGTGAGACCGCCGCGCTCGATGTCGTCGGCGCCAAGTTCGTTCGCGAGGTCGAGCCGGGCGAACTGGTCCACATCGGCCCCGGTGGGCTCGAGGCGCGACGTTTCGTCGAAGATCCCGACCCGTCGCTGTGCATATTCGAGTTCATCTACTTTGCCAGGCCCGATTCGGTTCTCTACGACCGCGTGCTATACGACGCGCGCAAAGAGATGGGCATGCACCTGGCGGAGGAGGCTCCCGTCGAAGCTGACATCGTCATCCCGGTTCCGGACTCCGGGGTGCCGTCTGCAATCGGGTTCGCCGAGAAATCCGGCATCCCGTTCGGGGAAGGTCTAATAAAGAACCGCTATATCGGCCGCACCT
>PMDX01000131.1 GCA_003154635.1 Actinomycetota bacterium | reverse complement strand
TCTATGGGATCTTCTCTTCCAACATCATATTCCAGCCGTTCTCGAACAAGCTGAAGATCAGGAGCGAGGGTGAGGTCCTTATAAAAACGATGATCATCGAAGGCGTCATGTCGATCCAGTCGGGTGACAACCCGCGCCTCGTCGAGGAAAAATTGAAGACCTTCCTGCCACCCAAGTTCAGGACAGATGCGGAAGGCGAGAAGGGAGAATCAAAGAAGAAGGCCGGAGCTACGGCCCCGGCGATGGAGTAGCTACTGCACGGAGGCAGTTATGGCAAGGCAGAAGAAAGGTGGTGGCGACGGTGGCGGAGGCCACAGCGGGACATGGTTCATATCTTACGGTGACCTCGTGACCCTGCTGATGTGCTTTTTCATCGTCTTGTACGCGATGTCGGCCGTTAACGAGACCAAGTGGAAGAAGCTCGCCGCTTCGACCCACGCGGCTTTCGGGGGAGGCTCCGGAAGCGGGACCGGAAGCGGCAGTGGCGGAGGTAGCGGAGGGGGCAGCGGGGAAACCTCGAGGCCGAAGAGTCAGCTCGAGCAGATGAAAGATAAAGTGGACACGGATATCAAGAACATGGGCCTCGGTAGCAACGTCAAGACGCAGATAGATGACCAGGGCCTGGTCATCCGATTGAGCACGGACGAAGTGGTCTTTCCATCAGCGAGCGCCGCCTTGACGCCGACAGCTACGAACTTTCTCATGGCGTTATCGGGCATGCTGCGCAACACGGCGAACGAGATCAAGGTGGAGGGGCACTGCGACAATGTGCCCATCGCACCCGGGTATATATACGCGACGAACTGGGAGCTATCCACGGCGAGGGCTTCCGCGGTCATTCGCTACTTTATCGAAGCGGCCGGCCTGGACGCGACCAGGATGACCGCGGCTGGCTATGCGGACACCAGGCCGCGCGTGCCGAACGATACCCCGGAGCACCGGGCGATGAACCGGCGTGTCGAGATATTGATAAGCCCTCTGACCCAGAATAAGAAGACGAGCTCGGATTCGACAAGCGCATCGTCATCGAGCAGCTCCGGCGAGAGCACGAGCAAGGGCGCCAAGACCACTAAGAGCACTCAAGCTACCAAGAAAGAGAGCACGAAGAAGAAGTAGACAGGGCAGCAGGGCCGATAGCGGAAGGATTCCCGCAACCAGCGCCAGGACGGCAGGGGCCAGGCGGCATGCAGGAAGGAAGCAGAAATGGTTCAGGATGTCCTTTCACAGACAGAGATAGACAAGCTGCTTGCGGGCCTTCGCAGCGGAGAGATAGACCCCTGCGCCGCAAATGAAGGCAAGCAGTACCATGTCTATGACTTCCGCAGGCCCAGCAAGTTCTCCAAGGACAACCTGCGGACGCTGCAACTGGTGCACGAGACGTATTCCCGCCATTGTTCGAGCACGTTGGCGGGCTACCTGCGCATCGAGTGCGGGACGACGCTAAACTCGATCGAGCAGGTGACGTGTGAGGAGTTCCTGCGGTCACTGCCGACCCCCACCGTCATATGCATCGCCAAAGTCATGCCCGGCGAGCTGCCGATCCTGCTGGAGATCAACCTGTCCGTTGTGTTCGGCATCCTGGATCGCGTCCTCGGTGGGCCGGGCGCGGGAACGCCCCCCAATCGCGAGCTCACGGAGATCGAGATGCTCCTGATGAACGACGTCATGGACAAGCTGCTTGCGGACCTGTCCAGCGTCTGGTCGACAGTCGTAGAGGCCGATTTCAGGCCCGGTAAGATCGAATCCCAGCCGACGTTCGCGCAGGTTGTTCCACCGAACGAGATAGTTCTGAATGTTTGCTTCGACATGGCGATCGGAGCCTACGACGGGATAATGAACCTCTGTTTCCCGTTCTCGAGCCTCGAACGCCTGCTCGCCTCGCTGAACACGGAGCAGTGGCTCTCGTCAAAGACACCAAACGTACAGCCGGCGTCCGAAGAGCTCAGAACTCAGCTCGTCCAGACTACGATTCCGGTCTCGGTCGAGTTGGGCAAAGCAAAGCTCACGCTGGACGAGCTGCACAAGCTAGAGAGCGGGCAGGTCATACGACTGAACAAGCCGGTGGACTCCACGGTGCTCGTGAAGATGGGCGAGCAGCCCGCGTTCATCGGCCGCCCGGGCACCAGCGGAAAACACCTTGCCGTCCAGGTCCAGAAACGTCTCCTCGCCCTCTAGCCACTCTTCCCTCTCCCTTCAGGGGGGAGGGTTGGGGTGGGGGTGTTGCGATGTCAAATCATTAGAAATCTCGGACCAGATCCAACGTTTGCCGCAATAAAAAGAGCCAGGCCTGAAGAGACCCGGCTCAAGTTGTCTGGAATATCCGGACTACTCCACTATCCCTCGCCGCAGCGCGATGGCGACCGCTTCGGTCCGGTCACATGCGCCGAGCTTCTGGAAAATGTGGATCACGTGGCTCTTCACTGTCTGCTGGCTTATCGTAAGCTCGGTCGCGATCTCCTTGTTGGTGTGTCCATATGCGAGCAACTGCAGTACCTGCAGCTCCCGATCGGAGAGGTTGAAGCCGCCACCGCCATTATCGGTGAGCCTCTTGAACTCCGCCATCAGTTGCTTGGTGGCGGAAGGATGTAGCATGGCCTTTCCTTCCGAAGCGAGTTTGATCGCGCGGATGAGCTCGTTCACGGAGAGGCTTTTGAGGATATAGCCGCTCGCGCCGGCGGTGATGGCATCGATGACGTGCGTTTCGTCGTCATGGACGGTAAGCATTATCACCTGGATTTCCGGCGAGGATTTCTTGATCAGCCTGCATGCCTTGAGACCGTCCATATTGGGCATCTTGATGTCCATCAGGACGACGTTCGGCTTGAGGGTCTTGACCTTTTCGATAGCCTCACGCCCATTTGCCGCCATGCCTACGACACGGATCGTGCTGGTGGTCTGCAAAGCGGTGCTAAGGCCTTCCCTGACCATTGCATGGTCGTCAGCGATCAGTACCTTTATCGGTTCCACAAGCGAACACCCTCCCTCTGATCTGTAAGCCAGGCCGGTAGGGTCGGCCTTGCGAGCCAATAATGACTTTCTAGCACAAACTCGTTACCGTAACAACGTCCTGCGGATTCGCGTGGTTGCCTGCATCCAATTGCATTTCTCATCGCCGCTCCCTCATGCAGCACCCTTGTATTATAAACGCAGTTACCTGTCGAGGAGATCCACCGCCCGCTCGGCGGCGATCATCGTATCCCATCTTTCAAGGAGGTAGGGCTTCATCTCCTCGAGCGTCCGGGCTTCAGAGATTATGAATTGCTCGGCCTCGTCCGCGTCCATCAACCGGATCTCGTTTGCCAGAGACGCGATACGACCGTAGTAGAGAGGAGCCGAGAGGTCGATAAGCTTGTGTGTATTCGCTTCCCACAGGTTGTACTGGATAGCGAGGTCGTAGAGTATCCGCGCCCAGAGATCAGCCGGCATGTGGAATTCGTCCGGGTCATACCCGTTGCCACCGGCCAGGCGCTCCAACCTGCTGTAGCTCTCGGCATCGAAG
>PMDX01000267.1 GCA_003154635.1 Actinomycetota bacterium | reverse complement strand
TGTGGTTTGCCGGCCGGCATGATGACCATCTGCCCTTTTTCGAGCAAGATCGGCTCGCCGGCGATCGACACCTCGACGGATCCGTCGATGACGTGGACCAGCGCGTCAAAAGGCGCGGTGTGCTCGCTCAACCCCTCGCCCTCTTCGAAGGCGAAAACGGAAACTGTTCCCGCGTCTAAGTGCACGATCTCCCTGCTTACGACCGAACCTTCCTGATACGCCACGAGAGCTTCCACATCCAGCTTTTTCGCCTTTAGCCTTTCTCTGTCAGCTGCCCTGTCTTCGGACAAGATGTCTCCTTTCGATGCACACTGCCTGCTGGACATGCAATTCGTGAGAACGGAGTCGAGACCTCCCGGTAAAACAAAAGAAGGGCGGCACAACATCACCGCCCTTCCCGATGTTACTATCCTGTGTCTGCGGCCTTTAGCTCTTTGCCATCTTGCGCTGCTCGGCCATCGCGTAGAAGCTGAAGCCGATGTCGAAGATGCCGGCGATCAAGGCATAGATACCTATGACCACCATGAGAGCGTAGGTGCTCCCGAACGGGTACACCAGCACGATGACGCCAAGCGCGAGCAGGATTACCCCGAATATAGCCAGGATGCCCCTTCCGCTCTTGGGCGGCATGTCGAACGCAACGGCAAGCTCGACTATGCCCATGAGCATGATCCAGAGGCCGACCAGGATAACCACAATCGCCAGCGCGAACTCCTGGTGCCGAAGGATTATCGCTCCCAACAGAAAGCCGATGAGTCCACCCGCCAGCGTCCAGCCCCACCTCTCTTTGCGCGCCATCATCACGAAAGAACGTATTACACTCACTAGGCCGTCGATGATCGCGAACAGGCCGACGATTATTACGAGCGTCTTGATCGTGGCGCCTGGCCATGAGAACAGGAGTATCCCGAAGAATACAGCTATGATCCCTTTGAGCAGATACGACCACCAGCTCTCCATTACGAGATCTGTCTCTTCCATGCATGCCCTCCTTTGAATTAGAGATCCCGGGTAGATCCTGGCAGATGCCGCACAGGAAACTCTTTCAGCCTGTCCGGGTCCGCCCCTCCCCGAGGCCGCGGGTCAGCCCTGTTCACCTCCCATGCAGCGTCGCATGCCTCATATCAAATATTCCTGCACGGCTGGTTGTAAACCTTTTCAGGTCGGATTACTTGTTGTTGGTCGTGAACACTTCCTGCCACGCCTTCTGGAAGTTGGTTATCGCGGACTGGACCGCGTCGACCTTCTGGCTGAACGACTGGTTGCTGGAGAGGTTGGTGATCGATTTACTTAGCTGGTTCCACGCGCTGCTCAGTTTGGACGTGCTCACGTCCTTGACGTCCTTGCCCGCGGTGATGACATTGTCAAACTGCTTCTGAACGTTCTTCGCGGCAGACTTTATGCTGTCCGTGCTCGCGTACGTGGTCGGGTTCGTGAACTCGGCGAGCGCGCTCTTGAGGTTTTGCAGTTGGGTGTTCAGCTCCGTTCTGGCCTGCGCCGGCGTAGTCGCACCGCATCCTGCCACCAGGGCTATTGAAGCAGTCAGCAGGATCAGCAGCACAAGTGCCGGTAATACTACGATCCTTTTCTTCATCTCCATCCTCCTTCCCCGCATTTGACTTCAAAACGGGATTTCAATAACCGTGCGACTAATCCTTTCGAGAAACGCAAGAATGCTTTGCTCGGATTGACGGCATTCCGGGGGTTCAATGGGAAAAAAGCTCTACCTGAGGGGAGACGTGGCATTCGCCTAGGAGTACCTGGATGATGTGGCAAAGGGGGTCTACCATGACTTTGGTTATCCGTTCTATCACTTCGAAATTAGAGCGAATGCCGCTGATAGAGTTGCTAAGTATTTTAGCAATCATTAGCAAATAGCTTTGTGTAAAATATGTTAAATGCGCTGTCTCGCAGACTAAGATACTCGGCTCGTCTTCAGTTCCTTAAGAAGATGGGCAAGGGGCACAACAAATTAGATGATATAGCTCTATGCTCCAGGTAATCGAAGTGAAAAGCTGGAGTAGAAATCGACGATGAAGGAGGGCCAATGGTTACCGGACCGACCCGCCCCGGCATCAGCATCGCAACGGTTCCTAACCTGCGGGACCTGGGCGGATGGCCGACCCGCGACGGCGGACTCGTGCGTTCTCGGGTGCTGTACCGCTCAACGGAACTCAACAGGCTCCGGGGAGACGACGAAGTCATCTTCGCCGGGCTGAGAATCCGTTCCATCTACGACCTGCGAACCGAGGAGGAGCGCGACGAGCAGCCCGACCGTGTTCCACCTGGCACCGAGTATGTCGTTTGTGACGTGCTCAAGGACTCAGCCGATGCGGCCCCCGCGCAGCTCCTGAAAGTGACCTCGGACCCGAAACTGGCGGAGGAGATGCTGGGTAGTGGCAAGGCCGTCTCGCTGTTCGAGAGTGGATACCGCGAGAGCGTGAGTCTTTCAAGCGCGCTGGCAGCCTACAAGCGCTTGTTCTCCGACCTGGCTCGCGAGGAACATCGTCCCGCGCTCTTCCACTGCACGACAGGTAAAGACCGTACCGGTTGGGCGGCCGCGTCCATGTTGATGTTGCTGGGCGTTCCCGACGAGGTCGTGATGCACGAGTACCTCCTCACCAACGACGAACTCCTGCCGGCGCTCAAGCCGGTATTCGACCGATTCGAATCGATCGGCGGTGACCCTGAGTTGCTGCTGCCGGTCTTTGGCGTGCGGAAGGAATATCTGGAGGCCGCACTGGACGAGATGCGCCGGCGGTTCGGGACCATCGAGGGCTACTTCACTGACGGCCTCGGCCTGGACGCCGACATCCTGCAGGCCCTGCGAGTCGCGTTCATTGAGAGTGACAGCTAACGAGGCACGCAAACCGGCCTTGACATTGCGGATACCGGACTTACCAAGGAGACGGCAACAAGAGGGGGTCCCAAGATGGAGCAGAGATACGATGAGGGTCATGAGAACGCCCTTATCCGCCAGGGCCTGGTCACCCCCGAGCAGATGTCCCGCGCCCGGGAGATCCGCCAGGCGACCGGTGGGGACATCGAGGACATCATGGTCAAGGAAGGATTTGCGACAAACGAGGACCTGATGCTGGCAATGAGCTTGTATCTCGAGATCCCGTACATCAAGCTCTCGCTTGGCCGGATCGACCCTGAAGCCGTTAAGCACGGTGTCGCCAAGGTGCTCGAGGGTGTGACCTCGCTCGATGAGATCAGGCGGACTCTTCCGCGGTAGTCGAACCCCGTAAGCGCCGTTTGCGTGAACAAGACTCCAGTAGCGGCGAGTACGCGTGAATGACGACGGCGAAAATCCAGTGGTTATATATTGAAATCCGTCATTGCCTCTATTCGCCAAATCTTGTATCAATATTGTTGAGCCTAGTGAATGGAAGATAATTATGGAAAATAGACTCAGATTGATTGCGAGTCTCGCACCTCCAACTGACGATAATTGCCCACCGGCGAAAGTGGACGCGCAGGAAGATTACCTTCTGGACGAGTACTCTCGCGCCGTCACAGGTGCATCGGACATGGTAAGCCCCTCGGTGGTCAATATATCGGTGACCCAGAAGTCCGGACAGAGGGGCCGCATGCGTTTTCCCAGAGAAGCGCAGGGGACCGGTTCGGGGTTCATATTCGCCGGTGACGGATTCATTTTGACGAACAGTCACGTGGTCCAGAACGCAAAGAAGCTCGACGTCACGCTACCTGACGGCCGGTCGTTTCAGGCTGATGTCGTCGGGGATGACCCTGATACAGACCTCGCAGTGGTCAGGATAAGCGCGCCGGACCTGTGCGTTGCGGAGCTCGGTGATTCACAGCGCCTGCGGGTGGGACAGTTGGTCATCGCGGTAGGCAACCCGTACGGGTTCCAGTGCTCAGTGACCGCAGGGGTCGTAAGCGCGCTCGGACGTTCGCTGCGTTCAACGACCGGGCGCCTGATTGACAGTGTCATCCAGACGGATGCGGCACTGAACCCGGGAAATTCCGGCGGTCCACTTGTCGACTCTCACGGTGAGGTCATCGGTGTCAATACTGCGATCATCCTGCCGGCTCAGGGCATCTGCTTCTCGATTGCCGTGAACACGGCGAAGTTTGTGGCGGGAAGGCTGATGAGATATGGGTACGTAAAACGCAGCTACCTGGGTATCGCGGGCCTGGACGCTCCCCTTCACAGGCGGGTCGTCCGCTACCACGGCCTCGATGTCGAGACAGGGTTCCTTGCCACTTCGATCGAGGACGGGGGGCCCGCCGCTGGCGCGGGGCTGAAGGAGAACGATGTCATCGTGGCTTTCGACGGGTGCGCGGTGCGCGGTATCGACGACCTTCACCAGCTTTTAACAGAGGAG
>PMDX01000024.1:2445-2730 GCA_003154635.1 Actinomycetota bacterium | reverse complement strand
GCAGTCGATCTCGAGGTAGCGGTCGGCGACACTGTCGACAAGCGCGTCGAGGTCTCCCTCGCTCTCGTCCACGAGGTTCCGGTAGTACCTGGACCCCGTGCAGAGCTCTTCCATGACCACGGTCGCGCCGGACGTCTCGACTATATGAGGGAGCTTCCAGTTCGGGATGGCCATCGGGCAGCCGGACATGAGGATCCGCGGGGCGTCCGCGCCGGCCACGCCCTTGCCAGCGCCTGCGCGCTGCTCGAGCTCGTCGCATAGCTCGTTGACCTTGTTGGTAAAGCG
>PMDX01000024.1:0-2392 GCA_003154635.1 Actinomycetota bacterium | reverse complement strand
TTCTTCTGGGGAAGCTCCATCACGTACACGTTCGCCATCTCTCCGAGGATCTCGTAGTACTTCTTCTTGCCGTCGCAAGTTGTCTCGCCGATAACGAGGTCGCTCGTCTCGAAGTAAGGGCAGACCCGGCCGAGCTTGAATCCAAGCGACGCCCTGATGAGCGCGCAAGTGTTATGTGGGAGGTACTGATCGACGGCTTCGGGCGCGACCTCGGCACCGCCGCAGAGGCCTACGCTGCTGGCGCCGAGCGCCATCAGTATCTCCTCGGGGACGTAAGTGCAGAACGAACCGACGACTTTCTTTCCCTGCTTCTGCTCCTGGACCAGCTCCCAGATGCGCCTGCCGTGAATCTCCGCGAAGAATGAGTCAAAATAAGCCATCCTGGCCGGGCGGTTTTCCTGGCTCACTATGACGTCGCCGAACAAAGGAGGAAGGACTTCGAGAAGACCGTCGTGCGCCTCCAGATTAACGCCTATATCGCTCCACATCTGCCGATAATCTTCCATTTGCGTCACTGCTCCTTCCGTCTAGATGATAAGCCTGGCTTATTATTTTGATAAGTATGTGATATCCGGAAGATTATACACGAAGGGCGTATGAAGTGAAGTTCCACCCTCTCAAATGCGCCACTGCATTTCGCTAAGCAGCTTCCTCTGGTCAATGGGTGTTATGATTCTGATTGGATCGGTAAGATAACTACCAGTACGGGAAACCGTGTTCTTTTCTACCAAGGGGGATGTTTTGACCCGGGATTTGAAGGGGAAGTGGGTTCTTGTGACCGGCGCGGCAAGCGGTATCGGGCGGGAACTTTGCCTCATTCTCTCAAAAGAAGGCTGCAACCTCATACTTGCCGATATCAATGAAGACGGGGCCAGGAATCTCGCTTCTGAAATCGAAGTGATCGGCGTCGACGTCCATTTCAAAAAAACGGATGTCGCCGATATCGAACAGATAAATGCACTCAAAGAGTTCGTAAGTGAGAAAGCCGGCTCTCTAGATGTCCTGGTTAACTGCGCGGGTGTAGGTCGTTCCTCAGCCCTTTTGGATACTACGGCCGCCCAATGGGAGTCTATAATGAGAATCAACTTCCACTCCGCGGTTAATATGACAGAAGCCTTTGTTCCCTCCCTGAAAAAAACCGGAGGCCAGATTGTAAATATCTCCTCAGGTCTGGTTTTCTTTCCGGCGCCTACCTGGGGTGTGTATGCAACCACTAAATCCGCCCTTGCATCTTTTTCTGAGTGTCTGAGCTGGGAACTGAAGGGTCTCGGGATAGCAGTCACAACAGTATTTCCGGGAGTTATAAATACGCCCTTCTACTCCGAGTTAAAAGCGGAAACCGCTCCGGAAAAACTGGTTGTATGGTTGATTAATAAATTCGGTACCGAACCTGAGAAGATAGCATGGTTGATCGCACAGGGGATAAAAAAGAGGAAAAGAAGAGTGATGCATTCCTGGATCAACCGGACAACTTATCTCGGCAGGAGGCTCCTGCCTTGTGCATTCGACCTGCTCGGCGAAGCCATCGCCGGGGCACTCCAAAAAAAGTAATAAGAGGGGTCACGTCTTGCCAGGCTGACCGAGAACTTCTTACTCAAGAACAGGGAACTGCGCAAAGACCTTGATCCCCAGCGCATCCTTGATAATTTCGAGATCGCGCAAGATGCAGGCGCTACGGGCGAAAGGTCAGTCCTCATATCCCCCGATGGTGTCCGTGCCCGCCCTCCTGCCGTCGCCAAAGTACATGGCGCGCTCCACCATTATCTTCTTGCCGGAGGTGATGCTCTTGACCACGATGGCCGCCCGGGTACCCGGTATCTTGTCGTTCATCTTGTAGGTGTGGCGGGAGTTGGCGGGTATGGTGTCGGTGAAGGTGACGTTTCCGGTTCCCGATGGGGTCAGGTAGGTCACCCGGACCTTCACCGGGGTGGAGTTGGGGTTCTGGGCCAGGGTGTAGGTCTCCACGTACTCGTTGGTGGCGTCACCGTCGGGGAGCCAGAAGGTGGTGTGCGGTGAGTCCATCCCTATGGAGTCGTGGCACTTCTCGCCGCCGGGCGAGTCCCAGTACATGGCCCGCTCGGCGATGATGGGCTTTGTCCCGTGCACCCGGGTGGAGACGTCGGTGTCGGGGGGCAGGATATCGTTCACCTTCACGGTCTTGCGGGAGTTGGCTCCCATGGTGAAGGAGGGTCCTGTAACCTGTCCCGACTGGGTCATGTAGGTCAGAGAGACGTTGTTCGGCGTATCCTGCGGGTTCTGGACCAGCACGTAGGTCGTGTAGCCCGCGTTGTAGCCCGTTGCGCCCTCGGCCAGGTAGTAGTCTGAGGCCGGGGTGGTGGTCCCGATCGAGTCGTGGCCCTCTCCCCTGTTGTTGCGGTACATGGCCCGCTCG
>PMDX01000224.1 GCA_003154635.1 Actinomycetota bacterium | reverse complement strand
ATGAACCTCGCCGAGGACCCGACCGTCGAGCGTATCATCACGCCGAGGTGCGCGCTGACCATGGCCGAGTTCCTCGCGTTCGAACACGACCTGCAGGTGCTGGTCATCCTGACCGACATGACCAACTACTGTGAGGCGCTGCGCGAGATATCCGCCGCACGCGAAGAGGTCCCGGGACGACGTGGATATCCCGGTTACATGTACACCGACCTCGCGAGCATCTATGAGAGGGCCGGAAGGATCAAAGGCAAGAAGGGCTCCATCACCCAGGTCCCGATCCTGACGATGCCAGACGACGACATCACGCACCCGATCGCAGACCTGACCGGGTATATCACCGAGGGCCAGATAGTGCTCTCGCGCGCCCTGCACCGCAAGGGCATATTCCCCCCGATCGATGTGCTGCCGTGCCTGTCACGCCTGATGAACCAGGGTATCGGCGAGGGCAAGACCAGGGGCGACCATAGAGGCGTCGCCGACCAGCTCTACGCGTTCTACGCCGAGGGCGTCGACCTTCGAAGGCTGGTCGCTATCATCGGTGAAGAGGCGCTGTCAGAGACCGACAGGCTCTACCTCAAGTTCGCGGACGAGTTCGAAGAAGCGTTCCAGAACCAGGGTGATGAGAACCGCGACATCGAAGAGACGCTGGAGATAGGCTGGAACCTGCTCGGCATCCTCCCCTCCATGGAGCTAAAGAGGATCAAGCTGGAGTATGTCGAGAAGTACTACCCCGGCGAGCTCACAGTGGAGAAGGGCGCGGAGGCTGTCGAAGAAGCCGCTGCCGAGGCCAGGGAAGGGGTCGTCGAAGAGGCCGACAGCGCGGCGGAAGCCGAAGCTTAGGGCCTGGGGCAGAACGGGTTCCACCGATTTGATGCTGAAATGTGCACGAGGGCATTGTGACGGTAAGGCCGAACGCCGGGAGTATTGAACGGCGACTCGGTCGCCAGTAACGGAGCCAGGAATGGAAAAAGTAAATCCGACCCGTAGCGAGCTGCTCTACCGCAAGCAGCAGATAAGGCTTGCGGCGCAGGGTATGGAGCTCCTCAAGAAAAAGCGCGACGCGCTCCTGCGAGAGTTCCTGCCAATCATCGACGAGACCATGAAGCTGTCGCTCAAACTCGAGCGCGCGACAGCCGATGCCCAGAGTACCCTCGCGCTGACAAAGGCTGTGGAAGGAGCGGCGGTACTTAAATCCGTGGGATTCGCGACGAAGGGCGATGTCCTGGTTGACATCTTCGGGACGCACGTCATGGGTGTGCCTATTCCGGTTATCCGCAAGTCAACAGCTCCCCTGAAGACAGAGCTGACCAGGGGCTACGGCATCACCGGCGTCAGTGCGCGGATCGGCAGCACGGCCTCCAAATTCGAAGAGATCATCGACCTGATGATCCAGAGCGCGGATATCGAGACCAGGCTGAGGCGTCTTGGCGAAGAGCTCCAGAAGACCAACCGCAGGGTCAACGCGCTTGAGAACACGGTAATACCCGAGCTCGAGGCGCAAGTGAAGTTCATATTCGGCTCGCTCGACGAGCGCGCTCGCGAGGACCATTTCCGTCTCAAGAAAGTCAAGAAGAAGATTCTCGAGCGCCAGCTCCAGTCTTAGGCCGGGCGATATCAGAACGCGGACCGTTCATTCGGTTGATGGTCTTTTTAATCCCGCGAATTATCATACTCATCTTCGTTGACACCCCAGATACCGCCTGGATAGAAGCGTGAGGCTTTGTTTGCCGACCGCAATGCCGGCGATCCGAGGGTCGATGATGCAGAGGCTACTACACCCGGGGGGCGCAGGGCGAAACGCCGTACGATGATCTGCGCGGACGAATCCAGGCGCGAGCGGCTGTCCAGTTCATGGAACAGGCGAAAATAATTGCCGAGGAAGTCGCCGCTGAAGTGGTTGAGGCAGTGGACCGCAACAGGCTATATGTGATACCCAAGAGAGACGCGAAGATCGGCAGGTTGATCAAGAGGCTGGCTCCGGCATCCAGCACGAACCTGGTCGGGGCTCTCTGTGCGAGGAGCGCCAGGCGCGCGAGGCCGAAAAGCGCTGAAGATGCTGTCGGCTTGAGCAGGGGCGGTTTCCAGTAGCCACCCGCGGGGATGTAGAATCTTGAAGTGGGTTCTGCCCGGCCCGTGCCGGTCGGACCGGTATGACAGGACAGAACGGGAAGGATTCCGATTGGATAAGTATGTAATTGAGGGAGGCGCCAGGCTCCGGGGCACGCTCAGGGTGAGCGGCGCGAAGAACTCTGTCCTCAAGCTGATGGCTGCCTCGATAATGGCCGAAGATACGTGCCGGCTGAGCAACGTTCCCGATATCGCGGATGTTCACACCATGATGGAGGTGCTGAGATATATCGGGCTTGGCGTCGAGTTCTCTGACGGCACCATGGTGATCACGCCCGCACGGGAACCGATACTGGAAGCTCCTTACCATCTCGTGCAGCGGATGCGGGCTTCCGTGGAGGTGCTCGGCCCGCTGGTCGCGCGATACGGACAGGCTCGCGTCGCCATGCCCGGTGGGTGCAACCTGGGCGCACGCCAGATCGATATGCATATGAAGGGTCTCGAGCAGATGGGCGCACAACTGGGCGTGTCGCACGGGTACGTAGAGGCAGAGGCCCGCACCCTGTCCGGTTGCCGCATCTACCTCGATTTCGCGAGTATGGGGGCAACGGAAAATCTTCTGATGGCCTCCGTTCTCGCGGAGGGTAAGACCGTCATAGAGAACGCCGCGAAGGAGCCCGAGATAAGGGACCTCATCCAGTTCCTGGTTGAGATGGGGGCAAAGATAACCGGCGACGGGACCTCCACTCTCGTCATCGAGGGCTCAAGCTCGCTGGGCGGGACCGACCATGCCGTGATCGGCGACCGTGTCGAGGCCGGGACGTTCCTGNNACATACGGGGGCTCGAGATCGCGACGTTGCCTTATCCAGGGTTCCCCACGGACCTCCAGCCGCAGATGCTCACCTTGCTGGTCACCGGCTCCGGGACTTCTTTCGTCACCGAGAACATCTTCGAAAACAGGTTCATGGTGGTGGACGAGTTGAACAGGCTGGGAGCCGACATAAAGACGCACGATCACCACGCGATAGTTCGCGGAGTCCCCACGTTGAGCGGCGCACCGGTCACTTGCGCGGACCTGCGCGCGGGCGCGGCCCTCGTCCTGGCAGGCCTCGTCGCGGAGGGCGTCACCGAGGTC
>PMDX01000245.1 GCA_003154635.1 Actinomycetota bacterium | reverse complement strand
GATGCGAACAGAATACGAAGCCGCTTATCATGAGAACTATCTGGTTCAAACTCGGGCAATAGACTGTGCAAGATCAACTCCAAACGAGTTACAGCCGACACCATTTCACATGTGTCTCTTTACCGGGGCTTGTCGTTCTTCTAACATGATTGTGCGCCTCGGGCGTTTAGCTCAGCGGGAGAGNNGAGGTCACTGGTTCAAATCCAGTAACGCCCACCACTCCACAGAGTAATCACTCATTGCGTTACTGGATTGAACCAGTGATGGGGGGCCTATGTTCTTTTTCGGGGGGAAGGTCCCACCGAAAAACATCATTGGGGGGTTACAGAGAGCCCGCTTTAGCGGGCGAACGCAAGAGGGGGGCCTGCCCCCCTGTTGGAAGCGGAGCGACGCAGCGCAGCGAGGAGAGCAGCGACGTCACTGGTTCAAATCCAGCGTTAAGGCCAAATCAGCGTTCCCCGCGCGATACTGGATTGAACCAGTGGCATAGTGAAGATGCAAAGCATCTGAATCAACCACGTTTGGGGTCACCGCGTGCGCAGCGCGTGGGGCGGTTCAAATCCAGTAACGCCCACCACTGCCAACTAATCGCACAAACGCCAACCAAGTCTTCTTAAAGCACCACCATTGCTTCACCTTCCGCGACATAACGCACCTTCCTCTTATCGCACTAAACACAATGTTAGATATAACTAATAATAGTATTGACATATCTATGAGCGATATATAATATGCCATATAGAACGTGACATATATAGGAGGTGTCAAATGGAAACGTATATGACAGCACCACAGGTCGCCAGGGAATTCGGGGTAAATACCCCCACCGTAAGGCGATACATCGTGAAGGGTGAGCTTCCGGCGGCACGCGTCGGGAGGAACTTCGTGGTGACGAAGTCGGATGTCGAGGTATTCATGAACCTGAGAAAGGACGCCTGGGACGTCGAGCGCATCGAAAGAGATGCAATGAGGCAGGGACGCCGGGCACGATCCAGGCGGAGGAGGTGACAACATGATCATAACAGCGATTGCAGGTCTGCTGATGGTGGTGGTCGGGATAACGGTCGGCATAGCCGTGATCGGGTCTCTCGTTGCGGCGATTGCCGCCGCCAGCGGGGTGGTGGCCGCTTGTGGAGTAAAGACGATGAGCCTGGTGACCGGGCGAAGCCGGCAGGTGAGTCCCGCCGCGCTGACTCACGAATTCGAATTGGCACGCCCGACGGCCATGTCCGAAACGGCTCCTTGCCCCGCTAGCCCCGCTCGCCTCACATCCGAGCCTGAGGCTCCAGTGTTCGTCGCGGTCGGTGAGTGCATCGATCTTTCGGCGGTGCTGACGGAGCCGTCATTCGAAGATATCTTCGCGGATGTCCCGACCCTGGCGGCACTGGACCTCATGGAACCGGAGAGAGTGCCTTGCCTGACAGGCGCTCGCGAGGTGGCCTCGTCTGACGCACGCGCAGGTGATTGGGAGGAATTGTTCGCGGATTATCATGAAAGTGCGGCGGCTATATACTAAGCATGTATATTCACCGCTTGATGCAAGGAGGGTAAGGGTGCCGACATATCTGAACGTGCCCCAGGTGGCCAAGATGCTCAGGGTCAACATCCAGACGGTGAGGGCGTACATCAGGAACGGGGAGCTCCCGGCGGCAAGAGTAGGCAGGTCCTACGTCATAACCCCGGACGATGTGGATACCTTCCTGAGGAAGCGCAAAGAATCCAGGAGGGCCGAGGACATAGGCCTCACCGAGAAAGGCAAGGAGCACGTCCAGAAGGTGAGGGACAACGCGAGCAGGGTGCTTGGGTACCTAGAGGATTGCCCTGGCGCAAACAACCAGGAGATATCCGAGGCGCTTGGGATCGATTCGGTGGATGATACTCACAGGGCTCTGCTGTGGCTCGAAGGACGGAACCTGGCTTTCAGCGAGGCGGAGGGAGACAAGCCGGACCGCAAGAAGGACCCCTGGTATCCGCGTTCGTAGGTCACACACGATACAGGCAGGATTACGGGCGCCCGGCCCCCCCCCCGGCGCCCGTAAGTTGTTTTCTAGGGGATTGTTGCCAATCCAAACGGGCGCACACACGCCTGGTTGGAGCCCTTCGAGATATAATTGACTGTGCGGCGTCCGGGTGCTGGCGGCGACTCGCCTCGCGAAACCGACACCATCACCACTGTGGAAACAGGACATCGGTGAAAACATGGCTGCAAAACGCAGGATACTTCCGCCGGACTAGAGTAAGAACGAGATCCTCGATGCCGCGACCGAGATATTCCTGTCGAAACGCGACGTCGATTTCGCGGCGACCATCGTCGCCAGTGCTAAGGTGAACTTCATCCTCGAATACATCGTCCGCCGTGGGACCAAAGACCCCGAATCTCTCGCCTGGCAACTCGCCCTCAATCAATTCAAAGCCCTTGCCCCACCCTTCGCCACCTGAGACCTTGTATTCTCGACCCTCAACTCGAACCTGGCCTGAAACCAAGCACTTGAGGGCGGTCTCTCAAGACCGCCCGGAGCCGGGCCTGAGAGACCCGGCTCAANNGGAGCCGGGCCTGAGAGACCCGGCTTAAAGAGTAGGAAGGCCAGGTGCCTCTAATGGAGGGAACAGCTCTTATTACGATATTGACGAATGATGACGGTTGTGTCAGTGTGTGAACGCTTTGTCAGTCAGTGACAGCTCTGCTGAACGAGAAGCCCGCTCGCGTTAAGCCGCAAGCGTTGGCGCTCAAACGG
>PMDX01000197.1 GCA_003154635.1 Actinomycetota bacterium | reverse complement strand
CCTCCTCTCCCCTTCGGAAGAGGATAGCCGAGGCCCCGCACGCTGGCAAGCACTATATGTTGCCATATTTATGTCTATGACTACTAAGTTCGATCTCATACTCCGGCGGAGTGACACCCAGTTGCCGGTACCATGCCACCTCGGAAGATAGGTATTGCCGGCTGAATTTAAGTTCCCCCACTAATTCGGGCGCCGGTGGAGGCGTGGGGGGGTCTCCCGCATGAGACCAATCCAGCCATGCAAGCGATTCCTGCCCCTGAGTTACCATGGCAGAGTTCCTAGGGTTTGAACATGCATCCGAAAACACCGACGCGCTCTGGTGCTAACGAGACGCGTTGCCGGGACACGGTGGAGGATACTTCTCATTCCTTTCGGCGATCAACGAACCAGTGTCGGGGACACATGCTCCTACCTCCAAACCGGCAATCCCTTGCATGGGGATGAATTTGGGATCACCCACGCTGCTGAGAGACACGGCCGCCCAAGTTGTGGTTGACGATGTCGAAGCGGCAAGAACGCTCTCGCTAGTCATGCAAGCCCAGGGAGTATAATCAATTCGCGCGGAACCGACGGATTTGCGCCCTTTCCACCAAGCTAAGGATGTCTCCCATACCTTCCCATTCAATGTCTCCACAAATAGAGATGGAGGCAGCGAAGGCTCCTCCTGTGGATCGGAAACGTGGGCTTGGTCGATTACAATCTCCCAAGTATTCGGTACCAATGCTGGGCCCGTGTCACGCGACCACTCTACACCAACATTGGTGGCGCCGTTCAGGAGAAGCGCGACGCCTTGCCCCGCTGGAAGCCAGATGCGCTTGATATAGCCACCCGCCGCTGATTCGTCTGAACTGAGGAAATACCCGCCCGCCCGCTGCAGTCGAGGGTCCTTGGATCGAATACTATCAGCATACGGGTCGTTCCAGTCGTACAGCTTCCCCGTCTCGGGGTCAAGGAGCGGGGTATGTGTCTCTATGTGCTCCCCACCCGTCGACTCCGCGAACGTCTGGATCACGAAGATCGCCGGCTCCCACGCTTTGACTTTCCCCACGACCGCGCCTTCCTCTGCGCCAAGTGTGCCAGAGAAGACGAGCGTCAGTCCGCCGAGCTTGACACCTGGGTCAGGGGTGAACGTGATCGTAGGGCCGAGCGGTGTGAGACCTGGGTCAGGGGTGAAGCCCCCCCCGGCCGTCCCGGGCAGCGAGAAGTTCGTGACGGATGCCCCGGGGACGGGGACACGTATCCCCTTCTGATCCTCGGTATAGAGGGTGAAGGTTCCCGTCATCATCTCCGTCGACTTGTTGGAAATGGTCAGGTCGATCTGGCCAGGTTGGTTCGGATTCGGCTGCACAGTAAAATCCAACTTCCCCCGGAAGAAGTAGTCGAGGAGGGCGGCGGAATAGCCAATGGCGCGGGGGATGAGCTTGCTGGCATAGGACGCCAGCACGTTCTCGTCAAATTGGAACGTCAGGCCAAGAAGGTTGGGATCATTTTTCGTCTGGGCATAACTATAGAAATACGCCGGCTTCAGGAAGTCGTTGATGGTTTCCCCATGACCTCGGCCTTCTGGCCCTACCCCTTCTCCGTATTTTTGCAGATAGAGGCCCGTGTCGCGGATGCCGTCTTCCGATGTGAACTGGACGAACAGCTTGCGTTGCTGAATCAGTTCCGGAAGGTCGGTGTCGTCCAGCGCGGGATAAGGGAATACCGGGCTCTGGCAGATTGCCGTGCCACACCGCTGAAACGACGTGCCCAGACTGAGGAAGTTTGCATTGGTGTATTTCGCCAGGCCTTGGTCGGTATCGACCGAGGGGATCTGCGTTTCTCGATACCGTCCCGTATCCCAGAACCGGGTCACGTACGAGTTGTCTGGGGTGGGGACGGCCGTCGCGGATGCGCCGAGCACGAGGCCAGAATGCGTCTTCACGAACCCTTCAAACCCCTCATTGACCCATTGGTTCGGCCAGGGCCCGGTCGGGTTGAGCTGCAGGTGCGACGCGACGAAGTCATCCCGTGTGTGGGCGGGCACGGCGAGATCCTGGACGAGGTGCATCACGTAGCCCAGNNCATGAAGGCCGACCGCGCGGCGTCCCAGTCTTGGGTGTTTCCGGTGCTCCTATCCGGGTCCTTTTCCTTTTCCTTTGGTGCCTTGAACTTGGTCCCCCAGATGGCGCTCGACAGCCGCTGCCCGTATGGGGGGCTGGTTCCGCATCTGAGTTGAACAACGCCACTCGGATCCGTCATGCCCGCGCTGGGGTAAGGCTGCAGGGGGTTGTGGAAGTGATTGCTGGCCCGGCAGACGTCGTCGGCGTCTTNNCGTCTTTGAGCACGCTGCCAAGGCTCGAAGCTTCCGTGGCGCTCTGTGTCAGGATACGATGCGTAGTCTTGTCGTCGAAACCTAAGCATGGTGCACGAGAAAGCAGCGTAAGCAGTGCGAGCCACATAGCCGAGTGAGCAAGAAAATCGATGGGGTAGAATCCCAGGATGACCCTTGAACCTCGGTCCAAAGCTGGCTCCGGGGCATCGACCCACCTAGAACGAGAAGAATGACGGCCCTGAAACATTGCTATCTCCTCCGGTCAGCTCTTCACTTCAAT
>PMDX01000321.1 GCA_003154635.1 Actinomycetota bacterium | reverse complement strand
ACCTTGACGACGTCGCCGGTGTGGGGTGCATGGATGAACCATCCGCCACCAAGGTAGATCCCTACGTGGGCGTTGTGCCGGAAGAAAACGAGATCGCCGGGAGCAAGTTGCACTGGGCTGACCTCCCGGCCGGATTGCACCTGTGAGAAAGTCACTCTTGGGAGTCGGATGCCTATCTGTGCGTACACATAACATACGAGGCCGCTGCAATCAAAGGCGTTGGGGCCCGTCGCGCCCCAAACGTAGGGTTGCCCGAGATGGCTCAAAGCCAGCAGGGTGACGAGCGTGGCAGCTTCGCCGGGGTCCCCTGAAAGCCGGCCGGCGATGGACTTGAGCCGGGACAGGGTAGCCGGGTCGGCGGCGGCCCACACGTGGTTGCTCGAGAGGAAAGCTTCCATGTCTACCTCGGCCGCCGCGCTGGCGTGAGCTCTGCGGGAGCCCAGGCCTACGCGACTCAGGATCAATGAGGGGGCTGAAACCGACACTTCCACCTGGACTCGGTCACCACCGCTGGAAACCTTGATGCTCTCGAGACTGGCGCCGTTTGCGACGGCGATCTTCGAAGCCGTACTTCGCGCTCCGGAGCCAGTGCCGAAGAAGGGGAAGCTCTCTTGCACGCCGGCCAGAGCGGCGGCATCCGCGGCGTTCTCAGCTCTGAAGTGAGCGGAGATGAACATGCCGACATCGACCATTCCAAGGCACAGCAGCAGAGCCACGAAAATGCATGTCAGTGCCGTGATACTCACACTTCCTCTTGAATCGCCAAGGGATCTTGCGGTGCGTTTTATTTCAATCACCCCGCTCGAGCACCATCAGGGTGGACCCGCTGAAAGTCGCGCCAGGTATTATTCGCCTGAGCGCCGGCAGCAGAAGAGGCATCTTGTATGTGACCGTGACCTTGACCGGCGAACCTTTGGTGCGCCCCTCGGGAAAGGAGACCTCTATCACCGGCCTGTCGCCGGGAAGGGACGATGAAGCATTACCTGCTGCGTTTCGGGCGGCCGCCGGATCGTTGGTTTCGGCTGCCAGTCGAGCACCTTCGCGGCTCGCTGAGGTAACGATCAGATAGCAGTTGAGGCCGAGCGCGACCTGGCAGATCGCAACCGCGATGATGACAAGAACCGGGAGGACCAACGCGAATTCCACGGATGCCTGTCCACCCTGAGCTCGCATCCAGCGTGCCGGATAGCCGGGAAGCGTCAAGTTATCACCTCACCTGACAAGATGGATAGAAGCCGCCGCAACCAGCCCTATGGAGAGTGGAACCGCATAGGGCATATGGATGTCGGCCAGACCATGCGACATGGGGGCGGCGTGGGACGAATCTGTATCGAGCGGTCGCCAGCAACCGGCATGTATGAGGAGCAGGTGGGCGCAAAACCTTGAGAGAGTACGGTCATGCAAGGCGATAAGCAAAAGTCCGATCGCGCCACCGAATGCCGCCCCGGCCAGGAAGGCGGGCCAGAGCATGCGCCAGCCCACTACCGCACCGGCCGCGGAAAGGAATTTGACGTCACCGGCTCCGACCATCCTCAAGGTGAACGGCAGGAACAATATCGCGATCCCGATGAGCGCTCCAGCTATACTGGCGGCGAGACCTCGCGGACCACCGCATGCATAGCCGACTGTCGCACCTGAGATTAACCCGGCCCCGTTGAGCTTGTTGGGGATACGACCGTATCGAACGTCAAAGAAGGAAGCGAGCGCACAGAAGACGGTTATCTGGATCAGCGAGGCCGTGCCGTTGGACGCCACGTCTAGAATCCGCTTGTGAGCTTGTCGAAGATCTTGGTGAAGAAGTTCTTTATCACCTTGCCACCTGCCGCCCAGGCGATGAGCGCTCCGGCGACCGCAGCCGCGCCCAGGATGACCAGGGCGTACTCAGCGGTGGTCTGTGCTTCTTCGTCCGTGATCAATCTGATCAGCTCGCGCATGCATCCTCCTTGCTTTTACGGCCAGAGCCCTTTGGAGAGGAGGAAGGGGTTGGTCACCAGCATAGCAAGCAAATATTAACATAGCAGTTCAAGCTAAGTCAATGAATCCTCATCTCTGATTAGAAGGAGGCCACTTGATTGTCATGACCATTTCGGTTGGTTCCCCGTGACGAATAAAGGTTTCCAACGGCGACCGGTAAGTAATAGACTGAGATGTCACGAAGTTGGCGGCATTGCGAGATCTGGGGACACGCCCGCGGTATTGCGGACCAGGCCGGACCTCGATAGAGTACTTGGAACCGGTCGAATGCGGGAGACTGGGGAGATTTAATGGCAACCGGGGAAAATATGAGCGTGCTCGTGGTTCAAGATGGTCACGATCAGGCTCAAGATCTGAAATCTTTGCTCGAGAACCCGTTCTCAGCGCGGACCGAGACGGTCGGTTCTCCCAAAGAGGCAATACAGATACTTGCTTCAGACCCCACGTGCCGTTTCGACATTGTCGTCCTCGAGCACGATCCCTCCGATCAGAACGGCATACGCGTTCTTGAGGAGATCAAGAACCTGGATGACCCTCCTGTTGTGGTGGTTGTTAGCGGCGAGGCCGGCATCGAGACCGCAAAACGCGCTTTGCGCCATGGCGTCATTGGGTTCGTAGAGAAGAAAGACAGCTTGGCCGACGGCTTGCGATCCGCGCTCGCGTCTGCTTTCGAGGCAGCCGAGCGACGTCGATATCAGCGCTCTATCACGTCCATGCTGGAATCACTTCAGGGTGCGCTGAGTCACTCGTTCGACCTGTTCTTCCTCGTTGACCCTGATGGAAGACTGCTCCTTTGGAACGAAAACGCCAACAAGCTGCTCGGATACACCGACGACGACCTCAAAGGAAGCAGCATAGAAGACCTGGGGGAGGGTGTGGACTTCGAGGCCGCGACTCGTGGCATGGCGGCGGCGTTGGGCGGAGAAGAGGTGTCAGGTTACGAGATAGACATCAAGAGTAAGGATAAAACGCGTATCCCGTTTGAGTTCACCGGCGCGGCGATCAACGATAGAAATGGCAGGCCGGTCGCCCTCATCGGCATGGGAAGAGACATAAGCGCGCGAAGGCTCGCGGAGGAGACCCTCACAATCCAGCATAAGCTCGCGATGGAAGCTCTCAGGGCGACCTCGGTCGAAGAACTTCTACCCATTTGCCTTGATGCCGTCATGAACGTGTCCGGAATGGACAGTGGCGGAATCTACCTCGTCGATGAGATGACCGGCAACCTGCTCCTTGCTTTTTCATCCGGGTTGTCCGAGGGATTTGTCTCCCTGGTGTCACACATGAACTCCACATACCCCGAGATAGCCATACCGATGGAGGGAAAGACCACGTACACGCGGACAGGCGTTTTCGAGTCCGCGGTTCAGGATGGCTTGACCCGGGAGGGAATAAAGGCCCTGGCCATTGTGCCGATCGTGCACGAAGGCAGGTTGATCGCCTGCGTGAACGTCGCGTCTCATACACACGAAGAGGTCCCTCAATCCAAACGCGGGCAGCTCGAGGCGGTTGCCGCGAACGTGGGGCTGGCTATCGGACACCAACTGATGCAGGGAGCACTCCGCTCTTCAGAGGATTTTTTCCAGAAGGCGTTCGAGACCGCACCGGTCATGATGTTACTCATGTCGCCGGAAGCTGGCGGCAGGTTCATAGATGTCAACCAGGCGCTCGTGGACTCGACCGGATATGAGCAGGGCGAGATTGTCGGACGCACGGTCGAGGAACTCTCTTTCGTGGTCATGCCCGATAGCCGCGAGCAGCTTTTCGCGCAGGCAAGGAAGGGCAACACTTTCTCGAACCTGGAAATCGCGTATCACACGAAGTCCGGTCAGCGGCGTCAGGCACTGCTCTCGTCGGTGCCGATAGTCGTCGCGGGCAGATCGTGCCTGCTGGTCAGCGCTCTTGATATAACGGAGCGCACCCGTGCCGAGGAGGTGTTAAGGCGTAGCGAGACAGAGTTCAGGGCGCTCTTCGAGAACAGCCTCGACGTCATAGCGGTGATTGCTGTGGACGGTACTCTCGATTTTGTAACGCCGTCGGTTGAGAAAGTCCTGGGCTACAAGTCGCAGGTGTTGCTCGGAAACAACGTGATGGATTACGTGCACCCGGAAGACCTGCCCGTGGTAATGGAAACACACCTGAGCGCGCTCTCCACTCCCGACGACGCCTCCGTTCTTGAGTACAGGATGCGCCGAAGCGATGGCTCGTGGGTTTATGTCGAGAGTTTCGGAAAAGCTCTTTTTCAGGGTTCGAAGGTGACCGGTACGCTGGTCAACACCCGCGACATAACTGAGAGAAAGCGCATCGAAGAGGCGGAAAGGGCGAAAGCCGCCCGCGCCGAGATAATGGCGCGGGTTTCAAGTGAGCTCGCTGACGCGGGGCTGGATTACGTCAAGACGCTCGGAGGGGTAACGAGGAGCGCGGCCGAGCTGATCGGTGACCTCTGTGTGATGCGACTGCTGACGGAGGATGGACGGAATCTCGAGGCTGTCGCTATCGAGCACCACGACCCGGAGGCGCGCCGATTCGCGCATGATGCCGCGTTCGGCAGTATGAGCAGGGTGGGTGAGGGGCTTGCCGGCACCGTTTTCTCTACCTGTGGGGCGCGCTTGATCGACCGGTTTGACAGCTCCAAAGCCATGAACCAAAACCACGAATTGATTGAGTACGCCAGGCGCCAGGGCGTCTTCAGCATCATATGCGTGCCCCTCGTGGTCCAGGGCATAGTTATAGGTACGCTGGGCCTGTCCCGGGACATTCCGGATTTGCCATACACAGAAGATGACCTGGCCCTTGTCGAAGACATTGCCGCTAGAGCCGCCGCCGCGATAGAGATGTCCAGACTGCACGCGCGCGTACAGGGAGAGCTGGCGATTCGCGAGCAACGCGAAGAAGAGCTGAGAGCCGCCAACCTCGAGCTGCAGGGCTTCGCTCACACGGTCTCACACGATCTCAAGGGCCCGATGTCGACAATAAAACTGAGCCTCGAGATGCTCAAAGAACGAAACGACGCGATGAGTGAGGAAGATAAGAACGAGATACTCGAGGCGCTGATAAGGAACGTGGGCAAATCCTACACCATGGTAGAAGACCTTCTGGCTCTGGCCGAGTCGGGACAGAAGCCTGTTTCCGCGGACCATATCGATGTCAGGGAGGTCGTGGACAGGTTGATCGAGGACCTTTCATTCGAGCTCCACGGAAAAGCGATCACGATCGACATCAAAGGCGACCTTGGATCGATCTATGCAAACCGAACCCACGTATTCCAGATATTTTCAAATATTCTGCGAAACGCGGTAAGGCATAGCACCGTTGATTCACCGAAGATAGAGATCTTCAGGCTTCAGGCGGAATCCACGAGCTTGCATCGCTACGTGGTGCGAGACAACGGGCCTGGCATACCCGATGAGATCATCGACCGCATCTTCGAACCGTTCGTCAAGGGAGCGGGTGGAGGAACGGGCATCGGCCTGGCAATCGTCGCCAATGTTGTGGGAGCATACGGCGGAGCGATCAAGGCATATAACGAAAACGGGGCATGTTTCGAGTTTGTCCTCAACGACTACGTGATTCTCTAGAACAACCGCTGGCGCCCAGGTGGCGCTCCTCATGCTTGCCACGTAGCCACCCAAACTTTTTTCAAGGCAGATCGGGTGAAAATCGATATATTGGTTGCATAATGTTGCTAATAGGACTAACATTCCCGGAGAAAGGGTGGTCGTAGGGGCAAGAGGATATATAATTAAGTAACATATTTGGTGATTTCAGGACGATAAAGATGCAGGAACAAGCACGCGACCTATATGAAGAGCTCGAAAAGGAAATCAAAGAGCAAAATCCTGTTACGCTTCTCTACATTGGGCGAACCTCAGACAAGGAGGAGATAAAGCGGATGTGGAGGGAGGGCAGAGCGTGCCTCTAACGCGCGCCATCGTGCGCCTGAACATAGATAGAAGAAAGAACAAAAACCGACTGACCTCAGGATGGCTTTGGAAAGCTGCCAATAGTTGCAGGCTTGCCCGGGAGCTAGCGCTACCGGTAAGCCCCCCTTGATTCCAATGCCACGGCGGCCCCGGAGCCAGGATGGACAAAACCCCGCGGACACCCCGACGCGGGGTTTTGTCTTTCGTGCATCTCGTGCATCTGAAATCTAAATCTCAAGACATCGGATTTGCGGCAGGATTCGTAGAAGGACTAAAGAACTTAAAGTGGCAACTCTGCTGGGTGTATCAGCTGGGTCGGGAGTGGGCGTGGTTCAGGCTGGTGATGATTATTCCCACAGGGCGGCTGGGTGCAAATCGCGGAAGGTTGAGCCAGCGATTGTGCCGCCGAAGAGAGTGGCGGACTTGACGAGGCCTGGACCTCAGTCCCATCAGCGGTCCGGGAGCAGGCTGGTGGAGGTCGAAGCGAAACCGCCGCAATCCGGTCGCCCTGTTTCCTTCTTGATTCATCCCATTCGTTCAGCAGATAGCTTAACTCAGAATATCTTGCCCAGCGTCGCCAGGAAAGTCGGCCCCACCGTCAGGATTATCGAGGCCGGCAGGATAAGAAAGACCAGCGGGGCAAGCATCTTGAGAGGAGCTCTCGCGACCTCGATTCTGAGCTGGTCCCGCCTTCGCACCCTGATCTCTCTTGAAAAAACCTCCAGTGTCTCGGTGAGCCCGTGGCCTCTCCGCTCAGCTTCAATAAGCGAGCGCAGCAACGAAGCGAGCTCTGCGATCGGGTATCGCTCGAGAACGCGGGTGAAAGCCTCCTGGCGCGCAGCGCCGAGCTCCATCTCTCTGACGGCGCTCATCAATAGAAAGCCGACCGGTCCGCCCGTGGCTTCTGCCGCACCGCTAAATGCCTGGTCGAGGTTTTTCCCTCCAAGAACCAGCGCATACAGGACGTCGGCGACCTGCGGCAACTGCTGGCGGATTGAATCGTGAAAACGTCCTTCTCCGCGAGCGACGACCAGGCCGGGCACGGAAAAACCCGCGACCGCCATTGCAGGTGCGAGCGCCAGTGCGACGGGTGAGAATCTCGACGCGACTACGAGGAATGCCGGAATTCCGGCGGAGGTCCAGAACCGAAGGCCGGCGAGAGCTTCGGCGGGCAACCGCTCGTACGCCACCGCATCGGTATGGATGCCGTGGATGAGCGCCCGCTTTAAGCGGGTGGGAGATGCCCGGTATGGTATCAGGAGCGCCGCCAGGGCCAAACGCTTTACCGGGGTCTCGCTCCGGGCATCAGCGTCGAGCGAGACACCGTACAGGCGATTGAGCCGGGCGATGGTGGAAGGCTTCTGACGTCGCCGCCCACCGGCCAGAAAAAAAAGGGCGAGTCCCGCCGACATCATAGTTGCCAGAACCAAATGCGCCTACCTCCTTTGCGGTAATCGGGGAAGCCGTTACCAACCGTTTGCTTCATGACCCGGAACGGGAATGGATCACATCTTGAGGTCCATTATCCTGCGCAACCATGTGAAACCTACTATGTCCAGAGCGGTTGC
>PMDX01000016.1 GCA_003154635.1 Actinomycetota bacterium | reverse complement strand
TGGCACTGGGGACACGTCGTCTCTGGCGACCTCGCTATAGTATGGTCCGACATCACGCTGCAGAAAGCGTGGGACTACGACAAGATCTACATGTTCCTGCTCAGTAGAGGCGAAAGGCTCGTTATGGAATCACCGGAGATAGAGGTATCGTACTCGCGTTGGACGCGCGACCCCGCCCACCTCCACCCGTACCCGCGCCATATCGACGTATCATTCGGCGGTGCCGGCACGCCGGCGCGAGGGGCTTTCTCGATGGACGTCGAGACCGTGATCGAAACCCAGATACTACTCCAGATGACGGGCTTGCCAAAGCCTCTCATCGGGCTCGTCCACTCCACGCGCTTCGCGCGGCCTTTTTATTTCCGCTGGCTTTCCCGGCTGGAGGGTTGGGTTGAGACAGAGGGCGAGCGCCTGCCGCTTTCGGGTACGACCATACACGAGCAGATGCTCTTCCGCGGCCGTTCCCCTTCAGAATGCATGAAGCTCGCCGGGCGATGAGTTCCGGCGAGCTTCTCATGTCTTTCCTGGTTCCTGGAACCCGCGCGAGCTACCTGGGCTCAGTGAAAGCGAGCTTGTAGAGAACGTAGAAGTTGAAGATCGGGATTATGAGCAGTATGCCCCACCAGTTCTCGAAGCCCAGCTTTTCAGCTATGTCCATCATGATCAGGATCGCCATGACTGCCGTCACGATTCCGCAGCAGAACGAGAAGATGAGCATGATGACGAACCAGTTATCATCCCTGTCGCCCATCTTGGTCAAGAGCCACAAGTTGAGGAAGGGAATGAAGGCGAACCAGCTGTTCTCTACGCCGAGCCGGTCAGCTATCCTCATCAAACAGAAGGCAGAGAAGATATAGATTGCGATCAACACTATGAAGTAGATCACATAGAACGAGGCGTTCACGGGCATTCTCCTTTCGCGCAAGGAACATGGCGACACCTATCTTCGGACTCTTCGAACCGAAGTTGTCCTAACACTATACGATAACCGTGTGGGTCGATTCGAGTGGCAGGGCCGTTTTTTCCACAGTTCTCCTTACGGCCGGCACGACAGGAAGCTCGAACGGAACGATCCGAGCAAAGAGCGATCTCCTTTTCCCTCACCGCACCGATTCAGCCTTGCGGCGCTCGTAAAGGTCACCTAGTATTGACCCGGGAGATGGACCCGGGGAAAAGCCCCGCGTGAACGGGGCCCGGCAGGGAGGAACAGCATGGAAGACACCGGCGCCGTTGCTGTTGAGGAAGACGAGCAGTCCGGACTCTACGGGTACCGCTGGGTCGTGCTTGGGGCGTTCATGGTGGTCGGTGCCCTTACCCAGTTGATGTGGCTGAACTATGCCTCGATCACGACCACGACTCACACACTGACGGGCGTAGCGAGGCTCACGGGGCAGAGCGAGTCCAACATAACGCTGCTCGCGATCATGTTCCCGCTGATCTACATACCCGTGTCGATTCCCGCCGGCATCATCATCGACCGCAAGGGGTTCCGGTTCGCGGTGCTGTTGGGTGCCGTGCTCACGGCGGCGTTCTCGTTCCTCAGGCTGTTCGCCGGCAACTATCCCCTGGTGCTCATAGGAATGATCGGCATAGCCGTGGGACAGCCGTTCGTGCTGAACAGCATAACGAAGATGGTGGCCGAATGGTTCCCGACCGAGGAGTCCGCACTGGCGACCGGTGTCGCGACCCTGTCGCTCTTCCTCGGGATGATAATCGCGCTCGCGCTGACGCCCGCGTTGCTCAGCGGATTCGGTGACAATATCGGGGCCATCAAGTGGCTGGTTCTCGTCTACAGCATCGCCGCGGCGGCAGGCGCGGTCCTTTTCGCGGTCCTGGCAAAAGCCAAACCCCCGAAGCCCCCGAACCGCACCGAGGGCGAACTCCAGAGTGAAAGCGCCGCTATAGATTTTGGCAGCTTCAAGAAAATCTTCGGCCTCTACGACTTCAAGCTGCTCTGCGTGATACTCTTCATCGGGAACGGCGCGTTCGTTGGCATTCTTCAGCTCATCGACCAGATTCTCAAGCCGAAGGGCATCTCGCAAGCGACCTCGGGTTATATCGGAGCCGTGATGGTGATAGCGGGCGTCGTCGGGTGTGTCGTGATCCCATCACTGTCCGACCATTACATGATGCGCAAGCCGTTCCTGCTCATTGCCGCNNTTCACCGGGTTCTTCCTGTTCTCGGCTTACCCGCTGGTGCTGACGATGGCCGAGGAGACGACGGGTCACGCGCTGACCGGTACGGCGACGGCTATCCTGCTGCTGCTGGGCAACGCCGGCGGCGTCGTCCTGACGCTCATAATGGAGGGGCTCAAGAACGTCGGCAAGACCGACTTCTACTGGTCGATGATCTCCCTCGTGGTGCTGTTCGTCATTGCACTCATTGTCGCGCTGTTCCTCAAGGAACCAAGGCACGCTGAGCTGAAGGCGGCGGCCTGAGCCGCTGGCGGGACTAACCCGCTTTTATCATCTCGAGGAACGCCTGCACGCGGGTAGAGATCTGCTGGGTATCACCCTGGCTGTAGTCCGTCTCGACATACAGGAACGGCACGCCGCCCGCTTCGACCGCCTTCTTGACCTTGTACGACTCCACGCCGTAAGGCGTGCAGAACATCAGGGAGTAATAGATGACGCCGTCAACGGCGTACTCCGATGCCATCCGCACGATGTTTTCCGCCCTCTCCTCGTTCGGCGTGAAGACGGCGCAGTCGATCT
>PMDX01000031.1 GCA_003154635.1 Actinomycetota bacterium | reverse complement strand
CCCGTGCGAACTGTTCATGCGGGGTCTTCGGGCGCATGCGCGTCGCACTGTCATCTGGCCGCATTTCGGGCAAACGGTCTCACAAGCCCTCACGCCACTTCCGAACGGCTCCTGCCAACTGTGCTCGCAAGACAGGCATTCGAGTACTTTGCCCTCTGTCGCCAGAACGTAGTTGCCACCCTCAATTCCAAGCGCCTTGCCTTCGACCAGGCATCGAGCAACTTTCCCGCGGGCTGACTTGATGACCCTCTGGAAAGTCGGTCGCGAGATCTCCATCCTTTCCGCGGCATCTTCCTGATAGAGGCACTCGATATCCGCGAGCTTGATAGCCTCGAGCTCTTCAACTGAAAGCCGCTCCTCCTCCAACTCGCGAAGGGGGATGCCCCTGGGTTTGAAGAAATCCACGCAAGGTTCTCCGGTGACGAACCTGGGCTTGGCGGGCCTTGCCATATCGACCTCCTCTTGACAGCTTGCGGGCATATGACCATAATTAAATATAGAGCATATGCTCTTTACTGTCAACTGAACGCGCTTGAGCTCACGAAGTCATGTCTCATGTGTGAGTCCATCATCCGCGCGGGAGACGAAGAAGTCGTTCCAGCAAAGGAGTGGTGAAATGAAAAACGTGGAAGAGTTTATGAAGAAGTACCACGTGGCCGTTGCCAGAGCCAACATGAATCAACTCGACAAGATCAAGCCGAAGATAGCCTCCGAGTGGGTCAACCAGTGGATGACCGAAGTCGGAGGCAACATCACCGACGAGGAGGAGTTCCGCGCAAAGTTCGAGGAGTTCCTGAGTGAAAGTCTCTGCTTTGCCGACGACAGCAAGGTCACGATCACCGGTAATGAGCTCACCATCGACGTTGGCGGATGCGTCATCTGCCCCGGCAACGACATCCTCAAGAAGGCAGGAGAGGAAACTCTCTGCCCTATCACCCCCACGGGAATGATGGCCATCTCGAGGGTGCTGGGCAAGAAGGCCACACTCGAAGGAGTCAATAAAGAAGGCAAGCCGGTAGGCTACTGCCAGATAAAGTACAAGGTCGAAACCAAGAAGTCCGACTGACTTCTTGCCGGTCGCACGGCTCCAATTGATCCGCCGTATGAGAACAGCACCGCCAGATACACACACAATGCCCTGTTCGGAACAGAAGGCGCGGACGGAAAGTACCAGTGGGTCACCTATGGACATCTAAGAGTTCGAAGGCCTCTTTCGAGGCTACTCCAGATAGCTGAAGTTAGCGAAAGTGACCTCGAAGCAGGCACCGTCGTCGTTGTACGCGGTGACATCGCCTCCATAAGCCTCGATAATCTTCTTGGCTATTGTGAGGCCTATCCCCGATTCGCCTGTCTTACTCCCCTTCTGGAATGGAAGAAAGATCTTCTCCAGCTCCTTGGGCCGTATCCCGGAGCCGTTGTCTCGGACCAGGTAACGATGAATTCCTCCCGCCTCGAGGCCAAGGTAGGAGACACTTATCCGCGGAGTGCCGCTGTCGTTGTGCTTGACGGCGTTGGATATGAGGTTGGAGAACACCTGACGGACCTGTTCTCTGCTGGCCAACAGGTGCCCCATCTCTTCATCGGCGCTGACCTCGACGTTCCGAGCCTTGATGCTCGGGGACATTTCCCTCAGGACCTCTCCCACGACTTCCGCGACATCCAGATCCTCGACTTTTTCGGGGACCTGCCCCGACTCGGCCAGCATGAGGAGTTGCTCGATTCGCTCCTGGGCCACACCAGCGGTCTTCTTCAGCTCCTTCGCCGCTTTGGCGGCGTCCTCGAAGCTTACCCTGGCACCCATTTCGGAAAGCATGTCCGCCGCAAGCCCTATCGTGCCGATCGGTCCTTTCAGGTCGTGAGAGACGGAGTGAGTGTAAGCTTTGAGCTCTTCGTTTATGCGCCGCAACTTCTTCTGTGCCCGGATACGCTCAGAGATATTCTCAAAAACAGTAACAAAATGTTCTTTCGTGGCGCTGAATGCTTTGACGGACAAGTCAATCGATAGAGCGTCCAGGCGGATTTCAAACTGTTCCGGCTCGCCGGTTTGTTCGACCCTTCCGAGGATCTCGAGCACCTCCGGGTTCGTCTCCCTGATCCCGGGGATGACCTCGGAGACCTTCTTGCCGATGACGTCGCTCAGCCCGGTCGAAGATCCGAAAGCCTTGTTGGTATCGAGATAGACGAAGTCGGCAGGCAGGCCATCTTCATCAAATAGCATCTTGCACAGCGCGACTCCTTCCTGCATGTTCTCAAATAGCTCGCGGTACTTGAGCTCACTCTCGACGAGTGCCTGTTTCGCCGCTTTCACTTCGGTAACATCACGATTTGAAGCACGCCTGCCGCAATACTCTCCCGCTCTACCTGCGACCGGCGTGCACATGTGCTCTATGTGCCTTATCCGCCCATCTTTCGACTCCACCCTGAATTCAAGCGCGGCGTTGCTGTACACCCGCCCGACCTCATCGAAGTGCGCTCGCATCATCTCCCGGTCGTCCGGGAGGATTATCCGGAGTCGCAGCCCCGGGTCCCGCATGAACTCCTCGGGCCGGTAGCCGGTAACGCGCTCGCAGGAGGGGGATACGTAGCGCAGGCTCCCATCCGGTAATGCCCATTCCTCCCAGTCGAAAGTGAAGTCGGAGACCATGCGGTATCGTTCTTCTCTTTCGCGAAGGGCTTCTTCCGACTGCCTGCGCTCTGTGATATCCTCGAATATGGTCGCGAAGAACCGCTCCCCGGGAGAATAGGC
>PMDX01000270.1 GCA_003154635.1 Actinomycetota bacterium | reverse complement strand
TTCCAGACCTTCAACCTCATCCCCGTTCTCACCACCCGGGAGAACGTGGAGTTCCCGCTGCTGCTGATGAAGGCGGAGAACCTCAGCAAGAGGGAGATCCGCGAGCGCGCGGAAACGCTCATCGAGGAGGTGGGCCTGAAGGACCAGATGGGCCAGAAGCCCTTCGAGCTTTCCGGCGGGCAGCGCCAGCGCGTTGCCATTGCGCGGGCCCTGGTGACCCGCCCGGCCATCGTGCTGGCCGACGAGCCCACCGCGAACCTCGACACCGTCGCCGCGGCCGAGGTCCTGGACGTCTTCAAGAAGCTCAACGAAGAGCAGGGGCGCACTATCGTGATGGTCACTCACGAACAGGAGGAGACCGAGTATGGCAACCGCCTCATCAGGCTCGCGGACGGTGAGCTGGTATGAGTAGCGAGTTTCGCATCCCGTTCTTTCTCATCTGGCGGTTCCTGAAGCGCGGCAACAAGTGGACGCTCCTGCTGACCATTTTCCTGATGTCGGTCGCCTTCATCAACCTCGTCTTCGTAAACTCGCTTTTCCATGGTGTTACGGAGACATCGGACAAGCAAGTGATACAGACCTCCGCTGGCGACGTTACCGTAAGCGCGCTGCCGGGAAGGGATTTCCTGGACGGGGTCTCGGCGAAGGTGGCCGCAATAAGCAAGCTGCCCGGCGTGAAGGCCGTGAGCGACCAGACTCTCGTTCCGGGGAGCCTCAAGCTGGGAGCGGTCCAGGGCAACTATGGCATATACTCGGTGGACCCCGTCCTGGACAGCAAGACGCTCATTATCTCGAAGCATATGTCATACGGTTCGTACCTATCGCCCGGAGACACCGACAAGATAATCATCGGCAGGCAGGTGGCCGGCGGCCCCAAGGTCGAGCTCAATTCCACCTCCCTGAAGGGCGCCCAGGTGGGCGACAAGGTGGTCCTGTCGACCAACGCGTTCAGCAAGGTCTTCACAGTAAAGGGAATCTACTTTACCAAGAACATGATGTCCGACTACAACGTCTATATCACGAACAGCGCGCTCAACAAACTGGCTCCGCAGATGGCGGACAGGGCCACGAAGATAATCGTCCGTACCGACAAGCCGGAGCTCGAGAACCAGGTCATCAAAGAGATCAAGAAAGCTGACCTCGGAGTTACCGTCTCGCCATGGCAGGATTCCGCGGGCGTCGCCAAGAGCGTTACCAGCAGCTTCATCACCATCAACGCCCTTCTAACAACGGTGGGGTTCCTCATAGCCGCCGTTGTCATATTCATCATCATCTACGTCGAGATAAACCACAGACGCCAGGAGATCGGCATACTCCGGGCCATCGGCATAAAGTCGTACCTGATCCGGACCACCTACGTCTTCCAGGCGATCGTCTATTCGGTTCTGGGTGTCGGGCTGGGGCTCGCGATCTACTTTGGCATAATTGTGCCCTATTTCAACTGGCATCCTTTCGCGATACCCATCGGTGACGTCAAGCTGATAGCCAACGCCGCCGACTTTAACGCCCGCGCCTGGTCGGTAGTCCTTGTTGCTATCATCTCGGCCACCATCCCGTCCATACTCGTTACTCGAGCAAAGATCCTCGACGAGATCGCCGGCAGGTAACCCGTCAAGGGGTCAGGTCCCCCGCACCATGTGACAACCAGTGGAAATAACGGGCAGACAGTATGCAAAGAGGATTCTTCCAGAGAGCTGTTCATCTCCGTACTGAAGTCGATAAAGAACCGATATGGCAACATACTGAAAAACCAGAGAGAAAAGGATAAACAATAAAAGACCTGAGCCCCAGCTTAGCCGCTACCGCTGAAATACTCAGTGCTGGAGGAACTCCTTCAGGTTGTAGACGAAAGCCTCATGTGTAGTTGCGCTGGTATTATTATCGAAACCGGTGGAATAACCCACGGCGCATATATATCCAGGCTGCGGAAAGCTGGTCACGTCAGTAAGAACTAGTCCGTCACTCACTTCTTTTTTCCTCCACTTCTTGCCGTCATAAACAAGCACAACATGTCCGGAAACCGCATAGACTTCGTCCGCGCGCACAGCGTAGACGGATCTAATGGGATCGACATGGGAAACTTTGGATTCCGGCACCTTTGTTGCACCCTCACCATCTTGCGAACCGGGACCAGGACTGGTGAACTGCTGCGTCCATTCTGTCCCGTCGAAGAACAGTATCGAAGCGGAGACCCCGCCGTCCGCGCTTCCGGCAGCCCAAACGCGGTCAGTGCCTAACCCATCAATACTGTTCAGACCCGGAAAGATGGGACTGCTCTTTTTCATCCACTGGCTGCTCCAGGAAATACCGTTGTAGAACAGAATCCCACCACTCCCAACTGCCCAGACATGGTCGGGGTCGGATGCCCATATATCTTTGACATTCCAGTCAACACCCGTGCGTTGAGCAGTCCATCCACCCCCATCGAAGAAGAGGATGGTGCCCCCGTCTCCGAAGGCCCAGACATGGGAAGAATCCAGGCCGAATATTCCGTCAAGCCGCATGCCTGCAAGTTGCTTCTGGTGCATCCACTTATGACCATTGAAGAAGAGGATTTCCCCGGACATTGTCTTGATGTTGTTGCCGATGCTACCCGCTACCCATACCTGGCTGGGGCTGGAAGCCCAGACTCCTGTATAGGAGGCGTTTTCTCGAGGTTTCTTCATTTTCCAGTCAACGCCGTTGTAGTTCAGAATCAGATCATCGCCTACTACCCAGGCGTGACTCGAGTCCAAAGAGAAGATGGCATTGGGCCTTCCAGAACCAAGATTCGTATAGTAGCCGGATCCGCTATCTCTATTCGTGGAACATCCCGCGCCAACCAAAGCGATCGCTGAGATTGCGATTGCAGCTATAACTACACTGAGCCTTCTCATTTGGCGTTCTCCAGGGGAATGACCATGATTTGAAACAGGCTGTACGCGACTCTCCTGTCATTGTTGTACCACGATTCAGAAGAAACGAGACTGCTGTTGAATTCAAGGTTGCAATCTTCCACTGTCGAGGCCAGCGACCCATATCCAAGGTCAGTGACTATTAGAACCCTTTTCACATCTGCCGGAGGCAGTGTTCTTACCTCTTTCAGGTTCTTGTAGAGGTGCTCGAGCGGAATTCCCTCGCGCTCAAAGTAGTAGGTCAAATTGATTGAATTCAGCAAGTTGCTGCAAACCAGATCGTCTTCATGCAACCTTGATTTTATCAACCTGGCAATAGTCGGGTAGTTCATCCCCGGGTACTCCCACAAGAACGGTTTGTTCCCATGGTAGGAAACCCCTGGAAAAACCATTATCAACAGGATTACCGCCAGGCCAACGGAAAGAAGACTCAGATAATATGGTCTGACAACATGACTTCTTCTTGTTCTCACCCGATCCAGTAAAGAATGGACGACGAAGTAAAGACCTGCCGAAGCGCAGCCGAAAAATAACGGCAGGAAAGGAACGGAAACCCTGGAGAAGGGAATTCTTCTCTGCGCCACAAAGACAAGGACAGCCCCGATCAGTACCGCAAGGGGGAGGTTGGCCTTCGCCCTGGATATCTTTTTATTCAAGATTATCGAAAGAGCAAAGCCCGCGAATAGTATCGGGTATATGAAGAACCTGACATCATAAGACCAGAACCTGTATGTGCCTGATATCACACCAGGCGTATTCCTGATGAAGTCAGATAACGCAAGTGATTTGGAGATAGAGTTGTCGATTATCGAGTTCAGGCCTGATTGCAGGATAAATGGCGTGTATAAGATGCCTGTCGCAACAGCGGCCAATGCGGTATAGAAGACCAGCTTCTTGATGAACACCGATCGTTCAGTGTAGGTGTCATTACGCCATGCCGAAATAAGGAGCCAGAGAAAAACACCTGCAACGAAATACAGAAACGTGATCAGGGCGTAGAATCCCAGGGAAATGATAATCACGAACCATACCCAGCCCTTTCCCGTCTCCTTGATGCGGATTGCGACCAGAATGAGAAGAAGGTACAGGCAAACCTGCAGTGAGTATCCCCTCGCTGTTGATGAGTAAAGCACAAGAGCGAATGATGAAGCGGTCAGGGCAACGCCCAGAATGGCTGCTTCCTTGTTGTATATTTTTCGTATGATGACATATATCAATGGCATCGCCGCAACGCCACAGACAAAAACCCATATTCTTATTACAGGAAGGCTGTTTCCAAAGGCCCTCGTTGTCATGTGGACAAGAAGCGAGTTCAGGGGATGATTGTTGGGATCGTAGTTGGAAAGACAGAAGCTCAACTTCCTTGATGCAAATGAAAGGTAGGAGCTAAGTTCGTCTCCATCGGCGATAGCAGTGAGAACGTAGTACAACCTGAGGCCGCAGCCTATTGCAAAAAGCACGAAAAGAGAGACGTAATGAGATGGGTATCTACATAGCTCATCTTTGATTCTTGCTTTCACGCGTTTTTTTCACCCTTGCTACCAATTCGCATCCACAGCCTCCAATCTTCTGAAGGTAGGCGAGTGTAGTCTACCGGCATGTCCCACCAATTGAAGAGAACATTGCTCAGGCGCCTACATGCAGTATCGGTGTCAGGTGACGGCGAATGTAGAACTTGAGTATGCGATCGCACATTCCGGGGTTGATTCCACCTTCCGAGACGACATCCACTTTGACGTTGAGGAGGTACTCGAGATCGAGCATGAGACCCACATGATCGAGCAGGCTGCGCCCTTCCTCAAATCTGGTCCTCCTGAATGATTAGACATTTTGATTTTACCATTTCCCACAATACTGGCCTTGCCCGGTTCCGGGGTCCCTTCTTCACACTCCTCGTAAGATTCAATTTCGTTAGAGTGTTCTTGTGTCTTCAATGCGGTCGCAATCGAGGGAGGTTTGACATGGATAGCAAAGAGCTCGCTTCTGTGTGCGGAATCCATTGTGGAGGTTGCGAGTTCCTGGGCGGGCAATGCGCGGGCTGCAACAGAGTTGAAGGGAAGCCGTTCTGGACCTCGCAGATGCCGAACGGGGTGTGCCCGCTCTATGACTGCTGCGTCAATCTACCTGACAGGGTCAAGTCTTGGGATGTGGGGCAGTGGTCTTCAAGTGAAGAAAAGAATACCCACATCCCAAGATCCCCTCAACCCTTTGGCAGGGGTGAGCAGGTTGTGGTCCAGCAGGTATCGCCCGACCCCAGAGACCGGAGTATAGATACAACGTCATGTCGGCCAGAAAAGGTGCCTGGTACCAGCTCCGCGTTAGCTCCAGGAGTGGGCCTCTGGCTCTTCTCGGTATTCTCGCTGATTGCGGCTGTCGCCGGAGGTGTGGGCGCTGCGCAGACGGGCCGCGTGGCCGAGGCTTAAGGCGCTCGAGCCCCCAAACGGCGCGGGCCTCAAGCGGTAACGCCGTCAGGCCTTTGCCCGGCAGGCATCAGGTCGTTCCTGATCAGCAGGTCGCGGATGAGCGCGTAGATCCTGGTGATTTCCTCCTCCTTGAACCTGACATGAACGCCTCCCGGGATGGTCACCAGGACGTTATTCACGCCCGCCTTGTCAAGCGCCTCCTGCAGCCTCACGGCCTGGCTGTAAGGCACGACCATATCCGCGTCGCCGTGTATCAGCAGCATCGGCGGCAGCTCAGGCCTGACATACGTGAGTGGCGACATCCTCTTCGCCAGCTCCTCGACATAAGGCACGGTGCCGAGCCATGAGAGAGCGTACCCCTTCCTGTTCACGCCCGCGAGAAGATCGTTGACGTCGGTTATTCCCGACCACGCTATGATGGCGGCCACTTTGAGCTCGTCCTTCCCCTCCTCGCATTCAGCGTAGTACCGCATCATGGCTTCCTGGCGCTCCAGGTCATTGCCGCCCGGTGTCTCGAAGTCAAGGCCCGCAGAAGCCGGAAGCATTCCGGTCATAAGCGCGAGGTGGCCGCCCGCGGAGTGGCCGAACGTCACGATCCTGTCAACATCGAAATTGTATTTGTCCGCGTTGTAGACAACCCAGCGCAGTGCTGCACGGCAGTCAAGTACGGCCGCGGGCGCGGCAGACACGTGCCCCATGCGGTACTGGACGTTCGCCACAGCGAAACCCATCTCTATGAAGGGCAGGAACAATAGCGAGAACTCCTGCCTGAGACCGCTGACCCATCCTCCGCCATGCAGGTATATAAGCGTCGGGACTGGCCCGGCGGCGTCCTTCGGGAGCCAGAGGTCGAGCTTGCAGTCGTAGTTGCCCGCGACGGCGTAGGTGACGCTGGGTACGACCTCGCAGTTGTATAGGATACGCGTTAGCAGGTCATCAACAGGGTTGGTTGTGATGTCCAAGAGGTCGAGGTGCTGCTCCGTCATTGTCAGTCCTCCTGAATGGTCCGGGCCGCTTTGTGATCGCCAATAATCAAAGCCTCGCTCGGAGGCGAGGCTTTGGCGCGTCTACCCCGAACGCTATTTACTGGCCTCTCGCTTCTTCTTCATCTCTTCCATTCTTTTTTCGAGCGCCTTTTCCCCTCCTCGATCAACCTGTTGCCCTGCTCGGAGATCCTCTTTGCCTATTCTTTGCTCTTCCCGAGTGCGCTCCGGACCTTTACCGGTTTGCCTGTGCAGCGACTCGAAGTGGGGTAGTCGACACGGGGCGTCTGCCACGGTAATCAACATTGTTGAGCAATGCGCCTGCTGAATTGGCAGCCACGTCTCAGGTATTTTCGTTTCACGTCAAGCGCGCCGCCCTCGCCAGCCGAATATCAGCGAGAGCACCAGCAGGATCAAGAATACGATGAACAAGACCTTGGCAATAGTTGCTGCGACTCCCCCTATCACACCAAAACCCAGGATTGCCGCTACTATCGCAATGATCAGGAAGACCACAGCCCAGTACAACAATGCCATCACCCACTATCTGTATGACGCTTGAAATGACCGACAGTCTGCTTATTCAAGGCTCGGAGGCCCATTCCTCCCTTGCATTCCTGGGGTCAAGCCGGGGGTCNNCATATGATAGACTGCTCCGATGAGCCGGCCACTCAGAATAGAATACCCGGGTGCCCTCTACCACGTGACAACTAGGGGAAATAACGGGCAGATAGTATTCAAAGACGATTCTTCCAGAGAGCTGTTCATCTCCGTACTGAAATCAATGAAGAACAGGTACGGGCTGATAATCCACTCCTACTGCCTGATGGACAATCATTATCACCTGCTGGTTGAGACATGTCGCCCGAACCTGTCCGAGGCAATGAGGCAGATAAACGGTATCTACACCCAGGGCTTCAACAAGAAACTCAACAGAACGGGTCACCTGTTTCAGGGCAGGTACAAGGCGATAATCTGCGACAAAGACGAATACTTCCTCGCCCTTGTCCGCTACATCGTAAGAAATCCGGTGGGGGCAGGCCTCGTAGATGATCCATCCGTCTATAGATGGAGCAGTTATCATGAAACAACAGCGGGCATGACAAAAGATAAACACCTGACGGAACCGGATCTCATCCTGTCCTGCTTCTCGCACGACAGGGATAAAGCGGTAAAGCTTTTCAGGAGTTTCGTGAGTGATAAGAAAGATGAAACGATATGGGAAGACCTGAAAGCCGGATTCATCCTGGGGAGCGATGATTTCACACTTGAAGTGAAGGATCTCATAGAGAAGGAGAACAGGAGCCAGGAGATCATAAGGAAGGAACGCTATCCAGTGAGACTTCCTCTCGACGAGATCTTCTCCGACGTCTCAAGCCTGGGTGACAGAAACAGGCAAATGGCAGTTGCCCACGAGAAACACGGGTATGAAATAAGCAGGATAGCTGAACACCTGAACCTGCACTACTCAACCGTCAGCAACATTCTGAAAAACCAGAGAGAAAAGGATAAACAACAAAAAACCTGACCCCCAGCCCTGAATCCTGCCGGGGTTACG
>PMDX01000048.1:9239-10166 GCA_003154635.1 Actinomycetota bacterium | reverse complement strand
CCCCATCATGTATCTCTACCACTTCAGCCGGCACAGCCAGACACATGTCACTCTTCCTTCTACTCAAGAACCTGTAGTCAGACCTGCTTCAAGTCGGTTATCTATTGTACTTGTTTGCGGCGATTACGGCTTGGCCGAGGGAGACGCCGCCGTCGTTGCACGGGACACGACGGTGGATATGAGGCTGGAATCCCGAAGCCTTGAGGCCTTCGATGACCCATCCTGTGAGGAGCTCGTTCTGGAATACGCCGCCGCTGAGCGCGACTCGGTTGATGCCGGTCTCATCACGCAGCGCCTCCAATGTCTCGACAATGGCAAGGGCCATCGTCGCGTGGAACTTACCCGCTACGTCCGGAGCCGTATTGCCGCTATCCACGTCTACCATGAGCTCCCGGAATACCTGACGTGTATCCACGATCCAGGGAAGGGCAGACCTGTCTATCCTAAAATTGTAATACTCGCGCACGATCCGGGCACAGGACTCCAGTTCGCTCGCGGCCTGTCCGTCATAGACGGCCTCCACCCGGAGGCCGGAAAGCGCGGCGGCGGCATCGAACAGCCTGCCCGCACTCGACGTGAGAGGGGAGTTGATCTTGTTCTTGAGCTGGAAAGCGAGCGATTCGGCCTCGTCGTCCTCGATGTCAAACCTTCGGCGAAGTCGTTCCAGCGCCTCATCCGGGTCCGCGTAAAGCTCGCTCAGGATTCCCATGACCATCCGGTATAGCTTGTATATGCACGCATCCGCTCCCGGCATCGGGTACTGGTGGAGGTGGGCGAGCCTGCGGTACTCCGATCCATCGCAGAGCAGAAACTCGCCGCCCCAAACAGTTCCGTCCTCACCGTAACCTGTGCCGTCCCAGGCAACGCCCAGGACCGGCCCCTCGATCCGGTTTTCTGCCATGCAGCTCGCAATGTGCGCGTGGTGGT
>PMDX01000048.1:0-9220 GCA_003154635.1 Actinomycetota bacterium | reverse complement strand
CCATGTCGCCGATGTGCTGGCTCAGGAACGCCTCCTCGCCTCGCAGCAGGCAGAAGGTGTTCTTGAGCTCTGCGCCCACCGCCAGGACCTCAACCGGCGCCGGTAGGGTTACTCTCACGGGATACGGCGCATAACCTCTCGCTCTTCGCAAGGGGTACTCGGCACCCCTGAAGACGCGGCTCACCGAGTCGTCGTAGCGCACGAGGATGTCGCGGTCGTGCAGCAGGAAATAGTCGGCGATGCTCGAGAGCCTCCGCAGCGCCTCGTCGTTGTCTTTTGCTATCGGCTCACTCGATACGTTCCCCGAGGTCATCACGAGAGGCATTTCCGCTTCGGCCAGAACGAGATGATGCAAGGGCGTGTAAGGCAGGAACAAACCCTGGTTCGACAGCCCCGTTGCGACATCACGCGAGAGTGCAGAGTCCTCGTGTTCGCGCAGCAACACGATCGGCCTCCCGGTCGAACGAAGCAGCTCCTCGGCCGGCTCGTCGACGCTGCAGTAACGCCTTGCAGACGCAATATCGCGCACCATCACAGCGAGCGGCTTCCCGTAACGGTTTTTCCGCTCGCGAAGGCGTGATACCGCCTCGTCGGAGGTCGCGTCGCATGCAAGGTGAAAGCCTCCCAGTCCCTTCAACGCGACTATGCGGCCCTCTTTGAGCAGGCTCGCGGTTTCGCTCACGGCATCGCCGGTGACCGGGGACCCGTCCGCATCGACCAGCCATACTCTGGGCCCACAGACGGGGCAGGCGTTCGGTTGGGCGTGGAAACGCCTGTCAGCCGGGTCGTCGTACTCGCGCCGGCACTCCGGGCACATAGGGAACTTCGCCATTGAGGTGTTGGGCCGATCGTACGGCGTGTCGGAGATTATCGTAAAGCGCGGCCCGCAGTTGGTGCAGTTGATGAACGGGTAGCGGTAGCGCCTGTCACTCTCATCGAAAAGCTCGGATGCGCAGTCGTCGCACGTCGCCAGGTCCGGAGATATCAGGACGTGCTTTTCACCCTGCCGGGTGGATGGGACGATCCGAAAAGCGCCCGCCTCGAACGGCTCTATCGTAAAGACGCTGACCTTCTCCACAACCGCCGCGGGTGGCGCCTCGTCCTTGAGGTCCTTGAGAAAGAGATAGATCTGGTCGCCCTCTCCGCTTGCCGTTATATCGACGCCCAGGGGGTTGTTCGAGACCGTTCCATTGATCCCGTGCTCGTGCGCAATACGGTAGACGAACGGACGGAAGCCAACACCCTGGACTATGCCTCGTACCTCTATCCTAAGGTGTCTCATCTGCCGCCGCGCGCTCCGATCTCCTCGAGAACCAGCTCGTGCACCCTCGGGATCGCCGCGCTTACCTCGTCCGACAACGTATCACCGGTTTGTATGGTCTTCACCTGCACGCTGATTATCGTTATATCCTCCGGGCACTGGTCCATCAGCCTCGCCATCGCGATCAACTCGTACAACCCGAAATCGTGGACAGACATGGAAACGCCCTTGTTCTCGTTGCGCACCTGGTCAGGTGTGAACCTGAATATGGCGCCCGGCTCATCGCCGGCGTCGATAGCGTCTATAAAGATCACCTTGTCGCGCCCCTCGATGAAAACGAACAGGTCGGCACAAAAAATGCTGCCCTCGACCAGCTCGACATCGCCCGGCACCTTGCCCTCAAGGTACCTTACGGCATGAACGCCAACGCCGTCATCGCTCTTTATGAGATTACCGATTCCGATGATTACACAGTCAGACATGTCCTATGAATGTGGCTCGTCGGCGAGAGATTCACGTTGTTCAATTCTAACACCCAAGCGATAGAGACGCGCCCCCGGGGTCGCCGGGGGCGCGTATGCCTATCTCTTGCTGTCTTATGCCGTCGCTGTCAGGCTTTTTGCGCCGCCGGCTTCGGCTTCGGCAGGACCGGAACCCTGTTGAACCAGGGCTTCTTGATCTCACCGAACTTCGGCTCAGCCACGTAACGATCGAGCACCAGCGTCAGCGCGTTCCAGATCAGTATGGCAATTGCCACACCTTCGGGAAGCGGGCTCACAAGCCTTATCAACCCGATAAACACACCGATACCCACGGCATAGATCCATTTGCCACGTTTAGTCATCGGGCTGGTCACCCAGTCTGTCGCCATAAAGAAGGCGCCGAGCCATATGCCGCCCGAAAGCATCTGGTACACCGGGTGGTTCCACGTGATCAGGAAGATGAACAGCGCGCCGCAGAGCACGCCGACGGGTATCCTCCAGTCAATCGTACGGCGATAGATCAGGTACAGGCCACCGAGGAGCAGAAGCAGAACGGAAACCTCGCCCATGCTCCCGGCCTTGAGGCCGAGTGCCATCGACCAGAAGCTCGGCCTGCCGCTGCTGGTGATCCACGTCGCACCTACGGGTGTTGCTCCAGAGACCGTATTGGCCAGCATCCTGCCGCTCTTCAGGAGCGACAGCGGCGTCGCAGACGTTACCACGTTGACCTTGGTCGTGCCGGCAAGGGTCTTGAAGACTACCCTGCCCGCAACACCGTTGTTGATCGAGGTAGTAATGGGCGTGAACCAGTTCACGCCATTGGCCGTATACCAGAACGGCTTAACGAACTTGGCTATGTACAGCCAGAGCGGTGATATCATCAAGGCCACTCTTCCGAACAGCGCCGGGTTGAAGATGTTCTTACCCAGGCCGCCAAAGAGCTCCTTGGCTACCCCCACCGCGAGGAACGCGCCGATTGCCACGACCCATAAAGGTGTGGTCACCGGAAGCAGAAACGCAAGGAACAAGCCCGTCAGCACCGCGCTCAGGTCGCTCAGTGACGATTTGCGCCCCAGTATCTTGCGCACTACCACTTCGGAAAGCATCGCGGTTATGATGCTGACCGCCATGACCAGTATCGCCTGGAACCCGAACACGATAATCGCCCAGACACCGGCGGGGGCCAGCGCAAGAAGGACGTCCTTCATGGCTCGGTCGATGGTCTGCCCTTTTTCGTGCAGGTGGGGGGAGACGGTGGTCATGAACTTATTGTTTGCCACTTAGCATCGCCTCCACTCTATCTCTTCTTAAGGGCCGCTATCTGGGCCTTTGCCTTACGGACGTAGCTGACGTGTGGTATGTAAGCGGGGCACGTGTAAGAGCAGACACCGCACTCGAAGCAGTCGATAGCTCCCCAGAGCTCCGCTTTGGCCCAATCCTCTTTCTGCACCGCGTCTACTATGTAGTTGGGCATCAGGTACATCGGGCATGCTTCCACACACTTGGTGCACCGGACGCACCCGTGCTCTTCCCGAACATCAACCAGATCAGGCGGCAGCGCCAGTATACCCGAGGTGCCTTTCACGACGTTTGCGGTCGGCTCTTCCTGGGCCCAGCCGGTCATCGGCCCTCCCATGATGAGCTTCGTCGCATTGTCCGCGAGCCCGCCGGCCGCCTCGATGAGGACCGAGATCGGCGTCCCAACCTTCACGAGGAAGTTGCTGGGGTTCTTGATGGCATGGCCCGTTACGGTCAGCACCCTCTCGTAGAGGGGCTTGCCGGTCGAAGCGGCTTCGTACAGCGCGATGGCCGTGCCGACGTTCTGTACGAGACAGCCGACCTCACTCGGCAGCTTGCCCGGCGGTACCTTCCTGCCTGTCACCGCCGCGATCAACTGCTTCTCCGAGCCCTCCGGGTACTTGACGTCGAGTATCTCGACCTCGATGCTGGGCTCCGCGGAGACGGCTGAGCGGACCTTCTCGACCGCGTCCATCTTGTTGGCCTCGATGCCGATTACCCCTTTCTCCGCGTCAACGGCGCGCATGAGGAGCTTGAGGCCCTCGACCAGGTCGACAGGGCGCTCGAGCATCAGCCTGTGGTCGCATGTCAGGAACGGCTCGCACTCGCAAGCGTTGATCAGGACCGAGTCGACCGGCTTGTCCTTGGGGGGCGACAACTTGACGTGCGTCGGGAACGCAGCGCCTCCCATTCCGGTCAGGCCCGCCTCCTTGGCGATCTGCTTTATCTCGTCGGCGGACAGGTCCGCCAACGGCTTCATCTCTTTAGCCTCGAAAGGAGGCTGGTCGGAGTCGGCGGTTATAATAACGCTCTTAACCATCGCTCCAGTGAAGTTCTTGATGTCTTCCACGGCCTTTACCGTGCCCGCCACCGAGGAGTGCACGGGGGCCGATACGAAAGCATCCGTCTCGCCTATCTTCTGTCCTACCTTCACCCTATCCCCCGGCGAGACCAGGGGATTGTTCGGCGCGCCGATATGCTGATTGAGAGGAATCACCAGCTCAGAAGGGATTGGCGCCGGGGTGATCGCCTTACCGGAGGCAAGTTCCTTGTTGTAAGGCGGATGTATGCCTCCTTTAAAGGTCTTATAACCCTGATTGCTCAATCAGATCACCTTCCTACTCTGCCTTTTTGGGGGCCGTAAGCCTTGGAAACCTCTCGGAAACAGCCCAGCGCGAGTATACATAGATGAGATTGACCAGCAGTATTATCCACAGCCATATCTCATACCACTTGTTGACTTTGATCGGTCCTCCAAGCGCCGCGTTCAACCCGCCCATCCAACCCCAGGGCTGGTACACGGCCATCGAAAGGAAGAAGAACCATAGCGCTATCACTGCCAGGATTATCCTGAAGATACCAAGGCGCTCGTTCCACTCCACATTCTTTGGCTTGCCGAGCAGCGCGTAGTACAGAAACACGAACGATACCAGCGCGATCGTCCATATCGCGAGGAAGTTCAGTGTCTGCAGGAGGGCATTCGACCACGGGTACCTCCAGCCCGATACGAACGGGTGCAGGTAGTCGAATCCCGAGTAGACCACCACCGCGAGCGCGCCGGCATAGATGGCGTACATCACTTTGGCGGGGCCCGGGATATTCACCTTTTCCTTCATCGGGCACCCCCCTAGATGATTCGGAACTCTTTTACGCCGTTATGCTCGGGATGGATTATATGGATCGCACATGCCAGGCACGGGTCGAACGAACGGACGCAACGGACGACGTTGATCGGGTTGTTGACATCCGGCACCGGAAGTCCGATGAGGGATGTCTCGATCGGTCCGCGCGTGCCCTTGTCGTCACGCGGCGAGGCGTTCCAGGTGGTCGGGACGACGGCCTGATAGTTGCCCGTCTTTTGATTCTGGATGTGTATCCAGTGGCCGAGAGCGCCGCGAGGCCCCTCGACGAGTCCGCGCCCGTAGGAATCGCTGGGGATATCCTGCCCCTTCGGGTCCCAGATCGGCTGGCCCGGCTGGAGTTGCCCAAGCCACGTCGTCATCTCTTCCGCAATGAGCTTGCACTCGATGGCGCGTGCCGCTGTCCTCGGCAGGATGCCGAACTTGACCGGCGGGGTGAGAAGGCCGAGATCCGTGGCGAGTTTCACCAGGATGTCCGGCTTCTTGACGAGCTGCCGTGCCAGGGGGCCCACCTCCATGGGCTGGCCGTTGTAGCGCGGTGCCTTGAGGAACGAGTAGGCGTTTTCCTTGTCGAGCTGTGGGTCGGTCTTGCCCTGCTTCGGGCTGAGAGGCCCGCAGTCCTTGGTATAGAAGGAGTGCCCCACGTTCTCGATTATTTTGGTCTCGTCCATCCCCTGCACGCTCATGATGTCGTTTCCGTAGATCGTTCCGCGCGGGAAGAACTTCTCGGTGCCCGCCTGGTTCTGGTCGAAGCCACCATAAGCCAGGAAGTTTCCGCCGGAATCCCCGAGCTTCATGAACGCCTTGTAAGCGGGTATCGCCGCAATTGCCAGGACGTCCTGCAGATAAATCTCGTTTATCCACTGCTGGAGCTCAGTGAGCCTGGACGCGAACGCCGCTATGTTGGTGACCGTCGGCGGCTGGGTTACGCCACCCGGGATGGTGCCGACGAACGAAGGCATGCGGCCATAGAAGATGGCGAGCATCTCCTGGGCCTTCTTGCGCATCTCGAACGCCTGGACGTAATGCCCGACAAGCTCTGTCGCCAGGTTGGCGTCGCCAGGCCCTCCAGCCTCGCCTATGTAGTCGGGAGCCGAGTACGCCGGCAGGAACGGATAGAGGTCATTGGCGCTCGCAAGCTGGCTGATCTTGTTCTTCAGGACCAGCAGCCCCGGGTCGTTTCCACTGTAGTTCAGCACCGCTGCGACGTCGATGTAGTCGAGCGCCTGCAGATGGTAGAAGTGGAGGATGTGAGACTGGATGTAGTTTGCACCCAGGGCCAGGTTGCGAATGATCCTGGCGTTATCCGGGAGCTTTACTCCCATCGCGTCATCGAGAGCGTACGAGGCGGCTGTGCCATGAATCAGCGGGCAGACACCGCAGATTCGCTCCATGACCTGCTGACAGTCCCAGGGGTGCTTGCCCTGGATCAGCATCTCGTAGCCGCGGAACATGGTTCCCGTCGACCAGGCATCCGTCACCACTCCGTTGGTGACCTCGACGTCGATCCTCAAGTGACCCTCGATTCTGGTTACGGGGTCGATGCTTACTATCTGTGCCACTATTTCTCACCACCTTCGGCGGTATCCTTAGGCTTCTCGCCTAGCTGCTTGTACAGGTAATGTGCTCCGACGCCAACCGCCGTCGCTCCGGCCGCTACCCATCCGAGAACATCCGGGGCCGTGCTGATGCCGGCGAAGTTGGTGTTTGCGAGTGGCTCGTATAGAGGCGAAAGCTCTTTGTAGAAGTTCGGCGATGCGCAGCCGTGGCACGGACCGTTGGCTCCCACGCACCAGTTGACCTTCGAGTTCCAGCGCCTCACGCAGCAGTCCGCGTAGGTGACGGGGCCTTTGCAGCCCTGCTTGAACATGCAGAGCTTCATGTCCGGATCGGCCTGGTTCCAGTCTTCGAGGAACAGGCCCGAGTCAAACGACGCCCTCCGCTCGCAGTTCTCGTGTATCAACTGGCCGAAAAACGTCTTTGACATATTGTTGCTGTTGAGGTTGAGCTTGCCCTTGCCACTGAGGAAGAGCAACGCCTCGAGCACCGTGCCCACAAACCAGTCGGGGTGCGACGGGCAGCCGCCGACATTGACTACCGGAGGCATCTTGCCGCCCAGGCTCGAGATGTACTTTGGCACGGGGGTCGTGCCGGTGACAGACGCGTTGGCTGCCGGTATGCCTCCGAAGGAAGCGCAGTTCCCGTTGGCGATGACGGCTGCAGCTTTCGGCGCCAGTTGTTTGATCCACTCAGCGATGGGCTTGTCGTTCGGTACGGTGTTGCCCATGAGTTTCTTGGTGCCACTGCCCAGACCGAATGTGCAGAAGTCGCCGTTTTCCTTGGTCGGTACGGGGCCTTCCACGACGAGGACGAACTTGCCTGCGGCATTCTGGAGCGTCTGATCGATCGCCTCCACTGCCGTCTGTCCGGTGCCACCCATCACATTAGGCTGATAGCGCACCGAGAGATCGTTTAGGACGAGCTCCGCAACCCCCGGGTAGTTGGAATTCAGGAACGAGACAGAGCAACCTGTGCAGTTCTGCCCCTGTATCCAGATCACGGGTGGCTTCCCGGCGGCGAGCTCTTCGAGAGCCTTTGCCAATTGCGGGATCATCGCTTCCGACAGGCCTAACAGGGCGGCCGTCGCGCCAGCGTGTTTCAGAAACTGGCGCCTGCTTACCGTTTTACCCGTCAAGAACCTTCACCTCCTGATTATTCACAATGCCTAGTTGCACATAAAAAATGCCTTACTAGAGGCATTTACGGACAATAAAGACGCGAACAGAAAGAAAGCTCGAAACAAGATGCCCAATCGGGCGCGGGCATATACGTCAAATGACTTGCCCTCCCGGCTAGATTCAATGGAACACACAGCTGCTTCTTTCGAGTGCCATCAGGCAACGTGCTCCACAATAATTCTATATCCAAGGTTTCCGAAGGAACCGTGATACTTCTATCATTACAAGTCAAACGTTGTCAATCCCAGCCAAAATCAACACTCCTCAACCCCCATCCGTATACGCCGGGCAGACACGGGTTCCACAATGAACTAACAACGGTCGCCCTATAACCATGAAGCATGAAATCAATTAGAATATCTAATCATGATGAACGAACCTGAAAGCATGGACAACGGGGCGGAGAGCTACGGGTTGCTCGTTTTTGACAGCACCAACATGGCGCTGAAATACGAACGGGCGCTCAAGAGCGCCCTTGTTTTGCTCGCCGTCATCCCTACACCGGTGGAGATAACGGCCGAGTGCGGCATCGCGCTTCTCTTGAACGATTCGCAAGTCGCCAGGGCGAAGGAAGCCATCGAGGCGGCGGGTTTGAGCGGGCATACGCTTGTCTATCCATTTGAGCGCAAGCTGGTGGAGCGCGGGAAAGAGGTGTAGAGGTGACGGACAGTGTCAGGTTGACGTCTTACTCGCGCCGCGCGGGGTGCGCCGGCAAGGTCGGCCCGGGGGACCTGCAGGACATACTTTCAAGGCTGCCCGAGGAATCCCGGCCGGAGCTTCTCTCTACCACACGGAGCGGCGAGGATGCCGGTGTATACCTCCTCTCCGAGGGTCTCGCGATGGTGCAGACGGTCGACTTCTTCGGGCCCATGGTGGACGACCCATATTCTTTCGGACAGATAGCCGCCGCAAACGCGTTGAGCGATATCTATGCCATGGGAGGCAAACCCCTGACCTCGCTGAATATAGTCGCGTACCCGTGCGAGCTCCAGCTCGACATCATCGAAAGTATGCTGCGCGGAGGGTACGACAAGGTCCGCGAAGCCGGGGCGGTAGTCGTCGGAGGACATACAGTGCATGACGAAGAGCTCAAGTACGGGATGGCAGTAACCGGGGTCGTCGACCCCGAGCGAATGACCACGATCGACGGCGCGCGACCCGGAGACCTGCTCGTGTTGACCAAGCCCATCGGCACGGGGATACTCGCGACCGCGTTGAAGGCCGACTTCATCACTGAGAAAGAGATAGGCGAGGCTATCGAATCGATGTGCACTCTGAACGCCAGCGCGGCAGGTGTGCTCTCCCGACACAATGTCAGCTCGTGCACGGATGTCACAGGGTTCGGTCTTGCCGGCCATCTCTTTGAAATGTTGAGGGCCGGGAACGTGTCGGCCGAGCTTTGGGCGGATGAGGTCCCCCTGCTCGAGCACGCTCTCGAGATGGCCTCCATGGGGATGGTGCCCGAAGGGCAGTCCCGTAACCGACGCTACGTCATCGGTGCGGAGCTTCCGGCTGACAACGACAAAGACGACCTCCTGGTTGCCTGCATCTACGACCCCCAGACCTCGGGCGGCCTGCTGA
>PMDX01000135.1 GCA_003154635.1 Actinomycetota bacterium | reverse complement strand
GAGGACGCAGATCGGATGGGCATCGGGCGAAGGTTACGGCGGACCCTCACGGGTTCTTCTAGTCGGCTATTCCCATAGTGCTCAGGTCAAACCCGCAGAAACGTGCTCTTGTCAGTTGCAGGAATCGTGGCAGAGTACGAGTACCGCTTCAAGGGTCGCTGCATGGATCCGAGCTCCGCTGGATTGTGGAGTAGGGGATTGCCCTCGACGGTGGATCCGCGTGGGGGACGGTGCCCACCCTGTCCCGCGAATATAAGCCCATGGCCCTGGGCGATTACCAAAGTGCGAGGATCATCAGAGGATGAACTACATGGGTGAAGAAGGGGCAGGAAGGCAGGCGATTCGAGTCACCGCGCTCGAAGCGGAGATGCGACAAGCCGGGGTATGCTCGCCGGACCGTCTTCTCTTGAAGCTCTACACCGCCCAAGAGGCTGCAGAACTTCTTGGGCTTGACCTAGGGACTGTCAGGAACCTTACCTACCGAAGAGAACTCCCCTGTGTGAAGATCGGCCGCCGATGTGTCCGTTACCGCCTCCTGCATCTCCTGGAATGGATTAATACCCGGAGCCTACCGGCTGTCCGATAATTTTTCGTTGATGGCTCACAATCGATGTCAGGGCAAAGGCTACTCTTGCGGACTTATGGGCCAGCGAAACCATACTGTCGGGGGGGGCTGACCACCTGACGCAAGTGCCGAAATCACCCGGTTATGGCTTTACGGCTTGACCAAAGCATCAGGCCGGACTAGCTTTCGGGTGCCAAAGGGCAAACTCGAACTAAGGTCATGACCAGCAAGCCGCGCTCACAAGCTGAGTCCCGACAGGGCCCGTCACCGCCGAGAGGAACGAGCGCATGGAGATGTTGAGCTGATGCACTTTTTGCTGAACCCCGGCGCCGTCTCCGGGGCCCCAGAGCTCGGGTAGGCGTGCTAAGGCAAGAGAGGTCCATCGGCCATCGTGACGTAGCGACAAGGGATGTGGAGGATAAGGATCATGGCACGACTTGGAGCAAAAGACCGAGGACTCTTTGAGCGGCCCCAGAGCTCTGGAGTTTGGTGGGTTCGTTACATTGACGGTGAAGGGCGTGAACATCGGGAGAGGGTCGGACCCAAGGGCCTGGCACGTCAGGTCTATGAGAAGCGCAAGACAGAGATCCGGGAAGGGAGGTTCTTCCCTCGGGAGCAGCAGCGGCTGGTCTTATGCTCTGAGGTGCTGAAGGACTACGACACCTATTGCGATCGGCGGAAGCGGTGGGTGATGAGTTCGGGAGCCCGCGGCATCGCCAGGAAACGTATGAAGGACGCCTTTGGGGACGTCCCCGTGAATAAGCTCAAACAGACGGAGGTCGAGGGATTCATCTTGGGACTCACGGAGCTGAAAGAGCCACTAAAGCCCTCGACGGCGAATCGGTATTTGACTGTCATCCGTGCGGCCTTCAATTACGCGATCAAGCAAGGCAAGGCCAAGACGAATCCCACGGTCGGGGTCAAGAAGTTCAAGGAGAACAACGAGCGCGTGCGGTACCTGACCGACAAAGAGGAAGCCCGCCTGTTTAAGGCCCTCCCCTTGGAGCACCACATCCTCGTGCTGACAGACCTGCACACCGGACTGCGTCAGGGCGAACTGTTCAAGCTGCGATGGACGGACATCGACTTTTACAGCGGCACGATCAACATTCGGCAGTCGAAATCCGGGGAGGGGAGGCGGATTCCCATGAATACGATACTCCGGAAGGCGCTGCTCGCGTTGCGCCAAGCGCGCCACCGCCAGGGACAGAAGGCCAAGAACGGCCACGAATTGTACAGTCCGTTTGTCTTCTGCTCACCGAACGGGGCGTATCTGAGGAACTTCGCTCGAATTTGGTACCCTACACTGGAGGAAGCGAAGGTCGAGGACTTCCACTTCCACGACTTCCGCCACACCTTCGCGACACGGTTAGTGATGGCTGGAGTGGACCTGTACACCGTGAAGACCCTCCTCGGTCACAAGACCATCCAAATGACGATGCGGTATGCGCATTTGGCCCCAGGTCATCTCAAGCAGGCAGTTGAGGTCTTGGCTCGGAAACCACTAGCCGCCACGCGTGAAACGGAAGCGTCTGTGGTCAGACAATAGGTGCCGGTTTTGGTGCCGATTGCTCTGTTAGAACGAGTGATGTATGGTTTATCACAATGATGTATTTACAAGAGGTTGCTTTCGTAAGTACCCGTCATATAGATGGTACTAACCTGGCTCATAAGCCCTATGTCGTTGGTTCNNTGGTCTCGCCGCCATGTCCGCGGGAGGCGAAGCTCCGGAGAGCGCCCGTTCCAGGGGCGCATAGCTCGACTCGGCCTGGAGGACGCCACCGGGTTACGATCTCGCGCAGCCTCACCCGTGTTCCCAGAGCATATTTGCCACATAGAGCCCGCCATGAGGCGAGGCTGTCTCCAGCAGGACGTCGCCGGTGAATGCCACGACCTCTTCGGGGCTCGCGCGTTGGAGGATGCGCTCGGCTACGCGCCGCAACCATTCGCGGATATCCTAGTCGACCTGGCCGATCTGGTTATAAGGCAAATGCCGGCCGTCCAAGAAATTGTGCCCGAGAGAACGCAACGAATGTAGAAGCCGTGATGGTCGCCTTCATACGCGAGACGACGGGTCTGCCGGGGAAGATGCGTCTGATTTCGGAAACCTTTCCAGTCTTCTTGGGGCCCTGAAGAAATGAATCCGGGATGCGGGCGAGAGAGCCTTGATGATCTACAACACGAAGAGACGTCAGGAGTAAGAAATCACTCACCAATCCGTGTCGACAGAAGTAGAAGTAGTTGAGGCCTCAAGTGGCGATGTTCCGGCATGGGTTCCGGACTTCTTAATTTAGATTATATTTCACATAATATACATTATCAGTACTTATGACCCCAGCCTTCAGACTGCCAGAATGCGCCTGGGTTGGTGAGGCGCGCACCGCGACCGCTTCTCCCCGCCCACGCACGTGCACCTACGATCGAACTTCAGCACAAGAACGCATGCTTTCAAAGATCGCACACCACGACCTCCAACCATTCACACTCCAGGCAAGCTTCCAAACTTGGGGCAATCATGCGGTACATTTTGCATCCGCAGGTCAATAAATGGTGAGACCATTGCCAACCTGGTATAATATTGCACGTTCTGGCTGCGAGGACTTTTGACGCTCAAACCGAGGGAGTTGGATTACGAGGCAGAACATTTGGGGATCTCTGGGGAACTACCAGAGACGACATATCCTACGATACTATCATTCCTCGAACTATCGGAACCATGACCAGGCCGCCACGTCACGACCACGAGGTACGACTCGAACACGACATTCACTTTGCCTTGAGTGCGCTCATACGCCGAAGCGCGCGTTGTTCCCACTGGGTCCGGGGAAAGCGTTCGACAATCTGGCCGTACACCCGCAGGGCATCTTCGGGCTTCTTGGCCTCCTCATAAAATCGAGCCAGGTCCGAATACGCCTCTCCCAGCATCGGGTCATCCTTCACCGTCGCCACCAACTCCGAGAGGGTCTTTACGGCAGCTTGATGATCACCCTTTGCCTCCTCCCCATACGCCTTTCCGATTCCTGCCAGAATACGAAACTGCCCACGACCATACGTGGCAAGGTACTTGCCAAAAGTGGCAATGGCGTCTTCGTACTTTCCGCCGTCGTACTGCATGTTGCCAAGGCGCACGAACGATTCTTCCGCGGCACTCGTTCCGGGAAACCGTCTCACAACCTCCGCAAGCCCCTTCGTCGCCTCCTCTGAATTTCCTGGTGTGCCCGGCTTTTCCCCCCGCAAGGCCGCCTGCGTCTTAGCCAGCAGGGCCTGGGCCTCGCGCTCTTGGCGTTCCTGATACCAGAAGTATCCTGCACCGGCTCCCGCCATGACAGCCAGCACCACCAGGATCCCAAGAGCTATCCTCCTGCGTTCCTGGCAGAATTGGATCGTGTGCCCCACCCACACAACGAGAGGATTGCGGCGAATATCTTCCTTGCTAGTTTCCTTTGGCATAGAGAACCTAACTCTTTGTGAAGATATGAAGATTCGACGATCGGACGTATCTCCCCATCGCCAACGCTGTATCGTATTGGCGGCCCTGGAGGGACTCGAACCCCCGACGCACGACTTAGGACGCCGTCGTTCTATCCATCTGAACTACAGGGCCACGCAGAGACAACAACACCACGCCAGGCGCGTCACTTCCTCAGTATTGTAGGAGAGAGAAGACGGGCAGCCCCTTCAATCGCTCCCTGCCTTTCAGTTCGGTGAGCTCGATCACGAACGCCAACTCAACGATCTCGCCGCCCTGCTGCTGGACCAAGTCCGCAGCCGCCGAGATGGTTCCCCCCGTCGCGAGCAAGTCGTCCGCCACCACCACGCGTTGTCCGGGTTGTATCGCATCCTGATGGATCTCCAGCGTATCGGTTCCGTACTCCAGTGCGTAGGTAGTCCGGTTCGTCTTGTACGGCAGCTTCCCCGGTTTGCGGATCAAGACGTTCCCCGCACCCAACTTGTAGGACAGCGCAGCGGCCAGGATGAAACCGCGCGCCTCGACCCCGACCACAACATCGATCTTTCGACCCAGATAGCGATCGCCGATGGAATCAACGGCCTG